>NC_019695.1:1503760-1804512 GCF_000317125.1 Chroococcidiopsis thermalis PCC 7203
GTCGGAAGTCGGGAGTCGGGAGTCGGGAGACAAGGGGGACAAGGGGGACAAGGGAGCAGGGAGCGCACGAGCAGGGAGCAGAGGGGAAGAGGGAGGGGGAGAGTGGGAGAAGGGGAGTAATTACCAATTACCAATTACCAATTACCAACTACCAATTACCAATTACCACTGATAACTAGTCACTAGTCACTGAATTATTCCCGCCGTATTTAATTAATAGCGCGATCGCAATACTAACAGCTAGTACCAACACCATACTTAACGCCGAACCAAATCCCCAGTTCTGGGTTGCGCCTAAAAACTGATTGTAAATTAACCTGGCGATCGTCATACTGGATGCACCACCTAGTAACTCTGGAGCAATGAAATCGCCAATTGCCGTAATGAAAACTAACAGCGAACCTGCGGCAATTCCTGGTAAAGTTTGGGGGACAGTTACCTTCCAAAAGGTTTCAGCGGGATTTGCTCCTAAATCTGCGGCTGCTTCCAGCAATCTCCGGTCTAATCTTTCCAGGGAAGCGTAGAGAATCAGTACCATATAAGGCAGCAAATTGTAACTCAAGCCAATCAAAACTGCCGTACTGCTATTGTGAATCTGGAGGCTGGGTAAACCAACACTATTGAGCAAAGAGTTCAGCACGCCTGTAGGACGCAAAATCGTAATCCAGGCATAAGAACGCAGTAAAGAGGATGTCCACAGAGGTAAGACAAAACCCAATAAAAGTAGAGTCCGCCAGCGTTGAGGAGTCAACAAAGCAATCCAGTAGGCGACGGGAAATCCTAATAATAAGCAAATAATAGTACTAGAGCTAGCTAAAAATAGCGATCGCCCCATCACTCCCATATATAGGGGTTGAAATACCTGAATATAATTATCTACACCGCTAGGATTAACAATATTTCCCGGGCGAAACCCTGGCACTAAACTCAACTCAAAGATAATCAGTGTTGGTAGTACCAACAACAATATCAACCAAATTCCAGCCGGGGTTAGAAAAATCGTCGGTTCTAGCCAATTCCACCAACGAGGATGTTTCGGTGGTAGCGGTGGTTCGGCATCCTGACTTGAGGTTGCATCGAGTTGAAGTGGTGACTTTTTTGCAGGCACAGTTTGTAGAAGGGAGTAGGGAGCAATAATCAGTGACCAGTGACCAGTGGCCAGTGACCAGTTGTCAGTCAACAAATGAATAATGACCAATGACCAATGACGAATAACTATTCATACTTCATCCTTTTTCCTTCTTCCTTCTTCCTTCATACTTTCCTAATTTCCGATCCCCTAGCTGCTAGTTAGTTGCGTCCAGTAGCGATCGTAAACTGCATCAAAATCTCCTAAAGGGGAAATGCGTTCGCATTTATTTAAGACCGATTCTGGAGGAAACAAATTGGTATCTTGGCGCAGTTGAGTTGGTAACTGTTCTAATGCAACTTGGTTGGGAATGGCTACGGTTTGTCGCTGACAAATCTCTGCTGCTACCGTAGGTTCCAAGTTGTAATTGAGCCAAGTATAAGCAGCATCGAGATTGGGTGCGGTTTTGGGAATGGCGATCGTATCCGTCCACAAAGACGTGCCACTGGCGGGAATGATGTATCTGAGATTGGGATTTTCTTGAGAAATTTTAATTCCATCAGTCGAATATGCCATCGCTAGCACTAAATCTCCAGCGAGGATTTGACTGCGCCAAGCATCGGTATCAAATGCAGCAATACTGGGTTTGAGTTCTCGTAACTTCTCGTAAGCCTGTTTAATTTGCGACTCATCTTTGGAATTATAGGAATAACCCAACATTCGTAAAGTTGCGCCCATGACTTCCCGCACGTCATCAATTAAAGTCATGCGTCCTGATAGCTGCTGGCGGTTTTTCCACAAATATTCCCAATCTGTAGGTGGTTCTTTTAACTGCTGGGTATTGTAAACAAATCCAGTTGTTCCCCAACTCATGGGGATGCTGTGACGATTTTGCGGGTCGTAAGTCGGATTTTGAAATTGAGGGGCAAGTCGGTCTAAACCTTGGAGGCGCGAACGGTCGAGTTCGTGGAGCATTCCCATTTCTATCATACGCCGCACCATATAATCGCTAGGATAGATGACGCTGTAATTTCCTCCTCCTCCCGCTTGTAACTTTGCCAGCATTGCTTCGTTTGATTCGTAGATGTCTGCAACGACTGGTGCTTTGAACTGAGCAGTAAAGTTTTTAATTAGTTTGTCATCTGTATACTGCGACCAGGTATAGACAAATAACTTGTCGGTTGGACCTGCTGATGCTGTTTCCCGTTGGACTCCTCCCTGTCTCCAGCCACAACGGGTGAGAGCAAGTCCAGAAAATGCTGCTACTGATGTGCGAATAAATCTGCGTCTCGATCGCGAAAATCTTTGTACTGGCTGATGGTTTGTGTTCATTCGCTTCCACTGGCTTTTAAAGCTATACAGTCACGAGTCGCCCAACGAACGTAGATCGGTATATCAGTGTCTGATAAAGTGTTGCCTGTATTTGGTTGTAAGACTTTAATGCGATCGCCCGAGTCTAATTTTACTAAGTAGTGAACGTGGGTTCCCAGATACATGACGTGTAGTAGTTTACCAGCAAAACAATTCGTGCGAATAGTAGGACGTTCCAAGCTCAATTCAATTTTTTCTGGACGCACGCTTACCATCACTGGAGCAGAAGTTGCAGTTGGTTCTGTATAGTCATGTCTTTGCACGACAATTTTTAATCCCTTGTGACTATCAACCTGGAGAGTCGAGCGATCGCTATGCGCGATTTTCCCGGCTAATAAGTTAGTATCGCCAATAAAATCAGCTACAAATGCCGTACTTGGATGTTCGTAAATTTCTTTAGGAGAACCAATTTGTTCGATCTTGCCACGATGCATTACAGCAATGCGGTCTGATAAAGAAAGGGCTTCTTTTTGGTCGTGGGTGACAAAGATAAAAGTCACGCCCAAATTTTGATGCAGATTGGATAATTCTACCTGCATTTCCTGACGTAGTTTCAGATCCAACGCTGCTAAAGGCTCATCTAACAACACGACTGCCGGACGATTGACTAATGCCCTTGCCAAGGCAACTCGCTGCTGCTGTCCGCCTGAGAGTTGGGTGGGAAAGCGCGATCGCATTGTCTCCATCTTGACTAATTTGAGTGCGGCTTCCACGCGGCTATTCAGTTCCACCCGCGAGAGTTTTTGCAACCGCAACCCAAAAGCAATGTTATCCCACACATTTAAGTGGTTAAACAAAGCATAACTTTGAAATACAGTATTGACGGGGCGACGATAGGGCGGAACGCGATTCATCTGTTCACCCTGAATCAATATCTTTCCCGCGTCCGCTCGTTCAAATCCAGCAATTAAACGTAACGTTGTCGTTTTGCCACAACCAGAGGGACCGAGAATACTAAAAAATTCTCCTCGACGAATATTTACGTCGATCCCGTTTACGGCTAATTCTTGATGAAAAAACTTATAGACATTTTGCAGCTCAACATCAAGCAGCGATGCACCGACTTTTCCCCCTGTATACCGTGTTGCAGTTCGAGCCGTCATCCGTATTGTCCCAGGTAATATATTTTATCTTCCAGTCTGCACGGTATTTTGTCGAACTGCCAATAAATTTACTTGTCACCGCTATTAGCTGAGCGAACGCTCATTCCAATTGATTAAAATGAGATCGATGAAGGCTGCTTTGTCTGAGCGCAATCGCCTCAGTTGTGGGTAACTTAGATCTTAAATGCTACCGCGCCAATATCGTAAATCCCACCCCATGAAAATCATTTATCCCGCCTATGGCAGCAAGACGAAAACGACCCGCACTGTCGGGCGTAGTTTCCAAGCCTTAGTGTTAATGCTAGGGATTACTGTTGCCATGTTTGGTGGGATTGGCAGTCGGCTGGCATATTTACAGCTTGTTGAAGGGACTCGCAATCGTCAATTGGCGGACAATAACCGAATTCGATTGATTCCTAAACAGCCAGAACGGGGCAGTATCTTCGATCGCAAAGGCAGAATTTTAGCAACTAGTCGTCTGTCTCATTCCGTTTACATTTGGCCTATGGCTCCCAAAAAACCGGAATGGGACAGTACTAAACAACGGCTTGCCCAAATTTTACAAATGCCAGCCGCCGAAATTCAACAACGCATGGATAAAGCCGGGGTAAATTCTCCTAGCTTAATTCGCATGGCACGAGATATCAACCCGGCTCAAATTACGGCTTTGGCAGAATACAAAAATCAATTAAAAGATGTAGAAGTTTACATCGAACCGATTCGCAGTTATCCCAACGGTCAAATCGCCGCCCACATTCTCGGTTATACAGGCGAGATGAATGACAATACATTAGCTGAGAAACGTCAAGAAGGCTATCGCCTCGGAGATGTCATCGGACAAATGGGAGTAGAAGCAGCCTTTGAAAAGCAACTGCGGGGTGAATGGGGCGGACAACAGGTAGAAGTTGACGGTAAGGGTAGGGTTTTACGATATTTAGGCGAGAAAAAGGCAAGGTCGGGTCAGAACGTTCATTTAACGATCGATCTAGAGTTACAAAAAGCCGCCGAAAAAACTTTGGGCGATCGCCAAGGGGCGATCGTTGCCCTCGACCCCCGTACTGGCGGAGTATTAGCAATGGTGAGTCGTCCTACCTTCGACCCCAACGTATTTTCTAAACGCATTACCCCCGCCGTGTGGCGCAGCCTGCAAAAGAAAGATCATCCCTTTGTCAACCGCGCCTTAAGAGGTTTCCCCCCTGCCAGTACGTTTAAAATCATCACTGCTACGGCTGGCTTGGAATCAGGGAAGTTTTCGCCTAAAACGCGATTGCAAACCTATGGTTGCATGAACATTGGTGGTACGCGATTCTGCGATTGGAATCTTGCCGGATTTGGCGTACTCGATTTTCCGGGGGCGTTGGCTTGGAGTAGCGATACATTTTTCTATCAAATCGGTCGGGGTATTGGCGGACCTACTTTAATTGAATGGACGCGGAAATTTGGCTTTGGGCGCAAAACGGGCATTGAACTCGCACCAGAAGAAGCAAAAGGCTTAGTTGCAGATGATAAATGGAAACGAGCCAACTATGACTTACCTTGGAAGGTAGGAGACACGGTAAATATGTCCATTGGTCAAGGGTTTTTGCAAGTTTCTCCCTTGCAAGTTGCCGTGATGTTCGCCGTTCCTGCTAGTGGTGGCTACCGGATCAAACCGCACTTACTGCGAGATAACGAGGAAGCGAAGAAGTGGCGGGAGTCTTTAAATATCAAACCAAGTACCGTGCAAACTGTCCGTCAAGGATTGCGACAAGTCGTAGCTAGCGGCACGGGTAGGGCGTTGAGTTCTCCTACCATTCCCCCGGCTGCTGGTAAAAGCGGTACGGCGGAGACTTATAAGCAGAAATCTCATACTTGGTTTGGCGGTTATGCCCCCTACAATAAGCCAGAAATCGTGGTCGTCGCGTTTGCCGAACACTCTGGTGGTGGCGGTGGTAAGATTTGCGCTCCAATGGTGTTAAAAGTGATGGAAGCCTATTTTCACGGGCAGAAGGCGAAGGGAGAAGTCGGAAGTCGGTAGGGGCAGGTTTGGAAACCCGCCTGTACGGAAGTCGGAAGTCGGAATTAACTACTCAGATTTTGTACGTTTGCGTACAGACAAATTAGGTTTTTTTGGTTAAGCACTGTGGATGTTTCTGCTAGTCCCGGGAGATTTGGGAGTTAGCTGGTAGACATTTAGATAAAGCTTTTTTAAGTATCGAAACGATATGTGCTAAAAATCTCAATACACAAGTTAAAATTCTTTTTGGAATGAACGCGGTGTTACTGTAAATGTTGAGTATATGAGTTCCACTCGGGCATTGAATAGGTCATAGTTGCGATCGCTCTTTAACAAAAGTTCATAGTGGTTTCAGTATTTTCTCTAAACTTGATAGAGAGAAAATGAAATATGTTGATTTTAAGTAGCGAAAATCACTTTTTTGATGTTTGAATCGAACCTTGAGATGCAAATATAAGTACTTACTGTTTTGTTAAAAACTCCAAACCTGCATTTACTAAACAACTTTTATGACCGCAACGACTAATAATAAATTGAACTCAATTGATGAATTTCCATCTGCTGTTGAAGTTGCTAAGATTTGGCAGCAAAAGGGAACTCAGTTAGCCAATTTAGGTAAACATACAGAAGCATTAAATTACCTAAATCGAGCCATAACAATTTATGAGGACAATCCTACCGCTTTAGTGATGCGAGCAGTTGTATTGATTCATTTAGGACAGAATGAAGCAGCGCTGACAGATTGCGATCGCGCTTTGACAATTAATCCTAAAGACAAACAGGCTTGGTTATTTAAAGGCGTAGCTTTAAATTATTTAGGGCGTTACGAGCAGTGTTATGCTAGCTACGATCGCGCCTTGGGAATCGAACGGCGATCGTCTGTTTACAGATTAGTACAAGTGTGGAAGGGCATTTTTGGTGTTGGTCGTTCTGACAGCGCAGCTATGACTTCTTCTACGTGAAAGCTAGTAGGGTGCGTTGTTTAACGCACCCTAAAAATTGTCATAACCTTAAACCCACTGCACGGGATCGAGTTGATAATAACTTTGCAATAATTTGTAAAGTGCTGAATGCTGTTTCTGTAATTGGTGCGGTTTTTCAAAAAAAGTTTCTGTAGCGACGGCAAAAAACTCGGCTGGATTTGTCGTTCCATAGCTATCTATAACAGTTTTTCTACCTCGTTGTACGTCATGACAAAGTTGCTGATACGCTGCTGTCATCACCTGCATCCAAATCGGATAATCTAATTTTCGTGGCAAAATGGGTACGCCTTCAGCTTCACCATCTTCCTGGTCTAACTGATGGGCAAACTCATGCAGTACGATATTGCGACCGTCTTGCCAGTTACGAGTATCGTATTGTACCTGTTCCCAAGATAAGACTAATTGGTCATTCGTCCAAGACTCTCCCAATCTTGCCACGCGCTTTTCTTCTACAATATAACTTCCAGTTTTTGCGATCTCATTGACAAAATACGTCCTGGGATAGATGAAAATAGTGCGCAACCTTAAGAAGTATTCGCCTCTTTCATTGAGTAAAAGTAAGCAAGCAACAGCAGCGATCGTTATTTTCATTTCTTCTGTCACTAGCAAACCATTACAACCAATAAATTGTTTTTCTGCTAAGAATACTTGAATGTGTCCTTGCAAGCGCTGGCGATCGCCTTTGGAAAGACAATAATAAATTGGTAAATTATTTTCAATTACTGCATTCCACAGTATAGGAAAAGGAAGCTGCTTATAGTGACGGCGACGTTTTTTTATTAGAATAGGATGAATGAAAATCCCGGTAATGATGAAGGCGATCGCGATTATAATAGTTAGTGTTTCTATCATAAAGTTATAACAGTAGTCTCAATTCTTGCATTTTCAATTCTTTTAAATAACCTAACCTTACATTAATTCTTTTTAAAGGTAATAGTATTTAATTACACAGATAGATATATATCGCATCTTACTCTGACTAATGTTATTTTAAGAACATTTTTGAGCAATTTAAAGCTAGCAAGCTCATTCCTTCACTCTTAATGCTCCTACTCTCAGTAGATAACTATGAAATTGTTTAGCCCAACCGCATCACCACAAGAGCAAGATATTTCCAGAGCTAAAAGCTTTAGAGGACTACCCCTACGATTAGTCCTGGTATTACCTTTTGTGTTACAAATTGCCGGTGCGGTAGGGTTAGTGGGTTATCTATCATTTAAAAACGGTCAGCAAGCAGTTAACGTTCTTGTCGATCGCTTAATGGATAAAAGTGGCAACCTAGTGTCCGAACATCTCACTGGTTACTTAGACACTCCTCAAAAAATTAATCAGATTAATCATGACGCGGTCGAGTTAGGATTATTAGATTTAAAAGACTTCAAGACAACAGGACGTTATTTTTGGAAACAACTACAAACTTATCCAGAACTAGCTTACAGTTCCTATGCACTGACTACGGGAGAATATGCCGCTGCAGGAAGATTTTTAGCAGGACGGGGAGTTACTATTGATGAACTATCTGCTGCTACTGACTGGAGAACATATACGTACGTTACAGACGAGCGAGGCAATCGCACTCAAATAGCAGTAGTCTACGATGACTACAACTCTCAAACAGAAGCTTGGTATCAGGACGCAGTCAAGGCGGGAAAACCAGTCTGGAGCAGCGTATCTAACTGGGATGGCGAAAATTTAGCAGGATACATATCTATTACTGCTACTAGTCCTATTTACAATAATAAAAATCAACTTTTCGGTGTCATTGGAGTCGATCTACTTTTAGCTGGTATTAATGATTTTTTAAAACAACTCGAAATTACTCCATCAGCCAAAGTTTTTGTTATCGAACGTGATGGGTTACTCATTGCTTCCTCTAGTACGGAAAAACCTTTTACACTAGTTAATGGTGTAGCTAAAAGACTCAGCGCTCTTGATATTAATGACGCTCAAATTCGAGCAACAGCCAAGTATTTGAAACACAATTTCGGTGATTTTCAAAGAATTAAAGGCGAACAAAAACTAAATTTTAAATTACAAGACGAACTTCAGTTCGTTCGCGTAGTCCCTTGGCAAGATGAATTTGGGTTGAATTGGTTAGTCGTAACTACCATACCCGAATCAGATTTCATGGGACAAATTCATGCCAACAACCGAACAACATTTTTTCTCTGTCTTTTAGCATTATTAGTAGCAATTTGGTTGGGGTTACTTACCTCTCGTTGGATTAGTCAACCAATTCTACGCTTAAGTAAAGCCTCTACGGAGATCGCTCAAGGAGATTTAAACCAACAAGTGGAAGTCAAAAGGATCGTTGAACTAGGAGTATTGTCACGCTCTTTCAATGAGATGGCGCAACAATTACAAGCATCTTTTGCTAATTTAGCTCGAATCAATCAAGAACTCGATCGCAAAAACCAGGAAGTTGTCCGAATCAACGAGCAATTAGATAAGGCGAATCAAGAATTAGCAACAGCTAACGATGAACTCGAACTGCGAGTAGAGAAAAGGACTATAGAACTACAACACGCTAAAATTGCGGCAGAACTAGCCAATCGCGCTAAAAGTGAATTTCTAGCAAACATGAGTCACGAACTACGAACTCCTCTCAACGCCATCCTCGGTTTTTCCCAACTGATGAATCGAGAACCTTCTTTAAGCAATCGGCAACAGGAAAATCTCAGAATTATCAATCGTAGTGGCGAACATTTACTCTCGCTGATCAATGATGTATTAGATTTAGCCAAAATTGAGTCAGGAAAAATGACTCTCTATCCCACTGACTTCGACTTATATGTCTTATTAGATTCGATTAAAGAGATGTTGGCACTACGAGCAGAATCTAAAGGGTTACAGTTAACAATCGAGCGCAGCAACAATCTCCCTCAATATATCAAAACTGACGACAAGAAACTGCGGCAAGTTTTAATTAATTTATTGGGTAACGCAATTAAATTTACTTCAGTTGGTAGCGTCACTCTACGAGTAGAATTAGCAGGCGCTCGACAACCAATAACCAATAATCAACAACCCATAACTCTTCACTTTGAAGTTGCTGATACTGGTGCAGGTATTGCACCAACAGAAATTAATAGTGTATTTGAAGCTTTTGTTCAAACAGAAACAGGTAAACAATCTCAACAAGGAACTGGTTTAGGCTTACCTATTACTAAAAGTTTTGTCGAATTGATGGGAGGCAAGATTACTGTTAACTCCGAACTAGGAAAAGGTACAGTTTTTCAATTTAATATCCAAGCTTTAGAAAGCGATGTTAGTAAAGCCGTCGAGCAAAAAAGAACTTATAGAGTTGTTGGAATCCAACCAAATCAACAGAAATATCGGATTTTAGTCGTAGACGATCGCTGGGAGAATCGCCAGCTTTTACTAAAATTATTACAACCAATTGGTTTCCAAGTTAAAGAAGCAGTTAACGGACAAGACGCAATCAAAATATGGCAGCAATGGCAACCGCATTTGATTTGGATGGACATGCGAATGCCAGTCATGAACGGTTATGATGCGACTCAACAAATTAAATCACATCTTCAAGGACAAGCTACTGCAATTATTGCTCTTACCGCTAGCACTCTTGAAGAAGAGAAAGCTATTGTTCTTTCGGCTGGTTGCGATGATTTTGTCCGCAAACCTTTTCATGAAGAAGTCATTTTTGACAAAATGGCTCAATTTTTAGGCGTACGGTATATATATGAAGAAATTTGCTCTAAAAATATTTCTGAAGCTTCAACTGTTGAAAAATTGACAGCTGAAGCTTTAGCCGTTATGTCGAATGAATGGCTGGTGAACCTCTCAGAAGCTGCGGCTTTGATTGACGAAGAGCAAATTGCTCAATTAGTGTCTCAAATACCAGAAGAATATCAAGCATTAGCTCAATCGATTCAAAAAGAAGTTAGTGAATTTAATTTTGACCGGATTATGAATTTCGCTCAAACCGCAGCTAATTTATGAATAACGCTCAATTAAATTATCATTATGCCGACATTTTAGTTGTTGACGATACTCCTGATAATTTGAGAGTTTTATCTACAGCTTTAATAGAAAGAGGTTATAAAGTTCGCTGTACTAAAAATGGTGCTATGGCATTACTTACAGCTAAAAAAGATCCACCTCATCTCATTTTATTAGATATTAAAATGCCAGAAATGGATGGTTATGAAGTTTGCGAACAGCTAAAATTAGATTCTTCAACGAGTCATATTCCTGTAATTTTTTTAAGTGCGCTAGATGATGTTTTCGATAAAGTTAAAGGTTTTGCAGTTGGTGGAGTAGACTATATCACAAAGCCATTTCAAATTGAAGAAGTTGTAGTCCGCATCCAACATCAATTAGCTTTACAGGCAGCAAAGGCAGAAATTTATCAATTAAATAACGCTCTAGAACAAAAAGTTCGACAAAGAACTCTACAATTAGAAGAAGTTATTCAGCAAAGAGATCGAGAAATCGTCAAGCACAAACAAACTCAAAAAAAGCTATTTTATCAAGCTTTACATGATGCTCTAACAGGTTTGCCCAATCGAACTTTATTTATGGAGCATTTACAAAAAGCTCTACATCGTATTATCAGAAATAAAGATTATTTGTGTGCCGTTTTATTTATCGATCTCGATCGCTTCAAAATTATTAATGATAGTTGGGGACATGCTGTCGGCGATCGCCTATTAATTGCTATCTCTCATATTTTAAAAGAATGCTCGCGCGAGGTTGATACTGTAGCGCGTTTGAGTGGAGATGAGTTTACTATTTTATTAGAAGATCTACAAGATACTCAAGACGCGATCGCAATTGCCGAACGATTGTTAGAGAAACTAACTGCTCCAATTCATTTAGGTGAATGTAAAGTCTATATTGGGGCTAGTATTGGTATTGTTTTTGGTTCAGTAGTTTATCAAACTGTCAATGAGTTACTGCGGGATGCCGATATTGCGATGTATCGCGCTAAAGCTTTAGGAAAAGGACGTTATGCAATCTTCGATCGCGAAATGTACGACAGAACGTTGCATCTTTCACAACTAGAAATAGACTTGCGTTATGCCTTGGAACGTCAAGAGTTTCTATTACATTATCAACCAATTATCTCTGTCGCAACTGGGAGATTGACGGGTTTTGAAGCCTTATTACGCTGGCAACATCCAAAAATGGGATTGATCGATCCAGGAGATTTCATTGAGATCGCCGAAGAAACTGGCTTAATTGTACCGATTGGTGAATGGATTTTACAGGAAGCTTGTCAACAGTTATATATTTGGCAGCAAAAATTTGCTACGACATCTTTATATATTAGTGTCAATCTTTCCAGCAAGCAAATTCAGCAATTCGATCTAGTAGATAAGTTAGCTAAAATTCTGGATCGTACTGGTTTAAATGGAAAAAATCTCAAGTTAGAACTGACTGAAACTATGCTAATGGATCGAGGAGAAAAGACGATCGAACTTCTCTTCCAAATTAAAGAGCAAAACATTCAACTCAGTATTGATGATTTTGGCACGGGATATTCCTCTTTAAGTTATTTACACCGTTTTCCAATAGACGCACTGAAAATCGATCGCTCTTTTGTCAGTCCGATTGATGCGGAAGGCAAGAATTGTGAAATAGTGAGGACAATTATTACTCTAGCTCACACTTTAGGAATTAAAGCGATCGCCGAAGGAGTAGAAACATCTCATCAACTAGCTGTATTAAAAAAGTTGGGGTGTGACGAAGCGCAGGGGTATTTCTTTGGTACGCCCGTCAACTTTCAACTAGCAGAAGAGATTTTAGTCAAAAATGTTTAATAGTAATTTGTACTATCATTTCAACTATAGGATTTATATTTGATTTTTGAAAACAGCTCAGTAATTTAATATTTTCTATTGCCTGTTGCCCGTCTTCACGAGTAAGTTTATAAATCAAACTGGATTCCTATAGTAAGTACCGAGCCTTTCTACTTGAGGCTCGCTCTACCTGCGATCGCGTAGTGTAGAGTGAAAGCACTCTCTTGAATTAGTAACTCTCCCCAAGAGTAGCAAGAAAAACTAGAGTATTAATATAGGAGAATGAAAGTAACAAGGAAAAGAGTAGAGAACGACAATGGCTGCAAGAGAACAACTGCTTAACGAAATCGCTCAAACTCCAGATGTTTTGCTTGAGGAGGTTTTAGATTTTCTGCTGTTTGCCAAAGCTCGTAGAACACAGCAGGTATCCGAACAAAAAAAATCTCCGCGTCCATTTGCGCTTTGTGCCGGAGAGTTTACAGTTCCTCCTGATTTTAACGCTCCATTGCCGGATGAAATTCGCGTGATTTTGAGAGCTAGGTTTTGAGTGAATGGATATTCTGGTCGTTATTAGGAAGCTTGTATGAACCAAGATTTCTGGCTGTTCGCAAAGGTTTTTTTCTTCATAGTAAAATAGAACCAAAGGGAAAACCTTTGTATATACTATCTATAAAATAGGCAACTTGCTCTGCGTCCCAAACAAAACCCCTTTGAAAAGAAGGAATTCTAATTCTACCCCTTTCTAAATCGTTAATTAAATCTTTAACAAAGTAGTAAGTTTCAGCCATGATAATGTTGATTTAATTCAAATGACAGCGTTTAGGTAGCTAAGAAATAGCTTTTGGAAAAAATGGTTCAAAAAACGATCTAATGCAAAACCCTGGAGAAGCCTTACTTTTCTAGATTAGCAGCGAGATCGCTAATCGACTCTAATATCGGGACGCTAGTGCCGTAAAATTATCATTCATAGGTATTTGTTCGCCTCCCCCCATGTACTGCGATTATCTCGTCCAAATTCTGACTGCCCGCGTCTACGATGTCGCCCAGGAATCTCCACTAGAATACGCTGCAAATCTCTCAACTCGAATAAACAACAAACTCCTGCTGAAGCGAGAGGATATGCAGTCAGTCTTTTCCTTCAAATTGCGGGGGGCTTATAACAAGATGGCACAACTGGCACCGGAGTTGTTGGCACAGGGTGTCATTGCTGCATCTGCCGGAAACCACGCCCAAGGAGTTGCGCTTGCAGCCCGCCAGTTGGGAACTCGCGCTATTATCGTCATGCCCGTGACGACTCCCCAGGTGAAGATAAATGCAGTCAGATCTCATGGGGGAGAGGTTATATTGCATGGGAATACATACGATGATGCCTATACTCATGCCCGTCAATTAGAAGCTGAAAAAGGCATGACGTTTATTCATCCCTTCGACGATCCGTATGTGATTGCCGGACAGGGTACGATTGGGATGGAAATTTTACGACAGTGCCAACAACCGATTCACGCGATTTTTGTGGCAATTGGGGGTGGTGGTTTAATTTCGGGAATTGCGGCATACGTCAAAAGGTTGCGCCCTGAAATCAAAATTATCGGCGTAGAACCCGTAGATGCTGATGCGATGTATCAGTCTCTTAAAGCTGGAAAAAGGGTAAGGTTGCCTCAAGTCGGCTTATTTGCCGATGGGGTAGCGGTGCGGGAAGTCGGGGAAGAAACTTTTCGGTTGTGCCAGCAGTATGTCGATGACATTATTTTAGTGGATACAGATGATACTTGCGCCGCAATTAAAGACGTATTTGAAGATACGCGATCGATTTTAGAACCTGCTGGGGCATTAGCGATCGCGGCTGCTAAAACTTATGCAGAACGAGAACAAATTCAGGGACAAACGCTAGTCGCTGTCGCCTGCGGTGCTAATATGAATTTCGATCGCCTGCGGTTTGTAGCCGAACGTGCAGAGTTAGGCGAACGTCGAGAAGCCATCTTTGCCGTGACAATTCCCGAACAAAGGGGCAGTCTGCGGCAGTTTTGCGAATGTATTGGTAAGCGCAATTTAACTGAGTTTAACTATCGAATTGCCGACGAAAAAGAAGCGCATATTTTTGTCGGCGTACAAATTGAAAATCGCGCCGATGCAGCCAAGATGGTAGCTAACTTTGAAGCGGCGGGGTTGAAAACCATTGACTTAACCGATGACGAACTGACAAAATTACACTTGCGCCACATGGTAGGCGGAAGATCTCCCCTAGCTAGCAACGAATTACTCTATCGGTTTGAGTTTCCCGAACGTCCTGGGGCATTGATGCAATTTGTTGGTTCCATGAGTCCCAATTGGAATATTAGCTTGTTTCACTACCGCAACAACGGGGCAGACTACGGACGCGCCGTAGTGGGAATGCAAGTTCCGCCCCAGGAAATGGAACAGTGGCAGGCGTTTCTCGATACGCTGGGATTGAGTTATTGGGATGAAAGTCAAAATCCAGCGTATAAGTTGTTTTTGGGGTAGATGGAGAGTAAAAATCTCACTGCGAATCTTGAATCACCAACCGAGAGGAACTACAACGCCCGAATTCTTCTGGAGCATATTGTAAATGCGCCTCTGCACCAGACCAAAGAAACGTGCCTGGAGTGACCGATCGCACGAGATAATGAAGTTGATAGACTCCTGGTTCTAGCCTGTCGCTATAGGCTACCACGCGATCGCGGTATATTGTTTGATAGCCAATTTCCCAGCTATCTTGTTGCGGTTGAAAGTAGGGTGTAGCGGTTTGGAAACTCGTATCCACAGCCTCAAATCCGGCGGGAAGAGGATCTGTAATTACAACTCGATCTACAGGGCGATCGCTAATTATTTCTAAACCTATATCAAACACTTGTCCGACTGGAACTGTCAAGGGTTCGGTAGGGGCATACAAACCAATTCGCCGCAATGCCTTTGTTTCGTTAGCCGGACGAATTTCTCGCGTGATTCTGAGTCCGTTTAAGCGCCCTGGTTGTTCTCCTTGGAGGCGATAGCGATAGGCAAGTAGGTAGTGTAGCATCCCGCGACCGGATTTTTTCAAAGTTAGATTTAAATTTTTTTGCCCACGGGGTAGCTGAGTCATCGGTACGGAAATATCTACACTGGGTTTGCGGTAGCCTTCAAATTGAGTTGCAGTTAAGTTTTTACCTCCTAGTTGCACGTTTGCTGTAAAGTTAGGTGGTGTGGGTTGTAGAGACGTTACATGTAACGTCTCTACTCGCATATATTGCACCAAAGCGGTGAGTGCTTCAGCATTATCATAGGTTGTCTGCCAAGTTCCTTCCCTTCGCAACGCCAAGAGTCCTTGCAACAATCGAGCTAAAACTTCAGGCTTTGCCTTAGTATCGATAAATAATCGTAAGGCTTGGGCTTGACTTGTGGTAGGAGAATTCAACCACTGCCAACCGGAAGGTAAGTTTACCACGGCACTGCGTCCGGTTTCATACACAATCTCTTGCAATCGATCCGTCAGAATTTTCGCCTCTTGCTGCCATTCTGGAAATAGATGCAGGTATCGTGCTAATTTAATTTTGGTAACGAGATCGAAGCGATCGCGTCCGTGATAAATATCGGCAAGAAAATCATTTTGTTTATTGCCTAATTGAGCTAGTGCGATCGCAGCTTCTAAGCGTACTCGTTCTTTACAAGGCGACTCTTTACAAAAATCGTATTGACTGGGATTTGCTAAAAGTTTTTGCAAGTAATTTCTGAGACGATTTACTATTTTAGCATCAATATCGAATCCTGCGGTTTGAGCTGTAGCAATTGCTGATGCTGCGTAAGGAGAAACAAAAGGATCTGATGTTTTATCGCCAGGTAAGCTAGCAAAGCCGCCGTCTGGTAACTGGAGTTTTTGCAAGCGTTCTAAAGCTTTTGCTTGTTGACTGGGGTTGAAATTGGTTACAGTTTGCCCGTATTGTTGAGAAAGAATTTGTAAATTTGCCGCGATCGCAAGTTGACTGGCGGCTGGTTCTAAAAATGGCAATTGTTCTTCATCTAGAACTTGTTTAACTGGCGCGGTAATATTAGCAATTGGCGTACTAGCAAGAGAAATTTCTAATCCGCCGACATCGGGCACGACATTGTTATCTATATTTAAGGGTATGGAAGTGCGATCGCTCGTTACTCCCGACTCTACCACTTGTTCTGTGACTTCTAGTGGCTTTACTTCCAATGGTACGGCGAAAGCATCGGTTGTACCATTTAATTGCGTGGTAAATTTAACTGTTGACTTGCCTGCACGAGTGGCAACAAAGGGGAAACGATAAGCACTCGTACCAGATTTTGTTGGGGTTGATAAATCGCCAGAATTATTGTCAGCAAATTGTATGGAACCATCTACAGTACCTTGAATTGCTAGCGTTCCCGATTGCCCTGTAGTATTGGTGACAGATAAACCTGCATCAAAGCGATCGCCTATACGAGCAAACTGCGGCAGAATTGGATTAGATAATAGGGGTTTAGTCGCAATAAACGTTTCTTCCCCATTTCCAAAACGCAAATCGCCATCGGTAGCAACCGCCATTACCCGCCAAGTTGTCAAATCATCGGGTAAGGTAAACGTAACTTTCGCCCTACCACTTGCATCTGTCTGCACCGCACCATTGTAGTAAGCTAGAGGTTGAAAATTTGTCCGCACGCGGGTACTTGCCAATCCCGAAGAATTTCCACCACCGTAACCCCAACCTTTATCGAGGGGAGATGATAGGGGTGATAGAACAACATTAGGACGATTATCGGCAAAACGGGTAGAAATTGGTTGTTCGGCGTATACTATTTGTACCAGATCTGGTAATCTATAGCCGCTTAACTGCAATACGGCTTCATTCACCACCATGACAGCAAACTGTCCTTGCAGGAAATTTCCTACTCCATCTTGTAATTGTAATTCAACAGTTTGCGCTTCACCAGGAGCAAGCGATCGCTTTTCGGGATTAACTTGCACTTTTAAATACTTATCCTCTAAATTAATTTTGAAAGGTGCAAACCCAATTCTGACTAAATTTTCTAAACTCCCTGGTTCGACTTGAGATATGGGAGTCCCTTGACGCACGAGTACCGCTTCGACTGCGGCGTTTGGTAACATATCTGCGGTGACTTGAAATTGAATTTGCGGCGCACCACCTTTAACGGGGATAATCGTGCGATACAGAGTATCGTGACGTACAACTGCCAAATACAACTCTGCTTCGGGATATGGTGATTGAATTAAGACTGTGGCTGTTTCCCCAGGTTGATAGCTATCTTTATCTAGTTTGAGTTCTAAGCGATTGTTCTTGTAGCGATCGCCCCAGTTTACCCCATTATCGCCTGTCACCCAAATTTGCGTATCAGTAGCAGTGCTTTCATCTTTAGCATTGGTAAAATTAGCGCGAATGCGGTAAGAACCGGATGCTGGCGGAGTCAGGTAAACAGTTTGAGGCGTATCGCTAGAGGATGTCTGCGTTTGCGCTACCGTTTTGTATTCCACCTGATTGTGAGGGGTTTGGCTACCTTCAACCACTTGGGTAACACTGCTGTATTTCATTTCTTGTAGTTCGACGCGAACTTGTTGCCCCGTTACGGCTTTGCCTGTAGGATCGGTGACGATAACTTGAATGGGAAAAGATTTACCAGCATCGGCGACAAAATCGCTTTGCAAACCAATGAGGCGATCGCTCGGTAGTGCCGTAAACGTGCGAGAATCAGCTACAGATAGATTGGAAACATCTGATATTTGCACGTCTACACGATAGGTCATCGGATAAGGTAAATCCTTAGCTACAGGTACAATTTGACTACTTTTCCCTGCTGCATCTAAAACTTGACGCGATCGCAATACATCACTAGTAATATTAGGGCTTTCTTCGGGCCAAAACCACTGTCGTCCAAATGAAAATTGTTCCCAACCTTGAGGATTAAAATTAGTTTGGCTGCGAGTGACGTAATATTGTGCTTTTCCTCCTTCTACAGGCGCACCAAATAAATAATTACTTTGAGCTGTAGCTGCAATTTTATCGTTAGATAGGACGAATTCTTTACCTAAATCCAATTCTACTTTGAAATTAGGTGGTTTAAATTCAGCCACGCGAAATTCACCAGAAATTTCTGCACCACTTTCACCTTTAGCGCGGATTGAATAGTATCCTAAAGGTTGACTGGAATTGAGAGGTATTTCTAAGGAAAACGTCCCGAATTCATTTGTAGTTTGAGTACCTAAATCTATCTTTTCTCCGTTCGGATTTTCTAGCGTAACTTGATAAGATACATTTTTATCTTGTTTAATAACGCCATTTTGTAAATAATAAGCTGCGCCAGTCAACTCAGCCTTTTCCCCAGGCTGATATAATTGACGATCTGAGAAAATCGTACCCCGCGATTCAATTTGGCTGCTATTCCATCCCGCATCAATCCCGTAGCCATAGGAACCGCTATACTCTTCATTACGAGTAAAAGTCCAGTCTTGACCTTCACGAGCAATTACGAGTAATTTAGGTGGTGTATTAAACTCTGCACCTCCCGTGCAAGTTTGCAAAGCTTGACGATTTAGCAGTAAAGTTCCAGTTAAATCGGTTTTTCCAACCGCACAAGCTACGGGTACAATTCTAGATTTTGCCCCTAATTTAGATTCGTAAATTTCAACATTTGCATTCGCTACAGCAGCACCGTCTGAAAGATGATGAACTCGAATCAAACCTGAATCGGGAAACCACTGACTAAATACACCCAAATTAGTTAACTGTACTAATCCGTAAAATGTCGGTTCGCGCCATTGCTGCTTACCATTTTCCTTATAAGAATTAGTGCGCGCCTGCACGCCATAAGCTAACATTCCTGTAGAGTTACCCAGTTTTTCTCGTAGAGGAACAGTCGTATCAACCGATTGATTCTTGCGTCCTTTAACAGGAAACTTTTGCCAAGAACTCTGAGAAGGAAGTAAATCGTTACCATCACCTCTAGGATAGGCGGAATCAATATAAACTAAATCTTCTGGTTGTACGACTTTATAGGCTGCTTTATACCTCGACTCAGGTAAATTAACCGTGCTAATATTCAGTTGTAAATTTTTGCCATCAGGAAAGATATTCAAATCTGAAGGAACCCAAATATCGGGGGAAACATCACTTGTGGTAAACTTTTGAGTGATTGATTTATCGAGAGTCTGCCCGAATTTATCTTTAAGATCTGCGCCCAAAGTAACAGTATAAGTAGTTGCTGGTTCTAAAGCATAAGGATTGAGGTTGACAACGCTATTTCCTTCATACGCTTGTATCAAACGCGGCGATTGTTTAGGTGCTGGCTGAATTTTAATATTTGCGATCGCAGATTCTGCTACCAAACCATTATTAAATATTAGTTGAGGACTACCTTGAACAAATCTGCCGTATGCCCCACCAGCATCAGCTTGTCCGATATACTGAATTTTGTCGAATGTTAAAGGTGCGTAAGTTTGTACCTGAGTTGCAAAAGTAGATGTACTTGGTAAATTACCGTGTAAAGGCAGCAAACCACGGGCAAATTCTAAACGATAACGAGTTGCTTTGTCTAGATTTTGTTGCGGCTTTATGGTATAATTCCAATCACGATTAGCAAGATCGAATTTTTCTTGAGCTGAATTATCTTCCTCGATAACTTCCTGTTTCTCCAACGCAATTTTCAGAGGTACGCTTTGTTTTTTCTCCTCTGCTACAAGTTGCGCTTGTTTTGATAAAGAATCTAAATTTAGTTCGACATTAGAACTAAATTTGAGCGTTGGCTGTAAACTCAAAGGTTCAGATGAAGATTCTGAATTAGGCTCGATTCCTGGTAAGTTGAATAACTTAATTGCTTCAGTGCTGAAAGTCCAAGCCAGATCTTTATCTAAACGATGATTTTTTAAGTCTGTTAATCCAGCTTTCAGGGTAATTCTAACCCGCGTAGCTTTCGGTAAAGCGCGATCGCCTTGCCATCCTACCATGCGCGGCGTGAGAAAGCGAAATTGTCCTGGTAAGGGCGGGTAAAGCTCAAATTTCTTTAAAATATCTTGGCTGCTATCCATACTCTCAACTGGAATCAGCGCCTCTTTAAACCGAATCCGAATTTGAGCTTTTGTTTCAGCTTCTCCAATCGGACTAATTTGTTCAATCCAGTTTGGTAATGGTGGCGGAGGAATTAGTGCAACTACTGGTAGTGGTTCATCCGATAACCGTGCTGTACCGCACCCTGCTATAGCCAGTATAAGTGTTAATACTAGTAGGAAATGCCACCCAATTCTCACGCCCCTAACCACGGTTCGCCTCGCTTTACTCGCATAGTATTCCTGTGATAGCTTATGCGGCTGAATCGTTCCGAAATCCCTACAATTCTTTACTAGTCTGTCTTTTGGATGTAGTTTAGGTAAGGTGCAGTGCGGTGCGATCGCTGGTGATGGAGAAAGTAATTTAGGGTTATCTATAAACTTTTCTTTCTGAAGCAAGAAAAACTAGTTAGAATTAAATTATAGTAAGTGGCAATTTCTACTCAACTACTTTGTTATAACAAAAAGTTGTTCAGTACGAAATTGGCTTTCATTGTCAAGGTAAATATTGATACAAAGCTCTCATTCTAGGTAAATTAATGAGTTTTGAACCACCCGATCCCTTAAAACTATTTGAATCAATAAGAAGAATCATAGATGCGATTGTTAGTTTTGTTAGAGCTAATCAATGGTCAAATTTATTAATATTAATTGGTACTCTTCTCGCTCTAATCCTGATAATTGATAGAGTTCTATTTGATAAGCTCATCACTGCATCCTTACCTAAAGATTATCCCATTGTTTTCTTAGTAATTGAGCTGCTGATTTTCATAACTGCTATTGCACTTAAACTCTTCAATTTAGATCGACCATTATCTCCTAGATTACGAAGGATTTTGTTGCTACTTATGAGTGGCACAGTCCTAATTTATTTAATTGCTGGATTAATATTTCAGCATTTAATTGCTGGATTAATATTTCAGCCTTCAACTACTCAGTTTAAATGCTCAGATGGTAACGAATATTGCTTTAGTTGGGGTGAGAGAGTTTTAATTTCAGAAGATAGCCTAGAAGCTACTAGAAAGGAGAGTTGTATGAATAACTTCAATCTTAAAAAAAACGGCACGCAAAGCTACGGTAAAAATACGGAAGAAGGCTTCGACGAAGCTGAAGCTCAATTCAGACAATATATTGATAAACAGAAGTGTCCAAACGATCCAGAAGCGCATATTTACTTAAATAACGCCAAATACTTAAAGAACGCCAAAGCTCAGATGAGCGAAAAAAATCTTGTTAGAGTTGCTGTAAGTGTTCCAATTAGTAGAAGTAATTCTAAAGGTGTCTCTGAAGCACAAGAAACTTTGAGAGGCATTGCTCTAGCTCAGTATAAGGTGAATGATAAAAAAGTTAATGGTATTGATGGAAAAAAACTAATAGTTGGCATTGCTGATGACGGCTTCAATAATGCTAAAGAGGTAGCCAAATTTTTAGTAGGAAGACCACCGATTTTGGGCGTAATTGGACACTCTACAAGTACTACTACTAAAGATGCTAGACCAATCTATCAAGAAGAGGGAGTTGTTGCTATTTCTCCTAGTAGTACTTTTGTTAGTTCTGATCGGTCGAGCGACAATGATTATGTATTTCGTACTGCTTCTAATGACAGCATTGCAGTAAAACAACTAGTCAAATACATTAGCAATCATACAAAAATCAAAAAGATAGCGATTGTTCATGACAATGACATATATAGTGAAAGTTATAAAAAGATGTTTGAAAAAGAATTTAAATTTCTGGGAAATGGCTCTGAAGTTATCAATGAAAGCAACACAGGCTGCGATCTAAGCAACGATAACTTTGACGATGATGAGTGTTTAGAAAAAGTAGGAAAACAAGCAGAAGCACTGCTACTAGCTCCAAGTTCTCCAAGAGCAAAGAACGAACTAGTTCTATCTATCCTCAGAAAGGCAACTATACCTCTCTTTGGAGCAGATAGTATGTATAACTTAGAAGTTGCAAAAGCGCTTAACGATGCAAATAAGAGAATCATAGTTGCTGTTCCTTGGCATAGAAATAATCCTTGGTTGCCTTTACAACAAGATGCCTATATCTACTTCGGTCAACATGCTATCAACTGGAATACGGCGATGGCGTATGATGCGACTTTAACTCTCGCTGAGGGTTTGCAAAAGGCATCCAAAACCTGCTCATTTTGGGATAAAAAGCTAGAGAATCACTTCAATACAGATAAATGTCTCCGTATCGAGCTAAAGAATGTATTGTCAAAGCCTGATTTTTTTGTAGTAGAAGAGAGTGCTGTTGAAGGAGGAGTTATTCAGTTTGACGCATTTGGCGATCGCTGTGCTGAAGAAACAGACAAAGAGGCTAAAGAAGGCGGATACTGCGGACAGACTAACAACAAGATAGGCGTTTTAGTTGAAGCTAAAAATGGGAATTTTTTTCGCATTGATTTACCAAATAAAAAACTCTAAAAAGAGGATGGATTTTAAACTAAACTAATTGTGCTTGAAAACTCACGCGATCGCACCCCAGTTAAATTGCGATCGCAGCAGCAGTACTTTGAAGTTGCTGATGAGATTCTAGCAGCTATCCTACTTTCATTTAGAATAGGATGAATGTAACTTCCGATCAGGAGTCTTTATAATGGCAACAGCATTCAATCAAGAGTCAGAGATAGAGAGAACAGAACGGGGACTGATAATCGCAGGCACGCGCATCACGCTTTATGATGTGATGGACTACTTCACTGCTGGCTATCCAGCAAAACTCATTCGTGAGAAACTCGGTCTTACGGATGCTCAAATTGATGCTGCTCTCTCGTATATTGAAACTCATCAAGCTGAAGTGATTGCTGAGTATCAAGAAGTTTTGCTAATTGCCGAAGACAATCGGCAATACTGGGAAGAACGCAATCGAGAACACTTTGCTCGTCTTGCTGCAAAGTCTCCGCAACCAGGACAAGACACTCTCCGAGCTAAACTTCAAGCTTGGAAAGACAGGCTTGAGTCCAAAGTATGAATTTTTTGATCGACTACAATTTAAGAGGACAAGCAACTCTGCTTTGGGGTACGCTCGCATCTGAGGGATGGCTTGAACTTGTACCTACTTGCTTCGTTGGGTTCGAGGAAGTTGGCTTAGTCAAAAATAGTAGCGATCGTTTGGTATGGCAAGTAGCTCAAACCAATCAGATGATTATTCTGACCGCTAATCGCAACATGAAAGGAAACGATTCGCTAGAACAAGTGATTCGCGAAAACAACACAATGACATCACTTCCAGTTGTGACGATTGGTAATAAAGAAAGACTCGATGAGCAGATTTATCGCGAACGATGTGCCAGTCGTTTAATAGAGATTTTGTTGGATATTGAGAACTATATGGGAGTCGGTCGGGTCTATATTCCTTAGCTCTATCTTCACTAATTCTGAAAGTGTTTTGGTAAATTTACTTAATTCTTGATTAAATTACCCGTAGAAAAACTTTGATAAGTGAGTTAATTTTGCGCCCATTATACTCAAAAGCTTACGCGATCGTACCTTAATTAAATAATTTACAATCGCAGTGGCGCTGAGCCGAACGAACGTTTGCTACGATCGCAGCAGAGATTCTGACGTTGATTATGACACTAGCAATTGAGGCTGAACTTGCACCACTGAAAACCAATGCTGATGGTGTAGTTTTGGTAGGCAAAACTCGTGTAACCCTTGATACTGTAGTTGCTGTTTTCCAGCAAGGAGTAACAGCCGAGGAAATTGTCTATCGCTATCCATCGCTGAAGCTAGCTGATGTATATGCCACAATCGCCTTTTATCTCAATCATCAGCAAGAGGTTGAAACATACCTAAAACAACGCCAGCAGCAGGCGCAGGAAGTTCGCATGATGAACCAAGCAAAGTTTGACCCCCAAGGCTTACGTGACAGATTATTGACTCGTAAAGCTGAACAAGAAGCGTGTTAAAATTGCTTGCCGACGAGAATTTTGATAATACCGTCGTGAGAGGATTATTGCGACGCAACCCGAATATTGATATTGTTCGAGTTCAAGACGTTGGATTGTCGGGTGAGCATGACCCAACTATTTTGACATGGGCAGCCCAAGAAAATCGGGTATTGCTCACTCACGATGTTGCTACGATTACACGCTATGCCTACGAACGGATCGCCCAAGGTCAGCCAATGCCAGGAGTGATTGAGGTTGGCGTAGATGTATCAATTGGTAAGGTGATAGAGGACATTCTTATCATTTTAGAGTGTAGTCTGGAGGGAGAATTAGAAGGACAAATTCAATATTTGCCACTGTAGCTTTTAGACTTTTGTGAAAAAACATCTCTTCCCAAAATTCTCTTTTCATTGTCGATATAATCAATTTAAAAACTAACGCGATCGCACCCTAGTTAAATTGCGATCGAATACAGATTTATATTACCTAAAATTCCTAATTCAAATTCTAAATTCATGTTCTATCAGAAATGATACGGAGGTAGATAGTGCTACCTTGTGCCTATAATGCCCCTTATCCTTCAAGATTGAATGTCTGCAATCTTATGAACTCATCCTCTCTCAAATGACTCTACAAGTCGTCGAACAATACTCTGGGTAACATCAAGTAACATCGTGCGATCGCCGCATCGTTTCGTTTACACTACAAAAAACTACAAAAACTGCTCTACCCTCGATTATGCTGTATAACTTCAGTACATCTACATTTGTTCAGCTGCCAACCGTGTAAAGTAAAGCTATTTCCGAGAAAATCGCCCCTGCGACTACCAAGAGCGAGCGGCGTGAATTATAAAATTTTTATGTGAATTTTGCCACTACCTGCCTGGACTTCCAGCTATTGTCTAGAACTATAACTTGCATTTAATGGTAGCCACTAATGCTAGATATAAGTTAAAGATGGAAATAGTTTGGTAGGAGAGGCTGGAGCTATGCCCACCGCAGCGATCGCTTTCTGCAATAGGCACTTGATGCTGACCCAATCCAATCGTACTAGGAGTGAACTATTGACATCCGACCGATAAATCCTTAATTCTGATTTTTCAGCCGCAGCCGCTATTTTTCCTTTAGGTTCTCATGTCAACTCTCGTTATCGTCGAATCCCCCACCAAAGCACGCACCATCCGTAACTACCTACCAAGGGACTTTCGGGTAGAAGCGTCTATGGGTCACGTACGCGACCTACCCCAATCAGCCACCGATATTCCCGCCAACGTTAAAGGGGAAAAATGGGCGCAGTTGGGCGTGAATGTGGAAAGTGACTTTGAACCGCTGTACGTGATTCCCAAGGATAAAAAGAAAATTGTCACGCAGCTCAAAGAAGCACTAAAATCTGCTGACGAACTCGTACTGGCGACAGACGAAGACCGAGAGGGCGAAAGCATTAGCTGGCACTTGTTGCAGCTACTCCAGCCAAAAGTTCCGGTCAAGCGGATGGTATTCCACGAAATTACCCAAGACGCAATCCGCAAAGCGCTGAAAAATTGCCGCACCGTTGACGAACAACTCGTCCGCGCCCAAGAAACGCGCCGAATACTCGATCGCCTGGTAGGATACACCCTATCCCCCCTACTGTGGAAAAAAATAGCCAAAGGGCTATCCGCCGGACGAGTCCAGTCAGTTGCAGTCAGACTTTTAGTTAACCGCGAACGGCAACGCCGCGCTTTCCGCCAAGGGAGTTACTGGGATCTCAAAGCCACCTTGGAGGCGAAAGGCAAAGAGGCGAAAGGTGAATTTGAAGCCAAACTCACCACCCTAGCTGGTACAAAAGTCGCCAATGGCAGCGATTTTGACCCAGATACAGGGCAGATCGTTGCCGGACGCAATGTTGTTTTATTGAATGAAACCCAAGCCAGGGAACTACTAGAGCGTTTAACGGGCAAACCTTGGACGGTGACGGATTTAGAAGAACGTCCTACGACGCGCAAACCCGCACCACCCTTTACCACCTCTACCCTGCAACAGGAATCTAACCGCAAACTGCGCTTGTCGGCGCGGGACACGATGCGGGTCGCCCAAAACCTCTACGAACAGGGATATATTACCTACATGCGTACCGACTCGGTGCATTTATCCGAGCAGGCGATCGCAGCTGCCCGTAGTTGCGTCGAGCAGATGTATGGCAAAAATTATCTCAGTCCCCAACCGCGCCAGTACTCCACCAAAAGTAAAGGCGCACAAGAAGCACACGAAGCCATTCGCCCGGCTGGGAGCAGCTTCCGCACGCCCAAGGAAACAGGTTTGAGCGGCAGAGAATTCGATCTCTACGATTTGATCTGGAAGCGCACTGTGGCGACCCAGATGGCAGACTCGCGCCAAACTCAAGTTATCGTGCAATTGCAGGTAGAAGACGCAGGGTTTAGGTCTAGTGGGAAGCGAATTGATTTTCCTGGCTTCTTACGCGCTTACGTGGAAGGTTACGACGACCCAGAAGCAGCATTAGAAGATCGGGAAGTCATTCTACCACCGCTGAAAAAAGGCGATCGCCCCGACTGCAAAAACCTAGAGGCGATCGGACACGAAACCCAACCCCCTGCGAGATATACGGAAGCTTCTCTCGTTAAAACACTAGAAAGCGAGGGTATCGGTCGCCCCAGTACCTACGCCAGCATCATCGGTACGATTGTAGACCGAGGCTATGCCCAAATCGTCAGCAACGCCCTCGTTCCTACTTTCACCGCCTTTGCTGTCACTGCCTTGTTAGAACAGCATTTTCCTGACTTGGTAGACCCTAGCTTTACCTCCAAAATGGAGCAAACCTTGGATGATATTGCTACGGGTGAAGCAGCTTGGTTGCCATATCTCCGCAAGTTTTATTCAGGCGATGCGGGACTGGAAACTCTAGTTAAGGCACGGGAAAGTCAAATTGAAGCCAACGTTGCGAGAACAGTCGCTTTTGATGACTTAGAAGCAAAAGTCCGCATCGGTAGTTACGGTCCTTATATCGAAGCACAGAACGGTAGCGATACTGTGACTGCTTCCATTCCTAAAGACTGGACTCCGGCAGATTTAGATGCCGAATTAGTGGAAAAGTTGCTCAAACAGAAAACCGAAGGACCGGACAAAGTAG
Organism: Chroococcidiopsis thermalis PCC 7203; assembly: GCF_000317125.1. GTDB lineage: Bacteria > Cyanobacteriota > Cyanobacteriia > Cyanobacteriales > Chroococcidiopsidaceae > Chroococcidiopsis > Chroococcidiopsis thermalis. The sequence goes on from NC_019695.1 coordinate 1,531,128, forward strand.
GGATTCACCCTGAAACTGGAGAGCCGATCTATGTCAAGATCGGTCCTCACGGTCCTTACGTGCAACTAGGGGAAAAAACTGAGGATAAGCCCAAACCCAAGCAAGCCTCGTTGCCTAAAGGTGTCACGCCCGATAACCTCACCCTAGAGACAGCTGTTGGTTTGCTATCTCTACCGCGGCTACTTGGTACTCACCCAGCAACGGGAGGCAAAATTCAAGCTAGTATTGGACCCTATGGACCTTATGTCGTCCACGACCAAGGTAAGGAAGGCAAAGACTATCGATCGCTTAAAGTCAGTGACAACGTATTGACAGTGACTCTAGAACGGGCGCTAGAGATTCTTGCCGAACCCAAGAAAGGACGACGTACCAGCAGCAAATCCAAATCAGCATTACGCGAGTTGGGCGCTCATCCGGGGGACGGAGAACCAGTCAACATCTTCGAGGGTCCCTATGGGCTTTACGTCAAGCACGGAAAGACCAATGCGGGATTACCAGAGGGGCAAAAAGTCGAAGATATGACTTTAGATAAGGCGTTAGAACTATTAGCCTCAAAGGAATCGAGCGCTAAAAAATCGACGAAGCGCAAATCTACTAAGGCAAGTGCTAACGGTAATGGGACTGCAACTACAGCCAAGAAAAAAACCGCTAGCAGCACTCGCAAGACAACGACTGCTTCTAAATCAAAAACTAAGACTTCATAGAGTCTTAACTGGTTATAAGTTCGATCGTAGAGACGCAAGCGCTTGCGTCTCTATATTTTTTGGAGATACGGAATACACCCGTATTTTTACGGTCGTCGATCGCAATTCCCGGAAGTTGAAATGAAAATGCATAGCTATCAGCGCGATCGCGACTCCCATAAATTGGTTTCTAACATGAAGATTCGTCAAAAGTTAACTATAGGTTTTGTCGGGACTTCTTTATTAGTAGGCTCAATCGGTTGTCTATCATTGGTTGTCGATAAAAATACTCACGCTCATATAGAGCGAATCAACAAAAAATACATTTATGAATTCGAGTTCTCCGGTCGGGCGATCGCTGACATACAAGCAGTAAATGTAGCAACGCATAAACTTTCAATTGGAGAAATACATATATATAGTAGAGGAGAAATTATTGCACTAATCGAGTCTAAATTAAATACAATAGAAAACAATATAAATGATAGAATTCAGAAAAACGATCCGGCATTAATAGTAAGTTTTGAAACTGAACTTACGCGAGAAGAAGCTGAGAAAAGTTATCAAAGCCTTAAGGCATTAAAAGCCAATTTTTTAAGATATAAAACTTTAGTCACGCAATATTTACAATTACTATCTACTAATGAGTGGGATGCCAAGCAGCTTTTAGCAGATAAATTAGAATGGTATGTAGAAAAAAGCATATTACCCGAGGTCGAGGAATACAAGCAGCGAGCCGAAAATAGTTTATCAACTGAAGTTAGAGAAACCGAAAAAATGTTTCTCATGGGAGAGCGCGCGATCGTCTCCTCAACTTTAGCTGCTGTCATAACTGCCATTATTCTAGGCTATTTCATTTCTCGTTCTATTCTCAAACCGATCGACAAGCTAAAAGGAGCAGCAATTCAGGTTGGAGAAGGTCATTTAGAAACTAGAGTTGCGATCGATTCTCACGATGAACTCGGAGTTTTAGCTGATGCTTTTAATCAAATGATATTAGGTTTATCGAGAACAACAGTATCTCAAATCTATTTAGATAAAATTCTCAGTTCAATGTCAGATTTACTAATTGTAACTAATCCAGAGCGAATTGTTACTAAGGTAAATCAAGCAACACTCGATTTACTTGGGTTTTCAGAAAGCAAATTACTTGGTAAGTCGATCGATATTTTTCTAAGCCAAAACACAAACTTGAGTGTTTATACGTTAGCCGATCGCGGGTTAAATCTCAATCTGGAAACAAATCTGTTAACAGCCGCAGGTAGAGCAATTCCTGTATCTTTTAGTTCTTCTGCTATTGTTGACGAACAGGGTAACAAGCAGGGTTTCGTTTGTGTAGCGCGAGATATAACTGAAAAGAAAAGAATAGAAGCGGCAATGTTACAGGTAAGAGTAGCTGAGGCTGCCAAAGCAGAAACCGATCGGGCTTTACAACAAGAAAAGCATTTGAACGAGATGAAAAGTAAATTTATCTCTATAGCTTCTCATGAATTTCGGACACCATTAACTACAATTTTATCTTCAACAGAGTTACTACGAGATTATGGTTACAAATGGACAGAAGATCGCAAAAATCAGCATTTTCAGCGAATTGCTAATTCTGTAAAACACATGACCGGACTTTTAAATGATGTACTTTTGATTGGTAAAGTAGAAGCTGGAAAAATTGAATTTAATCCCCACTCGATTGATGTCGTCAACTTTTGTCAAGAACTAATAGAAGAAATAGAAATAACTACCAAAAACCATAAAGTTTTATTTCATTGCAAACGCCAGTATATTCATGCTTGTATGGATGAAAAGCTCCTACGACACATTTTTAGTAATTTACTCTCAAATGCAATTAAATATTCTCCTAAAGGTGGTGCTGTCAATTTTAAGTTAATTTTTCAATTAGAACATCTGATTTTCCAAGTTCAAGACCAAGGAATCGGTATTCCGCAAACAGAACTATCCCAATTATTTGAGACGTTTCATCGGGCTAGTAATGTCGGTACAATTCCAGGCACGGGATTAGGACTTGCCATTGTCAAAAAGTCTGTTGAAGCCCATCAGGGAACAATTACAGTAGAAAGTGAAATTGGCGTAGGTACGACATTTCAAGTTACCCTACCACTTTATGAGGTTTGCCCAACTAAGGACAGTTATCAGTGAAGAAAGGGAGCGCACGAGCAGGGAGTAGGGAGCAGGGAGGACAAGGGGGACAAGAAGGACAAGGGGGAACTCGCTCTTCCCCACGACCGAAGGGAGTGGGGATTAGGGGGCGAAGGGGGACAAGGGGGACAAGGAAGCAACTACCAATTACCAATTACCAATTACCAATTACCAACTGCCAATTACCACTATAAAGAATTGTGTTTATTAAAGACTGTGAACTCCGTAGCTTCCTATACTGAACTTAATTCCTACCTTTTGCATCTCGAACGAGGAGGTTCTCAAACGATGCACACTTATGAAGTATTGGTAGATATCAAAGAATGCTTAGAAATGACAAGTGCTAGTTGCAGAAGCGAAACAGCACGCTACGAAATCGATGCAGAGTCCAAAGATAAAGTCGATCGCCTTGCTAGAGCGCAGGCTAGAAGCGACCATCCACAAGGTATTGAATACGATATTAGGGTAACGAGACTATTGAGATAGAGCGCCCTCACATGTTGTCATTGGTCATTTGTCAATAACTAATGGTGACTGTAGTACAAGCTCTTCATAAACGATTGAGGGTTGCTGTAAAAATACAAAAACTAGGGAAAGAAGCGATCGCTTCCTTCCCTAAATCGTAGAGCGAATGGCGATCGCAAGTTGCCAATCTTCCATCACGATTCACAACTCATTACTTACTGACCATTTCCGCCACACTCTGAGCCTGATAAGCTTTTTCTAAGCGCATAATCCGCTTCGCTTGCATAGAGAAAGCACTAGCATCGAGCCAGTTAGCAATCAAAGCATCTGTAGAGAATAGTCCTCCACCATTGATGGTGAAGAAGAGAAAGCAAACTGCATAAACAGCAGAAAGTTCTAGATAAGAAAGATTTAAACCAGCAACCAAGATGTGATGGTACATCGCTACACACATGGTTCCGAACAAACCAAAAGCAGCTGGACGGGTCAAAAAGCCAATCGCTACCAGTGGCGCACCGATTGTTTCGGTTAATGCAGCTAAGTAGCTGAAAAAGATCGGGAAGGGTAAACCAATGTACTCAACGTAAGCTTGAGAAAAGCTTTCGATATTACCCAGTTTGTCTAAGCCATTATGAATCATAACAATCCCTACGACAGCACGCAGGACAGCCCAAGCAGTCTGCGACCAGAAGTTAGGGCTAGTGTTGGGTTTGAGTATGGTAGCTAAAAAGGTGGTTGTAGACATGGTGCAGATGTTGCGCTGAGTTTGTCAAAGATTTCAAAAAATTAACAGAAGTATTAATTAATGTAAATACTTATTTATTAATGTATCGCTTTTTTTCAAAATCGGGAACGCCATAGGTATGCAGAATCGGCATTTGCACTAAAGCAAAGTCGTTATGAGTTTAATAGGTTTTGTGTAATGTGCAAAACAGCCCGCGCGATCGCTAATGCGTATAATATCCGGCAATCGATATAAAGCTATACAACTAATTTTTAACCAAAATCAAAGTTGAGATGACACCAGAAACCAATCGAAGACCAATCTGGTCGATAATGATCCCAACTTATGAGCGATCGAGATATTTATCAGCAGCAATAGAGAGCGTATTAGCTCAAATATCAGAACGAGAATTCAATCGATTTCAAATAGAAGTAGTAGATAACTGTTCTACTAACAAAGCGATTGAGAGCATAGTTTCTCAATACAAAGGTAAAGTTAGTTTTTATTGTCAGCCAAAGACAGTAGATATTTATACAAATTGGAATACTTGCATAGAAAGAGCGCTAGGAATATACATACATATTTTGCATGATGACGATATTGTTGGAACTGAATTTTATCATCGGATGGAGATCGGTTTTAATACTAATTCTGCAATTGGAGCAGCTTGCTGTCGCCACCAACATATAGATGAGATAGGTCGTCGGCTAAAATATATTTCCCGCTTACATAGAAAAAAAGCAGGAATAATCCCCAACTTTATTGAAAAAATTGCTATTAGTTCTCTTTTCGATCCTCCTGCTGTTACTGTCAAAAAAGAGGTTTATGAAAAGCTAGGAAAATTTAATTCTCAAATGGAGAGTTCTGCGGATCATGAGATGTGGATTAGGATAGCAGTTAATTATAAAGTTTGGTTTGAGCCACAAGTGCTAGCTTTTTATAGAGTACATAATAATACCATTACATCTACTGTTCTATCCTCAGGATATAACTTAGTCTGTGCTAGACGTGTGATAAAAACATTCGATCGCTTGCTTCCCTCTCACCTCTGCTGGAAACTAACCAAACAAGCATTAGAAGAATGTGGCAAGTATGGAATTAAACTTGCGTTTCGAGCGCTGAGCAAAGGAGATTTGAAAACCACGTTCAATCAAATTAGAGAAGTCTTGAGGAGTACTCATTCGCTTAAAGTTCTGAGCGTCATATTGTTAGTACCGTGGTTAGCGATTCTCGCCTTTTTGTGGCGAGCGTTGAGAAAAATATTTGTCCCGATCGCCTAAAGTCTGACAACAACTATAGACTAAAAATTATCTACACTCCCACACTCGGACAAATATCCTATGAAACCCGCCTGGACTCGACTGGCGATCGCTTTAAATGCAGCTTTGCTTGTCTCTGGAACGCCAGTTATGGCGATACCCCCTGCGCCAACAGAAAATACCCCCACGCAACCACAACCAGGGGAACCACCCACATTTGAACTCGAAACCAGTGCCTCCCGCCTTGCCACAATTGTCGAGCAGAGAAAAAAACTAATTGAAGCGGATCGTTTGCATCAAGCCGGACAGCACGCAGAAGCAGAAAAACTCTATCGAGAAGTCAAAGAGCCTTTTACTACCCCTATAGAAGTTAAACAGCGTCCAGAACCGATTGTTGATGTGACTCAACTATCACCAGCAGGCAAGGTTTATTGGCGGGAAGCAGAAGCAGGTATCGCTCAAAATCTGCAAACGAGAACTTTGGTTCCCTTGCGATTGTTGGTAGAACAGTATCCCCAATTTATCCCCGGACATCTGCAACTGGCAGCAGTACTCAATAAACAAGGTCATCCTGAAGAAGCGATCGATGTTTTGGAACGAGCAACATCTCTTTATCCCGATCGACCGGAGTTAGTCAAAGCCAAAATAGAAGCCTTCGTTGCTGAAAAAAAATGGATGGAAGCCTCGATCGCCGCGCGAAGATTTGCAATTCTCAATCCTAACCAACCCAGTACCGCAGAATTTACTCAACTAGCCGATTTACATTTAGATAATTACACGCGACATCTACGCCGCAAGTTACGAGGAAATGCGATCGCCAATGTGATTACTGGGGTAGCAGGATATGCCCTTACAGGTAGTCTATTAGGTCCGCTGTCGGCTTTGCAAACAGGCTCGATGTTATTACGAGGGGAATCATCCATCGGTAAATCGATTGCCAAAGATGCGCGAGAACAATTGCCAATGGTAGAAGACAAAATAGTCATTGACTACGTGAATGAAATTGGACAAAAACTAGCTAAAGTCACAGGTCGCGACGATTTTCAATATGAGTTTTACGTTGTATTAGACGATAATTTAAATGCTTTTGCCTTACCAGGTGGAAAAGTATTTGTGAATGCAGGTGCGATCGCCAAAACTGAATCTGAAGCAGAGTTGGCTGGATTACTGGCACACGAATTATCTCACGCCGTCCTTTCTCATGGGTTTCAGTTGGCAGCTGAAGGCAATTTACTGGCGAATGTGACTCAATATATTCCCTATGGTGGAACTGTGACAAATCTTTTTACCATGAGATACAGTCGCGATATGGAACGCCAAGCAGATGCTTTAGGGACAAGACTAATTGCAGCTAGCGGCTATGCATCTGATGGTTTACGCGATCTGTTAGTGACGCTGAAAGAACAAGACAAAAGGGGAGAACCGCCAGCGTGGTTATCTTCTCACCCCCCAACAGGCGATCGCATTCGCTATGTCGAAGAACTGATTCAACGTAATGGCTACAACCGTTATACCTACGAGGGAGTAGCGCGTCACGCCGAAATGAAAGCAAGAGTGGAAAAAATTTTGATTCAGAAGGAACTGATAACTAAGAAAAAGCATCATCGATAAATGTAAACAATCTTTCCTGCACTAGATACATCACTGGCTTGAGGTAGATAGCTTAGAGGCAGCAGGGTTAAGTTTGAGGATTATTTTTCATGTCTGCAAAAACTTTTAAGTTTCAATTGTTAAGAGGTTTGAGTTTATCAATGGGGTTAGCCTTGCTGTTAGCACATGAAACTGCAATGGCTTTTCCCCGCCAAGGAATGATAATTGCTCAAGAGAATTCTCGTTCTAGCGATCGCAATAGTCGCTCGACCAACCGCGATCGCGATGTTGTCGTAGATACAGAAGGCGATACTACACCTACTTCCCGCCGCAATCCTGGCAGTTCAGATCCCGTTACGAGAGCGACGCGGTTTAGCTGTCAGACTGTAAATGGCGAGTACACTGTAGTTTACCAGCCAGAAAGCCAGCCAGGAGAGTTCTTTGAGTGGGCAAAACCATCAAATATGGGTGGTGGTTGGAATTCTCAAAGACGTTGTAACGAAATTGCTCGTCGTTTAGAATCTTACCGTCCCGATGGTTTGTTAGAAATGACCACAGGGGTAGAAAATAGCTACAACACTGTTTGCGTCACGACAGAAAGAGACTCGTCCTGTCGGATTGTTTTTACCGTACCACCAGGACAAGACCCCATATCAACTCGCGATCGCGTCTTTGAAAACCTCACCGTAGCTGATAGCGGACAGCAAACTGATGCAGTCAGTACTTATCAGGGAAGACAGAGCGAAATTAGCGATCTCATCAACATGGGTCGTGAAGCTTTGGGTGGAAAAAAACGCACTAATACTAAGAATATTAACCTCAAACCCTTCTTAGATGCAAAGGATGGTGGCACTGGAGCAAAACTTGACGATGCCGTACAAGTCAAGCAAAATAGCTCTCATTCGCGGTTAAATCCTGGGAATTTTCGTTAGACTGTAATTAACAATTGGTAATTGGTAATTGGTCATCGGTCATCAGTCAATAGACAAATGACTGATGACACTTTTTTTGCTCGATTTATATAAACCATGCTGAACAATAATCGTATTTTTAGACAAATATTATTACCGCTCTTAGTTGGTTTGATTAGTATATTTTTGACGATTGGTTTTATCCCTAAAATTGCATTATCTCAACAATCAGATTCGCGCTTCAACTCATTAGAATTCGACCTTAGAACCTTAGAAGCAAGACTCGATCGCCTAGAAAGTCAAATAGATCGTACTTCTCGCCCCAATCTTCCCAGAACGCCTAATACAGATAATCGCAGACGCGATCGCAATAACCTAAGTCAGTTACAATCTTTTGATAACCTAGCAACATTAGCGATCGAAACAAAACAGCAAGTCAATCAATTAGAGGCAAGAGTCAAAAAATTAGAAGCACGGAGACAGTGAACAGTTATCAGTTGTCAGTGACTAGTGGCTAGTGGCTAGTGGCTAGATAAAAATTTGGTAACTAGCTACGCACAAATGACAAATGACCAATTACAACTCATAAAAATGCACTTGAAAACACGTATTTCATCATTTTTACGCATCACTTGCGGATTGTGCTTAATTGTCTGTTGTCTAGGATTTAATATTAGTAGCGCTGCCGCAGATGTAGCAACACAATCTAATCCAATAAATACAAAAGTTTATGAATATCGTTCTCCGAGTGCGGATGGTATAGGTAAGTTTTACTTGGGTAGGGAAATTGCTAAAGTGATGGGACATACAGGAAGTTTATGGCTAGAACGTCCAAGTCGAGAACGGGAAGAACAACCAACAAAAGCGATTGCCGCTCTCGATTTAAAACCTACTGATGTAGTGGCAGATATTGGTGCTGGTACGGGCTATTTTAGCTTTCGGCTAGCGAAAGTAGTACCTCAAGGTAAAGTATTTGCTGTTGACGTTCAACCAGAAATGTTAGACATAATTGAGTTTCTCAAACAAGAAAATAAAATCGCAAATGTAGAACCTGTTTTAGGTGCGATCGCCAATCCTAACTTACCTACAAATAGTATCGATCTAGCTTTGATGGTAGATGCCTATCATGAATTTTCTCATCCCAACGAAATGATGAAAAAATTAGTAAAAGCTCTCAAGCCAGCCGGAAGAGTGGTACTAGTTGAATATCGCCGAGAAAATCCATTTATTCCGATCAAAACTTTACATAAAATGACCCAAAAACAAGCCCGCAAAGAGATGCAAGCGATCGGTTTGCAATGGCAGACAACAAAAGATGTTTTACCATCACAACATATTATGATATTTACAAAAGGTAATGGGTAATGGGTAATTGGTAATCGCTCCCGATCGCTCCCTCCGCTCTCTTCTTCCCTACTCCCTGCTCGTGCGCTCCCTTTCTTCACTGTAAACTTCTCTTAAAACGAAAAGAACTAATTGTCAGCCCTTTTCTAAAGTAAAATCTGTGGGCAGCAGCACGCTGTACGCCGCTATCGAGTTGTAGCGAAACGCACCCTTGCGATTTAGCATACTCTATCAACCAATCAATTAAGGCACTACCATAACCCTGAGAACGCTCGGATGTATCAGTGATGAGATCGTCAATATAAAGTAGCTGCCCATCAATTAATGTTTCCATCAATCTACACCCAGCTACGGCTTTAATTGAATTGTTTTTCTCGACGTAGACTAGAAAGTAACCAGCTTGCTGTTGGCGTTGCACGCGGTTAACAAACTCTGCTTCTGTCAAATGCGATCGCAACTGCACCATCACCGGAAAGCATCGTGATATATCGAGATTTGAGGTAGCAAACTTAATCTGCATCAATATTCTTTTGACTTCTAACTTGTGTACGGATGGGTTTAATCGCAGAATTTTTTGTTTTGCTGTAAGTCACGTCAAAAAAACTGCCCCTCAAACTTTTGTCTTCTTGACTGACTCTGCTACAGATGGTGAGAAATTTGGGAAAGATAAGTGAGAAGCAATTCCTATGTAAACAATAGTATGACTGAAAAGCAGCCTAGTTCCGTACAGCCCTCTGCTGTAACGCTGCAATCCATTGCCCAAGATATCTTAACTTTATTAGATCGTAAAGCACTACTGGAGCTACGGGCAAAGATTGACAGTTTATTGGGGCTGTCAGTTGAACTATCCACGAGCGAGCCAACGCTGCACCCCTCAGAAGGTGCGATCGCAGAGTCTTCACCAGAGCATTTAGCATGGCTACAAAAAGGAGTTGTAACCTGGAACGATTGGCGCGAACAAAATCGAGAACTCGTTCCAGATTTACAAGGCGCAAATTTAAGTGGATTCAATCTCGCTTTTGTCAACTTTGCTGGCGTAAACTTGGAATATGCCAACCTTAGTGGCGCTGATATGAGAGGAGCATTTCTTAAAGAAGCAAACATGAAGGGGGCTAATCTCTACATGGCAGACCTCATAGGGGTAAACTGTCAGCAAGCCTGTTTAGAAGCAGCTAACCTCCAGGGAGCCGACATTTACAAAGCTAATTTTAGTCATGCAAACCTACAAGAGGCAAACTTGATTCAAGCTAGCATTCGACGCGCTACATTAGTTGGGGCAAACTTGCATCGAGCCAAACTCAAACAGGCAGACTTATTGCAAGCAAACTTAGTTCAAACGAACTTGAGTCAAGCTGACTTGCAAAAGGCAAACATGGAAGGGACAAATCTAATTGAAGCCAATCTTGAAGAAGCGAATTTGCTAGGTGCTAACCTCAACCGTGCCAATCTCTGTCGAGCGAGGCTATACAAAGCAAACATACTTCACGCCAAAATCAATGGTGTCACCCTCAAAGGTGCAGTAATGCCAGATGGTACAGTTCATGGTGGCGGGACAGCAGCGATCGGTGACCAGTGACCAGTGACCAGTGACCAGCGATCGGCGATCGATCAACTACCAACTACCAACTACCAATTACTATCTCATAACAGTCTAATCAGTTCGGCAACAGCGCCAGCTTTGGCGATCGCCCCTCGGGGAGTGTGTGGTAGATCGCCGTCGAAAAGTTCGGAAATAGAGCCGAGGCAAGCTTGGTGTTGTAAGTGAACTAGCATTGGTTGCCAGTCAATCGGTAGCGGTTGCGTGGGATAAAAACGCTGCCAAGCACGCACGTAAGCACCAATTAACCAGCTCCAAACTGTGCCTTGATGAGCCGCGCGATCGCGTTGATGCGGCGCTCCGGCATAGCTGCCAATGTATTCAGGATCGCTCGGAGCAAGACTACGCAAGCCATAGGGAGTTAGTAGGCTGCGGGTTGCTAGTTGCAGTATTCTCTGTCCTTGAGTTTCGCTAAAAGCACAGTGGCGTAAAGATAGAGCTAAAACGGCATTAGGACGGATTTGATTGTTGAGGCGATCGTCGAGCGCGATCGCATCGTACAAATAACCAAGGGTAGGATTCCAAAACTTTTGTAGCGAGGTTTTGACCTTGTGTGCTTGCTGAGTATATCGTCGTGCCTGGTTGCTCAAACGCTCCACATTCTCCCCAGGAGTAAGACTGAGCCGTTCTGCCCAAAGACTTGCCCAACACAAAGCAGAGTACCACAGGGCATTGACTTCTATCGGCTTACCCTGACGTGGCGTGACAGGTTGACCGTCAATTTTTACATCCATCCAAGTCAGCGCCGCATCAGCCGCATCCCAAATGACTAACTCGTCAGCCACATCAACTTGAATGTTGTATTTCGTTCCAGTTGTAAACGCTTTATAGATTTGCTGCACGATCGGATATTGAGTCGCTAAAAAATCCCAGTCCTGGCTAGCCTCTAGATAAAGACCCAAAGTTTCAATCCACCACAGCGAAACATCAACATTGTGATATGTAGGTTCGCGATCGCCATCTGACAAACAATCTGGCATTAAACCGCAACAGCAATATTTACCAAACGTTCCCAACAACTCTTTTGCTAAGTCATACCGTCCCGTCGAGAGTGTTAATCCTGGCAAAGCAATTAATGCATCTCTACTAAAGTCCTCCAGCCAAGGATAACCAGCAATTATCGTTGCTCCGGCTACTGACTGACGATAGACAATAAATTGTTCTCCGGCTTTGAGGAGTAATTGCGAGAGTCGGGAGTCGCTGAAGTGAGCTGGGGGAACTGGGGGAGAAAAATTACTTCTTGCTCCTGACTCCTGACTCCTGACTCCTGTTTTTTGACTTTTGAATTTTGAATTTTGACTTTCTATCGCTTTTTCAAAATCATCATCGGTTAAAGGAGATTCTGGCAGTCCTACTTTTGCTTCTAGGGTGACGGTTGTGCCTGGTTTGAGATTAATTGTGAAATAGCCAGGACTGTACAGATCTTCGCGATCGCTCAGTCCTCGTTTTGTCTCTTCTGGTAGTAAATAATTCCAGTACCATACGCCATTTGGTTGATACTCCCCCTGCGTCCAGTGTAAATGCCATAACGTGCCTACACGTCCCGATTTTACGGCTTGTAGGCAAACAGAACTCTCGGCAACTAATTGAGAAAATTGTAGATCTTCATCCTCCCGTTGTGAGTCGTGAAACTTGCGATCGGCAATTACCGGACGCAATCGCAAAATAGCTGTCTCTTGTCCCTGATATTGGTACTGAATTAAGATTCGGTGGTTAAACGATTGGTAGTTGGTAATTGGTAATTGGTAGTTGGTGTTTCCTCCCTTGTCTCCCTTGTCTCCCTTGTCTCCCTTGTCTCCCTTGTCTCCCTTGTCTCCCTTGTCTCCCTTGTCTCCCTTGTCTCCCTTGTCTCCCTTGTCTCCCTGCTCCCAACTCGTCCCTGCTCCCTCACCTGGCATTACCAATTGTCTTGACAGTTGCCAATTATCCGCACCCCATACCCAGGTTGGTACTGGTTCGATCTCAAAACTTTGTAGTAGCTCGTAGCCAGTTGGTTCGACTGTGCCACCACCCCAAAAATTTGTCGATAGAGCAAAGACTTGAGCAGAAACTTCTAAACTGGCATCTAGATGGGACAGTAAAAGGGTACGCTGACTAGGAGGAGTGAGGGCAGCAATCAACCAGCCGTGATAAATTCGAGTCCGAGCATCCGCTACCGTACCGCAGGCAAAACTACCCAACCCATTCGTCAGCAGCCATTCTCTTGTATCTAGATTGCCCATTGCTACTCAAAATCGTTATGACTATGATATATTTGTTACGTAACGTAAAAATCAACTGTACGGGAAGCCGAGAACTTGCCTATAAGCGTAAGGGTGAATCTCAACTAGCTTTCCCTAAATTTGCCAAATAGTAGACACATCAAAGGAGAATTGGTTAATGCCACTAAGTTACGCAAGTGAAGGATGCCTCCGTGTTGGACAACCTGCTCCAGACTTCACTGCCACAGCAGTAGTAGATCAGGAATTTAAGACTATCAAACTATCTGACTATCGTGGCAAGTATGTCGTACTATTTTTCTACCCTCTAGACTTTACATTCGTTTGTCCCACTGAGATTACTGCCTTCAGCGATCGCTTTGAGGAATTCAAGGCAGTTAATACCGAAGTCCTCGGCGTTTCTGTAGATAGCGAATTCTCCCACCTAGCGTGGATTCAAACAGATCGCAAGTCAGGTGGCGTTGGCGACCTCAACTATCCTCTTGTTTCTGACATCAAGAAAGAGATTAGTGCTGCTTACAATGTCTTAGATCCAGAAGCAGGTGTTGCTCTTCGCGGTCTATTTCTAATTGACAAAGAGGGAGTTATCCAACACGCCACGATTAACAACCTTTCCTTCGGTCGTAGTGTTGAAGAAACTCTACGGACGTTGAAAGCAATTCAGTACGTTCAAAGCCATCCAGATGAAGTTTGTCCTGCTGGTTGGCAGCCTGGGGATAAAACCATGACTCCTGACCCCACAAAATCCAAAGTTTACTTCGCTTCCGTGTAGTCATGACGATGTAGAGACGTTCCGTGGAACGTCTCTATAGAAGCTACAATAATCGACGGCGGAAGGCTGCTGCTTGCAGAGGATCGTGAATCGCGGTAGCTAATATTTCGATTAATTCCGATCGCGAAATTTGTGGTTGCGATTTAATTGTATTTTGGATTAAGAAAGTCGCAATGGGACCGATCGCGGCAGATAAAGCTTGCTCGCATTGATGAATAAAATTTTCTGACAAAGTTTCGTGTTGCCAACTTGTAGCACAAGATGACGATCGCGTTTGCGGTTGCGATCCTGGGATTTGTTGTAATAAGGAGATCGATTGTTGACGCAATTGATTTTGTTGCTGCGGTGATAATATTGGCAGCAAATTTTCTACCCAGTGATGCGGTTGAGAATTTGGAGTTGCCACCTGAGAGAGTAAGGTAGGAGCAATTGGTCCTACCAGTTCCCGCAAAATTTTTTCTAACTGAGCGTATTGCTGTGAAAAATATTCTTTCGCCGGTAATGGTATTGCTGGTGCGGGTGCTGGAGGAGGACTGGCGGCGGCTGTTGGTGGCTGCACTTTGGGCGTAGAGTGGCTGACAGCAGGTTTTTCGATCCGTGGTGGTTTTGGTGGCGATGGAACGAATTTTGTGGCTGTCAACGTCGTTGGAGGGAAAATTTCTATGTCGCCGGCGGTTTCTGACAGCCACAGGTGCAATGGCATTCCCATCCGTTCTAACTTTTGCTGTAATTCATCCATCCATGCTGTTACTGACAAAGGTGAGGATGGTTCCTTTGCTGCCAATGTTTCTAGCAAAGCATGAGTAAATTGCTCTGGTGCGCGATCGGAGGGTGCAGCAGCGATAATACACTGTTTTCCACCACTGAGCTGTAATTCTTCGATCCACTCTTGCAGTGTTGCTGACGATCGCTCTGTACCCAGAAAATCGAGAAGAATAATTTGTCGTGCTGTCGCACTACGGCGTAACTCTTGCTGCAACCAAGAACGACTTAGCCGCAGACTGTCGCCCATAACAAGCCAAGCTTCCCCATCTGCGATCGCCTCCATTCTACCGCGCAAGTATAACAAAACTGTTTCTGGTTCTTGGGAGGAAACGGGCGATCGCAAACAGCTTTGAATGGCATATCTGGCATCCGTCCATGCTTTACCGGACTGGGGAAAATATTCTAGGGCAAAATTTCCAGCTGTTTGTAAAGCTCGACTGAAAGCATAAACGGCATTACTATCGGCAAAACCATCGCATACTAAGGCGCGGCGGCTGTGTTTGACTGGTTGTGGGATGCGTTCGTCTACCTTTAACCCTAAAACGAGTTCTCCTACCCCTTCTACAATTCGCTTCGGAGTTTGTAAAGGGTATTCTGGGTGTAAATCTAGTTCTCCTCGGCTGCGCTTTTGCTGATTCATCAGCCGCAGTTGGTGATTTAACCGATCTATATATTGGATAGTTTGGTGATAAACGTATTTATACAGCCCATCCGCATCAATCACACCTTGAGTGTCGGCGGCTTCCCCCCTTAATCCTTGCATCAGGTAGTAAGTAAATAACCCATGCTTCAGTTCGGGAAATTCCCAAGACCTTTGCTTGCGATCGCAGGACAATAAGGCATAAAAGCCCCGACTTTGAGTTGCTCGTTGCCTCAATACCTCCATCAATTGCTGTGCTGGGTTCAGTTCTGGTTGTTCTATCGTCACTTCACCTTTAGCTCCCCGCAAAGTGAGATCTCCACTATGACAAGCATCGAGCCATAGCATTTGGCGATGAACTTGACTCTTTTGCAATAGCTCTAATACATCTGGCAACTTCAAACCTGTTTGCAGTAGGTTATCTTTCGATGTATCTGCCAAACATAAAACGACTTGCCCCGTCTCCCGATCTAAAACTCCATGACCGGAAAAGTAAAGCAAAATTGTATCTTGAGGTTGAGCCGCTGCGACAATTTGTTCTAAACTCTGCCGCACTGCCTCTAGTGTGGGTGGATGAGTCGCGAAATCGTGATGCGCGATCGGTTCCTTGCGTGGAAATCCTTGAGTTGCTTCTGCCAGCGCTTCTGTCAATCCTTGGCAATCAGAGGCAGAATAACTCAGCGAAGGTAGCCGAGCGTCTTGATATTGATTCACTCCCACCAGCAAACTCCATAGCTTGGCTTCCCCTGTTTCCAAGGCATGAGTAGAGCGGCTAGTACTGACACTTAATGGACACATCTTTGGAGCTAAGCTAAGGGGTAGGGACTGGAAACTGAGGGAAGAAGTTTTCACAAGTCTTCCCACTGACCAAATAATTGATAACTTAATATTGGTATAGCTACATCTAAAATGATTCCTTTCTCGGAAATTATTAAGTTGTATTAAGGAATCGAAAATATATCAAATCAGGTTAAGTTAACGCGATCGCGCATAGCTTGCCTCCTATTTTATTTATCAGCTCTAATGCAAATCTTTATGCTGATGCTCAATGCCCCGATCGCTAATTTTTCTGTAGATGCCATGTCGTAGGAAGCGAGCTAGATTCGGAGCCATCTAACTTCTATCATAGGGCGATCGCGCTTTTTTTGCAGTCCTCCACTGACGACTTACGGCTTACAACTTACGACTTAGTTTGACTCTTGGTAAAATTAAGTGCGGAGACGGCAAGTAAAGGGAGCGTGGATGCCTACACTGGGAGTAAATATCGATCATATTGCGACGATTCGACAAGCTCGACGCACGGTAGAGCCAGATCCCGTGGCAGCAGCGGTGCTAGCAGAATTAGCGGGAGCTGACGGGATTACAGTTCACCTGCGCGAAGATCGGCGACACATTCAAGAAAGAGATGTGAGAATATTGCGGCAGACAGTCCGCACGCACCTGAACTTGGAAATGGCAGCGACAGCAGAAATGGTAGCGATCGCTCTAGATGTAAAGCCAGATTACGTTACCCTAGTCCCCGAACGACGAGAAGAGGTGACAACAGAAGGGGGATTAGATATAGCAGGACAACTGAATCGCATGAGCGAGGTAGTAGACAAGCTCCAAACGGCAAATATTCCCGTAAGTTTGTTTATCGATGCCGAAGATGCACAAATCCAAGCTTCTGTCAAGACTAAAGCCAAATTTATCGAACTGCATACGGGACGCTATGCTGAAGCAAAATCAGAAGCCAGCCGCCAAGCAGAATTGACAGTGTTAGCCAAAGGCTGCGAACAAGCGATCGCCTCTGGATTGCGAGTTAACGCCGGACACGGTTTAACCTATTGGAATGTTTACCCAATTGCCTGCATTCCTGGGATGGAAGAACTCAACATCGGTCATACAATTATTAGTCGAGCGGCTTTAGTTGGTATGGAACGAGCCGTGCGCGAGATGAAACAGGCTATTAGGGGAGCAGGGAGCAGGGACGAGCTGGGAGCAGGGGAAGAAAGGTAAGGGAGCGAGCGGGAGCTGAGGTAGCAAAACCTCTTACCGCTTGCCTCTCACCTCTCGCCAACTACCAACTACCAACTACCAATTACCAATTACCATCAAAACAATGAAAACCTACCACTACGTTTTAGCCAGTCAACGCTTTTTAACTGAAGAAGAACCTTTAGAAGAAGTATTGAAAGAACGGACGCGCGACTACTTAGAAAAGCAAAAAGAAATTGATTTTTGGTTAGTCAAACAACCTGCCTTTCTAGAAGCCCCAGAAATGCAGGAAATTAAAACCAAATGCCCGCAGCCAGCAGCAGCAATTATTTCTACTAATTCTCAGTTTATTACTTGGCTGAAACTGCGATTAGAGTTTGTCATTACCGGGCAATTTCAAGCTCCCTCCGATACTATCCCCGATCCTTTAGCTTCGTTAACAACAGTGTAATCAATTATCAGTTATCAGGAAAGAGTGGTGCGTGGTCACTGGTCACTGGTCACTGGTCACTGATAACTGATTAGCCTCCCGCCGCTAGTACTGGGTAGGTAGGGGTGAATAACAAAGTATTGACAAACCAAGCAATGCATACGCCCAACATAGAACCAACAATGACTTGGAAAGGCGTATGTCCCAATAATTCTTTTAAGCGGTCTTCATTCAGTTCAGGATGTTCGCTGAATAACTCGTCCATCATTTGATTGAGAATGCGGGCTTGTTTGCCTGCGGCTTGACGCACGCCAGCAGCATCGTACATAACAATGATGGCAAAAATAGTCGCGATCGCAAATTCTGGACTGTCCCAACCTGCTGTTTGACCGACACCCGTAGCTAAGGCTGTGACCAATGCAGAATGGGCGCTAGGCATACCGCCAGTAGTCAACAAAACGCGAAAATCCAATTTGTGGTTTTTAAGTAATTCGACTGCCAGTTTTGCTGCTTGAGCAATTAGACAAGCTATGACAGCAACTAGCAGCACGCTGTTATTGAGAATGTCGCCAATGTCCTGCATGAGGTTTGATTGAAAGGATGAGGGATGAAGGTTAATAGTTGATAGTTGTTGGTTGTTAGTTGTTGGTTAACAGTAAACGCTGTGCTACACTCCGTGAAGACAGTGCCTCCTTCTCTGCTCCCGACTCCCGACTCCCCTAATTCTTGCGGTTGGTGATGAAGTCAGCTAGAGCAATGAGTGGTTGTGCCTTCTCGCTAAATGGAGTTAGTTCTTCCTTTGCCGTAGCAATTAATGCTTGTGCTTGGCGGCGGGATTCTTCTATACCCCATAGGCTAGGATATGTGACTTTTTGCGCTTGTAAATCTTTGCCAGCCGTTTTGCCTAATTCCTCTGCTGTCGCCGTAACATCTAAAATATCGTCGATGATTTGAAAGGCAAGTCCGATATTTTGAGCATAGCGCGATAGCCGTTGCAAATCCGATTCTTCTAACCCCGCTAAAACACCCCCACTGACAACACAGGCTTCTAGTAGTGCAGCGGTTTTATGCGTATGAATGAAGTGCAAAGTGTCTGCGGTCACGTCTGACTTACCCTCCGATTCCAAATCTACCACTTGACCCCCAACTAACCCCGCCGCGCCAACAGCATGACCCAACTGAGCGATCGCTCGTAGTACGCGCTCTGGTGGTACATTTTTAGTCTGGGTAGCAATATACTCGAAGGCATAAGCTAACAGACCATCTCCAGCCAGAATTGCAATATCGTCACCATAAACCTTGTGATTTGTCAGTCGTCCGCGTCGGTAATCGTCGTTATCCATAGCTGGTAAGTCATCATGAATCAATGACATCGTATGGATCATTTCTAAGGCACAAGCCGTAGGCATTGCCATTTCTACCGTGCCTCCTGCCATTTCGCAAGTAGCCAAGCAGAGAATCGGACGTAACCGCTTTCCTCCTGCTAAAAGCGAATAGCGCATTGCCTCGTAGATTTTTTCTGGATAAGTGACGATAATCGAACTCTCCAGCGCCGCTTCAACTTCTACTTGGCGTTGTTTCAAGTAAGCTGAGAGGTCAAACGGGGCTTCATTATGAGGCATCTGAAGGTTATCCGCTGCTACCATGCCTTGTTTCCTTTAGGTGCTGTCGTCTCCGTAACAATTTTACGAGAAATTGGCAGTTGTCAGTCGATCGTTATCAGTTATCAGTTATCAGCGAACAGGAGTCAGAAGAAAAGAAAGTCGTTTTGACTTTTGACTTTTAACTTTTGACTTTCTTGTCTCCATTACCCATTAACCTTTTGAGAATAGCTCCAGACTGTATTGTGCAGTAGCATGGCGACTGTCATGGGACCAACACCACCTGGAACTGGGGTCAGCAATTCGGCAACTTCTTGCACTGACTCAAAATCTACGTCTCCAACCAGGCGGCTGTTACCTTCGTAGTCGATAATGCGGTTGATTCCCACGTCTATGACTACAGCGTCAGGTTTGACCATTTGGGCAGTAATCATGTTAGGACGACCGACAGCAGCAATGAGGATATCTGCTGTTTGAGTAATGGCTGCAAGGTTATGCGATCGCGAGTGGGCGATCGTGACTGTTGCATCAGCTTCTAGTAACATCAAAGCTAGGGGCTTTCCAACCAAAATACTCCGCCCCACGACTACGGCTTGTTTACCCTGCAAAGAAATCTGGTATTCCTGTAACATTCGTATTACCCCAGCAGGGGTGCAACTGCGTAAACCCGATTCTCCCCTGACTAACCGTCCCATATTCACTGGATGCAATCCATCTGCGTCTTTATTTGGGTCAATTTGATGCAGTAAAGCGACAGAATCTAAATGGTTGGGTAATGGTAGTTGAACGAGAATCCCATCTACTCTTTCATCCTCATTTAAATCTTGAATCGCTTGCGCGACTTCTGCTTGGGTAGCATCGGCAGGAAAATTCTTTCCAAAAGAAGCAATTCCTACTTTAGTACAAGCCCGCTCTTTATTGCGCACGTAGGCAGCACTAGCAGGATTATCTCCTACCATGAGTACTGCTAGTCCTGGGGGTCGTCCGATTTGCGGTTGTAGTGCTTGAATCTGTGTCGTTAACTCTGTCTGAATCTTTTGGGCTAAAGCTTTGCCATCTAGTATCTTCGCTGTTTTTGCGTTCATCGCCGTTGGGGGAACTTTTTTAAAATGGTTTTGTCAAAAGGCAGTTATAACTGTTTTGACTTATATAGTTTAAGCAATCCGTTATCAGTTATCAGTTGTCAGTGAAGAATGGGGTGTATGGTGTAGGGAAATTCTAGATTTTGGATTTCTCCTCTGCTTCCTTGTCTTCCTTGTCTCCCTTGTCTTTCTTTTATGAATCTTTTCAAAACTGCTATTTACTCGCTGCTCATCCTGGGGCTACTTAGTTGTGGTAGATTGCCCCAGTATGCAATGAATGGTATTGGCTTGATGGGTACAACTGCTTTTAAGATTGGCGAACTCAAGCCAGAAACAGGCAATGGAACTACCGTTCGCCTGCAAGGTAAAGTCGTACAACAAATACCTTTGGCTGGTTGGCGGATGTATCAACTGCAAGACTCAACAGGGAAAATTTGGGTGCTGACAAAAAGAACGAATGTGCGGCTGCAAACACCTGTCTCAATCGAGGGTAAGGTATATTTTCAGAGTATCCCGATCGCAGGGCAAGATTTTGGGGAAATCTATGTAGAGGAACAGCAGGTACAGACTCCCACTCGTTAGGTTAATTATTGCACAATTATGACTCATCAACCCGTTCGCGTGGCGATCGCTATCCTCGATCGTGACGATAAATTTCTCTTCCAATTACGCGACGACATTCCCAATATTGTCTATCCCGCATACTGGGGCTTTTTTGGCGGACATCTCGACCCAGGCGAAACGCCACATGAGGCTGTAATTCGAGAATTACAGGAAGAAATTGCTTATTTTCCCCCTTCTATATCTGAAGTCGGCTGTTACTCGGATCCTCAAGTAGAGCGCCATGTTTTCCACGCACCACTAACAGTAGATTTAGACCAACTCGTATTAAAGGAAGGTTGGGATATGGCTTTATTAACTCCCGAACAAATTCAACACGGGAGTTGTTATTCAGCCAAAGCCGATCGCATTTTACCTTTAGTCCCTGCGGCAAGACAAATTATTTTAGATTTTTTAGAAGTGGGGACGCTCGCAAAATAAATCAAAATAAATGAACCTAGTGTAGAGATGTGGCAAATTGCATTTCTCCAACAGTTAACTCTTATTTGTAAAAAATACTCCGACGACAACTAGAACCCCACCCAAGACTAAACTAACAGTAATCGGTTCCTGCAATAATAAAGCGGCAAATGCGATCGCAGATACGGGAACTAAGTTAATAAAAATTGAGGCTTTGGCAGCACCAATTGCTGCAACTCCCTCATAGTACCAACTAAAACCAATTGCCGAACCCAAAACCCCCAGATATAAAATTCCCAGCCAAGCAGAAGGAGGAAACTGCATGAAATTTTGAACTATTCCCTCAAATAAGGCTGGAATTAACAGCGCGATCGCGCCTATTATACAAGCATATGTAGTAGCAGCTAAGGGAGACAAAGATTTCATCACTGATTTACCAATCAGAGTATAAGCTACCCAGCTCAGGACGCAGCCAAAAACAAAAAACTCTCCCCAACTGATACTACCTTTAAATATATTTATGACTTGACCTTTGCTAATGACAACTGCTGCACCTGTTAGGGAAGTTATAATTCCTAGTAGTTTTAAACCGTTAAATTTCTCCCTGAAAAATAGAGCAGCACCAAGAGCAATAAAAGTAGGGTTGAGTGCCACAATTAAAGCAGCGCGGCTAGCAGTAACAGTTTGCAAACCGAGAAAGAAGAAGGCATTATAACTAAAAACTCCTGTCAAGCCTAATAAAATAACTGTAAAAATTTGATTTCTTTTGAGTTTAGGTAAGCGTCTCTCAATCTTTTGCGTCAAGATTAACAAACAAATTGAAGCAACTGCAAAGCGAAAAAAAGCGGCTGTAAACGGTTCCATAGTTTGCACGACTATTCTACCAGCCACAAACGTGCCACCCCAAATAATTGCAGTTAAAACTAACTTTATGTAAGTTATCATCAAATAATCTCCTATTCTAGCTAAGAGGTCGTATGCGAATGTAAGGGCGATCGCAGTTTAGAATAAACTAAACAGGATTACTGCACTGTCTGCTGAAACATATTTACTCATCAGGAGTATGGGATGGACGGGAAAAGATTTATCCATTCATTAAGGTTACAAAATTTTCTCTCTTTTGGTAGCGAAGGAGAGGAAATCGAATTACAACCCTTAAATGTTCTTATTGGGGCAAATGCATCTGGCAAGTCAAATCTAATTGAAGCTTTCGGAATTCTCAAAGCTTTACCTACAGATTTACTTGCGTCAATTCGTCGCGGCGGCGGCGTGAGTGAATTTTTATGGAAAGGTAGTGATGATATTCCAACAGCAAGAATAGAAGTAACTGTAGAATACCTTACGAATATTTCATTACAATATAGAATTGTGTTTGGCGCACTCCAGCAAACATTTGAAGTTCTGGAGGAGTTCATCAAAATTCAAGGCGTAGAAATAGAACAACAGGATGTATATCATCACCAACTTAATAAAAACGATTCTTCAACTTTTAGTTTTTATGCACTATCCAATTTAGAAAATAAAACACTTCCTATTTCTTATAGTAAAGTTCAACGACAGCAATCTATTCTATCTCAAAGAAAAGATCCAGATCGAATGCTGGAAATTACATATTTAGGAAATCAGTTTTCTAATATCAGTTTATATCGAGATTGGCATATAGGGCGTAACTCTAAAGCTAGAATGCCTCAACAAACAGATTTACCTGAACATCCCTTGTTAGAGGATGGTAGTAATCTAGGAATATGCTTAAATAATTTACAGCACCAGATTGGCTCTAAGAAAATCATTGATAAGTTAAAGAAATTTTATGAAGAAGCTGAAGAACTAACGACAAAAATTTACGGTGGTACAGTACAAATATATATTCGTGAAGCGGGATTAACTCAACCAATTCCAGCAACACGCCTATCAGATGGTACTTTACATTATTTATTCTTAATGGCTTTACTCCTCGATCCCACTCCACCACCGCTGATATGTATCGAGGAACCAGAAATCGGATTACACCCTGATATGATGTCTACCATCGCTGACATGCTTATCGAAGCATCTCAAAGAACGCAAATAATTGTAACAACTCATTCTGAATCTTTAATTTCCTCACTTCCTCCTGAATCAGTATTGATATGTGAGAAAGACTATCAGGGGACTCACTTACGCCGCTTAGATCCTGTAAAACTCAAAAAGTGGATGGAAGAATATTCACTTGGAGATATTTGGCGTATGGGTGAAATCGGGGGAAATAGATGGTAAAAGAGATTCGTATTTATATAGAAGGAAGTGGAGATGGCAGAAATACAAGAGGGTTACTACGAGAAGGTTTCAATAAGTTTTTACAGGAATTAAATCAGCTCGCTAGAAGTAGGAAAATTAAATGGAACATAATCATCTGTGATTCTCGAAATAATACTTTCAGTCAATTTAAATCTGCTTTAAAAGACCATCCAAACGCTTTTAACGTGCTATTAGTTGACGCAGAAGCATCTGTAAAAAAAGCACCTTGGCAGCATTTGAAAGAAAGGGATAATTGGAATAAGCCAGAAGTTGATGATACGTGCTGTCATCTTATGGTACAAATGATGGAAGCTTGGTTTCTTGCTGACATAGAGGCTTTAAAACGATTCTACGGACAAGGCTTTAAAGAAAATGCGATTCCTAAAAATCTAAATGTAGAAAAAATTAACAAAACTGAAATATATTCAGCCTTACAGAAAGCCACAAAAGAAACATCCAAGGGAGAATACGGTAAAATTCAGCATGGTGCAAGGCTTTTAGAACAAATATCTGTAGCTAAAGTCCGCGCCGCCTCCCTCTACTGCGATCGCCTCTTCACCACCTTGACAGTTAAAATAGACGAGGCAAGCGATCGCACTGAGTAACAAAAACAGCGTTAGCGTTCACGTAGCTTGCTTCTCCGAAGGAGTAGTGTAGTGCAGCGTTTAGCGCAAACGTTGTTATCATCTCACATCAACCTACGGTAGAGTCGTAAAAGACTGTAGTACGAGCGATTCATGAAAGTTCCTTCCACTCCAACTGCTGCTGAATCTCAAGCACCCATACAACCTTGTACTGACTGTCGGCAGATAGACAAAAACAAGCTATCGCCAATGTACAAGCATTATGTAGAAGTAAAAGAGAAGCATCCCCATTCTTTATTACTGTATCGGTGTGGAGATTTTTTTGAAACATTCTTTCAGGATGCAGTTATAGTCTCGCGGGAATTGGAACTCGTTCTCACCAGCAAACACGGTGGCGAAATCGGACGGGTGGCGATGACAGGCGTACCGCATCACGCTTGGGAACGATACACAACTCAGTTGATCGAAAAAGGCTATGCTGTCGTTATCTGCGATCAAGTTGAAGATGCAGCGGTTGCACAAGGTTTAGTCAAGCGTGAAGTAACGCGCATCCTGACTCCAGGAACTCTGCTGCAAGATGGAATGCTCAAAGCTAGCCGTAATAATTATCTCGCAGCAATAGCGATCGCGAAAAATCATTGGGGTTTAGCTTACGCAGACATCTCAACGGGAGAATTTTTAGCAACGCAAGGGAGCAATTTAGAACAATTAACTCAAGAAATACTGCGACTACAACCATCGGAAGTTCTCGTTCCCACCAAAGCACCAGACGTAGGGACATTATTTCGTCCTGGGGAAACATCAGAACACATTCCCGAATGCTTACCACCATCATTTTGCTATTGTTTGCGATCGCAATCTAGTTTTAACACGGGTGAAGCTAGACAAAAGTTAATTCAGAAGTTTAAAGTGCGATCGCTTGAAGGTTTTGGTTGTGAAGATTTACCCCTAGCCGTGAGTGCGGCGGGTGGATTATTAGACTATATCGAAGATACGCAAAAAGAAAGTGACGTTCCCCTACAACAACTACGCACTTATGCAATTACCGACTACTTAATTCTCGATCATCAAACTCGTCGCAACTTGGAAATTACCCAAACTGTGAGAGATGGAACTTTTATCGGTTCACTATTATGGGCTTTAGATAAAACAACTACGGCGATGGGGAGTCGTGCTTTAAAACGATGGTTTTTGCAACCACTATTAGATATTAAAGGCATTCGAGCGCGACAAGATACAATTCAAGAATTAGTAGAAAATAGTTCCTTGCGGCACGATTTGCGGCAGCTTTTACGACAAATTTATGATTTAGAAAGACTCAGCGGTAGGGCTGGTTCGGGAACGGCAAATGCGAGAGACTTAGTAGCATTAGCAGAGTCAATGTTGCGTTTACCAGAATTAGCAAGATTAGTCACAGAAACGCGATCGCCATATCTCCGTACTTTACAAAAATTCCCCTCAGAATTAGAACAGTTAGGGCATAAACTGCGCGCGCAGTTAGTTGAATCTCCCCCCATCCACCTGACTGAAGGAAATTTAATTCGTCCTGGGATTAGTTCCCAACTCGATGAAAGGCGACGATTATTAGAAGAAGATTTGCAGTGGGTGGCTAATTTTGAAATTGATGAAAAAGCCAGAACGGGAATTCCGACATTAAAAGTCGGTCACAACGACACCTTCGGATACTATATCAGCATTTCTCGTGCCAAAGCCGACCAAGTTCCCACTAACTACATTCGCAAGCAAACTCTAAAAAACGAAGAACGCTACTACACGCCAGAACTAAAAGAAAGAGAAGCGCGTATCCTTACGGCTGAAAAAGATTTGTACCAGCTAGAGTACGATATTTTTACCGAACTGCGAACAGAAGTAGGAGAACAAGCCGAGGCAATCCGTAACGTTTCCCGTGCCATAGCCGCAGCCGATGTATTGTGTGGCTTTGCCGAAGTTGCAGTATATCAAGGTTATTGCCGTCCAGAAATTGTCTCAGGACGAGAAATTAACATTGTAGACGGGCGACATCCAGTTGTTGAAAAATCCTTACCTGCGGGATTTTTCGTGCCTAATTCTACTGAACTAGGGAGTCGGGAGTCGCTAGGGGCGGGTTTGGAAACCCGCCCGTACGGGAATCGAGAAGAAGAACAAGGAGACAAGGGGAACAAGGGAAACAAGGGGGACGTAAACCAATTACCAACTACCAATTACCAACTACCAGACTTAATCATCCTTACTGGTCCTAACGCCAGTGGTAAAAGCTGCTACTTACGCCAAGTTGGTTTGATTCAATTAATGGCACAAGTAGGAAGTTTTGTGCCTGCTAAATCGGCAAAATTGGGCATATGCGATCGCATTTTCACCCGCGTTGGTGCAGTAGACGACTTAGCAACGGGGCAATCTACTTTTATGGTAGAAATGAATGAGACAGCAAATATTCTCAACCACGCTTCACCACGATCTTTAGTTTTACTAGATGAAATTGGTAGAGGTACGGCAACGTTTGACGGATTATCGATCGCTTGGGCAGTAGCAGAATATTTAGCCACAGAAATTCGCGCCCGCACAATTTTTGCTACCCACTACCACGAATTGAACGAACTCGCCTCAATTTTATCTAACGTAGCTAACTACCAAGTCACAGTCAAAGAATTACCCGATCGCATTATCTTCTTACACCAAGTCCAACCAGGTGGCGCAGACAAATCCTACGGAATTGAAGCCGGAAGACTGGCAGGTTTACCCCCAGTCGTGATTCAACGCGCAAAACAAGTCATGACGCAAATCGAGCAACACAGTAAAATTGCGATCGGTTTGCGCAAAAGTACACAGTCGTAGGGGCGGGTTCACCAACAAACCTTGCTACGAACAGATATTCTACGTAAACCCGCCCGTACAGACGCAGTTTGCAAGAGGATAGGTAGTATGGGAGAAAAAGCAGGTAGGGGCGCACAGTCGTGCGCCCTCTTACTCGTTCTCCTAGTCCCCCTTGTCCCCAGTCCCTAGCCCCTACTTCCCCACAATCAAAACTCTCCCCTCATGATCCACTACCCCCGCCGCTCCTACGCCATGCACAATGATGCCGTTACCGATTGTGGCGCTATAATGTTCGTGATGATGCCCGTGAAATATAGATTTCACGCCCATTGCCATAGCTAATTCATCCAACGCTCTAAAACCGTAGCGATGAGAAGACGGGGCTTCGTGCGTCACTAAAATATCAGCCCGTTGAGCGCGCAAAGCTTGATATTGTTGCCAAAATATGCTTACGTGATGTTTACGGGGAATTTTGTCGCGCCAGCGTTCGCCTCGACTGCAAGTAGATAGTAGATCTTGTTGAGTCGAAAATTTAGGTGCGGCTGGAGGCATCCAAATTTTGCCTCGAAACACTCCTCCCAACCCAGCAACGCGCTTCCCGGCAATTTCTACAACTCGTCCGTGAAGATTGCGATCGCCCAACTTAGAATTAAACAAATTATCATACCACTCGTCGCGATCGGCATCGTGATTGCCAGGAATAAACCAGATCTCAGTTTTTGCCGCGATCTCCTCTAGTTCTTCGCAAAGCGATCGCTCCAAGTCAAAATCCCCCAGCAAAATTGCTGCTGCGGGAGAGTAGGTTTCAACTGCCTGAATAATCGGTCGAAAATCCCCGTGTGGATCGCCACTAAACAACAGCATGACTTGATGGGGGTTAGGGGGTTAAGAAATCGGGGGTTAGGGATGGTCGATCGCAAGTCAGAGAACTTTACATTTCTCCATCCTTATAGCTGTTAAGGATTACACTTTATTGCAAAGTGCAAAAGATGGCAAACATATAATGATAATTTCTATTCTGGATATACAGCTTGCCAGCTGAAATAAGGAGAACACAGTTAGCTATGCAATCAGAGGGACTCACAAGCGATTGGGTGCGGGAAGATCTAAGCGAGTACGTTGCCCATCTCCAACTGCATATGGCGCTACAAGCTCGCAATCTCGTGCCTTCTTTAACCCAAACAGTGGTTGATAGTCGCGAACAATTACTCCAGCAAACTCAAGCAACTATTGAAAAATTAGCTTCTCGCCAAATTCTCTGACTAAACTCTTAGATCGGAGAATTTCTCGCGCAAAACACAGCTCTAAAATCTGCAATTCATCAACACATAAAGTTAACAATCGGTAATTGAGATACTCAACCGAGCATTTCAATTACCGATTGTAGTTTGGCACTAAAGACACTTCATACCCCAACATCGGATAAGAACGGTGCTTAAACAATAGTGAAATTTTTTGAGATATTCGGTGAGTCCACGCTGAACTAAAGCGCAAATTTCCTGCTATGCTCGACGGCGATCGCGAGAAAACCGTTAAGATAATGGCAGCACTTCCATTTTTGTTACTCAAAGCTACCTAGTAGCACACCCAACCATGCCTTCAGTGCTTCCCCAAGACTCTAACGTTGTCATTCGTCCCTTCCAATACCGAGATTTGGAAGCAATAGAGCGGCTTTACCAAGAGTCGGTTGAAACGGATAATCCAGATGCTGTCGCCGAGCTGCAAAAGCAATTGCATTGGCTGCACAGTTGGTATTGGTTGCTGAAGTTCTTTCGCCTGTTTCCTAATCCCCTTCAATACCGATTCTGCCTTCATGTCGCGGAGCAACATCGCCAAGTTCAAGGCATGATTCAAGTCTGTCCCTTCAACCGCACTCGCAGTACGTGGAGAGTAGAGCGAGTCGCTGTCACTCCCCAAGTCCGCGCTCAAGGAATAGGCTCTCAACTGCTACGCCACTGTTTCGAGTCAATTCGAGAAGCTCGAACATGGCTGTTAGAAGTCAATGTCAATGACAAGGAAGCACTAGCACTCTATCGCCAAAATGGGTTTCAAACTCTGGCGCAACTTACCTATTGGGAGATTGCTCCCGCTCTGTTGCAAGAACTGGCGTTAGGCGAACCAGATTTACCTAACTTATTACCGATCGGTAATGCCGATGCTCAACTGCTCTATCAACTCGATACAGCATCCATGCCTCCTTTGGTGCGGCAAGTCTTCGATCGCAACGCCGACGACTTCAAAACAAGTTTGTTCGGTGGGTTGATCGAAGGCATTAAACAATGGTTAAGCAAAACGGAAGTTGTCAGCGGCTATGTATTTGAACCGCAGCGCAAAGCTGCGATCGGCTATTTTCAAGTCCATTTGTGCCGTCGCGGTTGCCAGCCGCACGAGGCAACGCTGACCGTTCATCCCGCCTATACTTGGCTTTATCCCGAACTGCTAACTCAACTTGCCCGCATCGCTCAAGATTTTCCTCCCCAAGCCTTGCGTCTGGCTTCAGCAGATTACCAACCAGAACGAGAAGAGTATTTACAACAAATTGGTGCAGACCGCATCGAACACACGCTGATGATGTCTCGTTCTGTCTGGCACAAGCTACGGGAATCAAAACTCGTTTCTTTGGAAGGGATGCAATGGCACGAAGTGCTGCAAGGACTGCAACCAGCCCGTAAACCCGTCCCTGGAGGGATGTCATGGGCAGGACAAGGCAAGCCAGCACCAGAAACCATCCAGCCTAGCAAGCCACCATCCAAGACGGGACAGCAAAATTCACCCACAGAACAAATTAAATACGCCAGCCAGCGGGCTGACGAGATCGTCCAACCAACTGAATCTACTTCACCCAAAACAGAACGAGAGCGTGACTGAACAAATGCGATCGCCGTCCACTACTGTGGTTAAAACGCCTAAAGCATTTGTTTCCGCTTTGGGTCTAGATCTCGGTCGCAAGCGGATTGGAGTAGCTGGTTGCGACGGTACGGGTCTGATTGCGACAGGTCTGATGACGATCGAGCGTAAATCTTTTGCTGAGGACTTAGCCCAACTACAGTCCCTCGTCCAATCGCGCCGCGTGCAAACAATAGTAGCTGGACTACCGTACTCTATGGACGGTAGTTTGGGTTTTCAAGCTCGACAAGTCCAAAAAGTGGCGAAGAGAATCGCCAAAGCGCTCGACCTCCCCTTAGTATTTGTAGACGAGCGACTGACATCTTTTCAAGCAGAACAATTCATGCACGCCGAAAATATCTCCCCCTCGCGACACAAAGCTCTGATCGATCGCAAAGCAGCTGCCATAATTCTGCAACAATGGTTAGATACAAGAAGAAGTGAGCAGGGAGCGCACGAGCGATCGAGCAGTGAGCAGTGACCAGTGACCAGGAACAGTTATCAGACACGCACCACGCCTGAGCGCACCACACACCACTTTTTTGCCAACAACCAACAATTAGCAACTGATGACTCTTCCCATGTCCTCAGCTTTAAGCTAATCTAAAGTTTTCCGTCAGCTATTATGGCTATGTTTTCATCGGCATTTGAAGAAAATAACGAATATTCCAATTCGAGTTCCGTCACGCTCAAAGACGAAGCAGGGCGAAGCTTAGAATGTTACGTAGAGCGATCGCTGTTGGTCGAAGACAAAGAATATCTCTTACTCCTACCCGCAGATGCAGCAGTAGAAATTTTTGCTTGGCAAAGTCATGATAGCGACGAGGAAGAAGCAGTTCCCGTAGAAGATGACGAAACCATCAATAGTATTTTTCCTACTGCTGAAGCCGTTCTCGCCGAGCAAAATCTAGTCCTCAAGCGGACAGCCTATGCTTTAACCGTAGCAGGGGAATTACCTCCAGTGGAAGAATCAGAATTGTTTACGCTGGAAATTGAAGATGACACCAGCGATATAGAACCAGAGCAACTGCAACTGCTAGCTAGTTTCTACCACGAAGACCAAGAGTACTCTGTTTATACGCCCCTCGACCCCTTGTTATTCTTTGCGCGATTGAATAGCTCCGGCAATCCAGAGCTACTGTCTCCAGAAGAGTTTCAAAAGTTACAACCGCTACTAGCAGAGCAGCTGATTGACGAAATGGAAGAATAGCGTAAACTACTGCCTTTAGATAGTAGTTGTCGATACCTATGGGCATATAGTAGTGCAAAAACTATTGAAGTGGCGCATAATTTGGGCTTTAATCCCCTTGACTCTAGGAATAGGCGCTTGGTCGAGCTGGAATTGGTGGCAGCACTCCAGCGCCCCGTCTCAACCTTTAGAGACAGCAAATGCTACGCAAGTGCAGTTTCGCGTTCCTCCAGGCACAGCTAGCCAGCAAATCGGCAAGCAGCTAGAGGCAGAAGGACTAATTCGCTCTAGTCAAGCATGGAATTTATGGGCAAGGTGGCTGCACTGGCGAAATCCCAATGGGGGATTTCAAGCAGGGACATATCAAATCTCTCCCAGTCAGTCTTTAGAAGAAGTGGCAAATAAGATCTGGCACGGTCAGGTAGTGCAGCAGAGCTTCACGATTCCTGAAGGCTGGTCTTTGCGGCAAATGGCGGCTTATTTTGAACAACAGGGATATTTCCCTGCTAGCGAGTTTCTCAATGCCGCCAGTCAAATTAAACGCGATCGCTTTTCCTGGCTACCTGCTGATATTCCCCATCTCGAAGGTTATTTATACCCCGACACGTACAAGATTGGTAGTGGTTCCGTTACGCCAACTCAGGTGGTGAACCAAATGCTGCAACGCTTCGAGCAAGTCGCTTTACCTTTATACGAACAAGGCAAAGATCGGACTGATTTCGACCTGAAGCAGTGGGTGACATTAGCTAGTATTGTCGAAAAAGAAGCTGTTATCCCTCAAGAGCGATCGCGAATTGCAGGCGTATTTGTCAAGCGATTGCAAAAAGGTTATACCCTAGGCTCCGATCCTACGGTAGAGTATGCCCTCAACCTGCGCCAAACAGCAGACCAGCCCCTGACTTACGCTCAAGTTAATACCCCTTCGCCATACAATACCTATCGCAATCCAGGACTACCACCTACACCCATCGCTAGCCCTGGCATAGCCAGTCTCAAAGCTGCACTCGATCCCGAATCAACGCCCTATCTCTACTTTGTTGCCCGTTACGACGGCTCTCATGTTTTCAGCCGCACCCTAGCGGAACATAACGCCGCTCAAGCCGCCATCCGCAGGCAGCGGCAAAAAGGCTAGACAGTTATCAGTTATCAGTTGTCAGCGAAGTAGTGCGTGGTGTGGGCTGTAGGTTGTGGGGTGTAGGGAAATTCTGGATTTTGGATTTCTCCTCTGCTTCCTCTGCTCCCCTGCTTCCTTGTCTCCCTTGCCTCCCCCCTCTCCCTTGTCTTCTTCACCCCTCACTCCTCACTCCTCACCCCCTACATAAACGTCACATCCCCGTGTAAAATTCTGTAATGGGAGCGAGGTTGAATCATCATTCAATGAGCTAAACCCCAAGAGTGAAAAAGTGTTTGAAATGAGTGGGGATCTCACCTGACGAAAAACGCATTATAAGCAATTGTTCGCATTTGTTGCCCGCACAAACAAATGTACTCTTGGTAATGAAAGCTAATATTCGCTTGATTGTCACTTGTCTTCACTAGCATTTTTATTGGTTAGATACAGACTTAAAAATTGAGGTTGATCGATGAAGTATCGCGCGCTAATTGTTGCCTTCCTAGCTTTGTGTCTAGGATTTCTTACTGCCTGTAGCGAACCCTCACAAGTAGCAAGCAGAGAACTACTCACATACGAGCAAATTAGAGGCACTGGTCTAGCTAATAAGTGTCCTCAACTGTCCGAAACATCTCGCGGATCGATCGCGATCGATCCGAATCAATCCTACAGAATGGTAGAACTGTGTTTAGAGCCAACATCATTCTTCATCAAAGAAGAACCAGTTAATAAGCGTCAAGAAGCAGAATATATTGCTGGAAAACTGTTGACTCGCTACACTTCGACCATCGACCAGGTACAAGGCGATCTTAAAGTCAATCCTGACAAAAGCTTGACTTTCGTTGAAAAAGATGGTCTTGATTTCCAAGCGATTACCGTACAATTACCAGGTGGTGAAAGAGTACCTTTCTTATTCACAATTAAAAACTTGGTGGCACAAACTCAGCCCGGGTTGACCAGTATTAACACTTCCACTGACTTTGAAGGTAAATTTAACGTCCCATCTTACCGGACTGCTAACTTCCTCGACCCCAAAGGACGAGGCGTAACCACGGGGTATGACAATGCGGTAGCTCTACCTGCATCAGCAGACAAGCAAGGGTATGCCAATGTCAAGAGTGCAGGAATTGAAAACGGGTCAATTTCTCTCCAAGTTGCTAAAGTTGATAACGCCACAGGAGAGGTAGCTGGTACTTTCGAGAGCATCCAACCTTCTGATACGGATATGGGTGCGAAGGAAGCTTTAGATGTAAAGGTTCGCGGTCTATTCTACGCTCGGATCGAACCACAAGCGTAAATTGTTAGACAATTGAATCGGATGCAAGACCTGTAGGGGCGTACTGCTATTGTGCGCCCCTACAAGCGTATTGTATCGAGGAGAAGCGCTATGAAAAGCACAAGCAGGTACGTTATCAATAACTGAACTTATCGGTAACTTAGAAGTGTCGATAAAAACTGCATGTTAAAAACTGGCTAAAAACTGTATGGGGGCGTTCAGCCCCTTTTTTTGCATATATTGCTAGCTACTTTATGTAGTTTTTTTTAGGAGGTTATCAGTAGAGCAAAAGTTACGTTAAACAAAGATCAGTGGAATTTCGGTAGCTGCGATTATGCAAAAGTTAATACCCTGGATTGTTGTCAACCCCTTATTCGTAATCTGTCTAGCGACCTAAAATTAAGCTTTTTTTCGACCGCACAAACAATTTTTCCCTGAATCTCCATTTATGAGTCATTCCAGTTTTTTCTAGCCTTTTCTACAACTTTGCTCCCTTGAGTATTTGTGGCAAAATGCGATGCCGAGTCATAAAACTTGCAGCAGTAGCTTCCGTAATATCGCTTAACAATAAATAAATTATGGTTCTTACTTATACTTTAACGAGTCCCGAACTTAAACGCGAGAGCGCTCAACTGCTACGAGAATATCAACAGTCTCGCTCCGCAGCGATCCGCAATCAACTGGTGACACTGAATCTAGGATTGGTGAGAAAAGAAGCCCACTTTTGGAGCAATCAATGCACGGAAAGTTATGAAGACTTACTGCAAGTCGGTTGTATGGGATTAATTAGGGCAATTGAGAGATTTGACTTATCTAAAGGTCATGCCTTCAGTTCGTTTGCCATTCCCTACATTCGGGGTGAAATTCAACATTATCTGCGCGATAAAGGGGTATTAGTGCGGATGCCGAGACGCTGGCTGGCGCTTCAGCAACAGGCAATGACATTTTCTCAAGAGTGGCGCACGCAACACAATCGCCAGCCCACGGATGCTGAAATCGCCGCCGAGCTGGAAATTTCTATTACGGAATGGCAAGAAATTAAACTAGCATGGACAAATCGCTCCCCTTTAAGTTTGGATACTCCGGTGCAGGATGAAGAAGGAGCAATGTCTCTTGGTGAAATGGTTCCCGATCAACAATATCGTAGCTTTCAACTAGCCCAGGAAGACCAACTGCGCCTACAACAAGCCCTAGTAGAGTTAGAGCAGCGCACTCACGAAGTCTTAAAATTTGTTTTTTTCTATGACTTAACTCAAAAAGAAGTGGCAGAACGATTAGGTATCAGTGTTGTCACTGTTTCCCGTTGTGTTAAAAAAGGACTTGCTACCTTGAAAAGATCGATGGCAGGCAACGATGAATAATTAGTTTTGATAATCAACTGATAGGTACTGACAGTAAATAATTCTGAAAAATTTTTAGTTAAATTAAAAACCTGGCTCGAATTTGCTGCCATTGAGATTGAGGTAAATAAGCAATAAGGACGTGTTTGGTGTCATTCAACGCACTATCTAAATCATAAATAAAGGGTAAGGAAGGGGTATGCATCGACTTTCAACGACCGCTGTAGCAGGAATGCTAGCTTTGACAATAGCCGGATGTAGTTCGGGAGGTGAGGAAACCAGTAGTACCAACGTCCAACCAACGGCTGCCACTCAAGCCTCTGATTCTAGCCCAGAGCCGTCTCAGACACAGAGCCAGCCTATTATCGTGGCACAAAAACCAGATAACGCCCAAAAACTAGAGAAAAAACCAGACCAATCACCGCAGCCAGACCCAAAAGCTAGCCAAAAAACGCCGCCAATAGCTACACCAACAGATGGATTGATTCAGCCAACCAATTCAGACCGGCGCACTCAACAAGTCCAAAAAGGTCGTCCAGACCCGTTTGCCGAACTGTACGATGCGCAGCCAAAAGTAGCAGCAGCGCCAAAACCCCCGAAACCGCCATCAATTCCTGCTACACCAGTCCTAAAGCCAGCTCCATTACCTCCTCCAATGCCAGTCGCGCCGCCACAACCAGATTTAGCTAGGGGTACGACTGTTTTAGGTGTCATTGAAGTAGGCAATCAGTTTCAAGCAATCGTTCAAGTGCCAAATGAGGCAACCAGCCGTTATGTCAGCGAAGGGCAACGGCTAGCTGACGGACAAGTGACGGTGAAAAGAATTGAAATGTACCCAGGCTCCGAGCCAGTGGTAGTTTTAGAACAATTCGGTCAAGAGGTGTCGAGAGTAGTCGGACAAGAACCAGCTCAAGCAAATACTGGCACAACTCCAGGCTCACCCGGGAAAACCTCGTCTTCTATTTCCGTACCATCACTACCCTCTAGCGGTGTTATTCCTAGTGCAGGCGGACAAAATGCATTACCTCCATCTCCGCCAACGATGGAGAATTCAACATCAAATCAGCCGTTACCAGAAACTCCATCTCCAGAAGAACTGAAAAATCGGTTGAGAACCTCTCCGTTACCAACTGACGACCCAAACGCGCAGTCTTCCAGCGAGTCAGTGCCAGCAGTGCAGACAAAAACCTTTTTGCCAACCGTTCAACCTTCAACGGCATTTCCAGAAGAGGCACAGCCTACAGAGGCAAAGAGCGAGGTAAATAGCGAGAAAGCATCCCCACAGCCGGATAATACCCCAAATACCCCAGAAGCAAAACCTGCTCATGACTCGCTGCCGGGAGTAGAAGGTGACAATATTAGTCAATTGCAATCTTCTACCAAACTGCCATCAGCCCAACAATCTAAGCAGCGCTTGGTAGCTATATTGACTCGATCGCAAACTAATCGCACCACAACAGCGATACAATCAAACAGCAAGGCGAGAATATATCGCCAAGAATTGATCGACCGATTGCTGAAAAGCAAATAGCGGCTTGTCTCTCATAGCTCAATGTCAAGATGCAAACACAGCAGGATAGTAAGTTAAGATATGAAATCTGTTTTCCTGGCTTGCCTTTAGCAGTCTATAGGGAAGTTGCTGCCCATTTACGTCAAGTGGAAGGGGTAGAAACAGGTCTGTATCCGGCAACGAACCAGCAATTTGACTACAATCAAAGTCAAGTAGGCGGATTGTGGATTCAGTACGCTCCTACTGCTAGCTCGGCAAGTCGAGAATTAGTAGACCGGATTTTGGCTTACTATCAGGCTCGGTACGAGCAGGGAGTCGGGAGTCGGGAGTCGGAAGTCGGGAGTAGTTAATTTCCAAATCGTCTGTCATCCTGAACTAGATTGCATACTTTACAGAGATTATCGATCGCTGATGGGAGAAATTCAGGCACTACGTGGGACGCGAGACATTCTGCCCGATGAGGTTGTCTTTTGGCAACGGGTAGAAGCAACGGCGCGGCATATTTTAAGTAAAGCCGCCTACCGAGAAATTCGTACGCCGATTTTCGAGCAGACGACGTTGTTTGAACGGGGAATTGGTGAAGCTACAGATGTAGTGGGTAAAGAAATGTATACTTTTGTGGATCGGGGCGATCGCTCGATTACCCTGCGTCCAGAAGGTACGGCTGGAGTTGTCCGCGCTTTAATCGAACATGGGCTATACGCTCAAGGCGGCGTGCAGCGTCTGTGGTATACAGGTCCGATGTTTCGCTACGAGCGCCCTCAAGCTGGTAGACAGCGGCAATTTCACCAATTAGGTGTAGAGGTTATCGGTAGTGCCGATCCGAGGGCAGATGCAGAAGTTATTGCGATCGCTACAGAGATTTTACAAAATCTAGGGCTGAAAAACCTGCATCTCGACCTTAATTCAGTTGGGAACAAAACAGATCGGCACAATTATCGTCAAGCACTAGTAGACTATTTCACGCCCTACAAAGGCGAATTAGATCCAGATTCCCAAGATCGCTTGACCCGCAACCCCTTACGAATTCTAGATAGTAAGGACGAGCGCACTAAAGAGATCGCTCAAAACGCTCCTAGCATTTTAGATTATCTTGGCTCTGAGTCGCAGCAACACTTCGAGCAGGTACAGCAATTACTGAGCGATTTAGGCATTAAATACCAACTCAATCCCAAGTTAGTCAGAGGATTAGACTACTACACCCACACAGCTTTTGAAGTTATCTCCGATGACTTGGGAGCGCAAGCAACAGTGTGTGGTGGTGGGCGTTACGATGGGTTAGTCACAGAATTAGGTGGACCCGATACGCCTGCGGTAGGATGGGCAATTGGTCTAGAACGATTGATTATTTTATTACAACAATTGCAAACGCCCCCAGTTTCGGAATTAGATTTCTACGTAGTTTCACGGGGCGATCGCGCTGAGGCGCAAGCACTGATACTAGCACAGAAATTACGCCAAGCAGGGTTTAGCGTCGAATTAGACCTCAGCGGTAGTGCCTTTAAAAAGCAATTTGCCCGTGCTGATAAAAGCGGCACGGTGGCTTGTCTAATTTTGGGCGATGAGGAAGCAGCCAACCAAACTGTCAAACTCAAGTGGATGGCAACTAAAGAGCAAACTGCGATCGCCCAAACTGAGCTTATGACAATGATAGATAGACTACGCGCAGACATTCAATCTTTTAGAGCCGAACGCTAACCGTTGACGGAATAACCGATCTAGCTGGCTAACGAGCGCCAAACTCCAACTACAGCACAGAGGTTGGGCAAGTTTCTGCTGTATAACTTTACACTCTTTTCACTGAACTTTCAAATAACCTTCACATAATCTTAGGTTAAATTTAGGTTAAAATTTTTAAAATATTTCATTATGAGGTTTCATAAATTAGTTATGAAACCTCATTGCGTAATTACAAGCATTTTTCTATTTAAAACATAGAAAATCATTTGGAGAATTTGACGTGATAAAACGCAGTCCAGTGCGGGAAGATTTGCCGCAAACTCTCTTATTCGAGCTAACGCCACAGCATACCTTAAAATTTTTGTTAGTGGCAATTACTATACTTGCTATTGCTAGCTTGAGCGTGCAATTTGGACTTTATTATTTACCAGAATATCCCGCCAAGAAGATTTTATCAGGTTTGTTTTTTGTAGACCATGAATCTAATATTCCGACACTGTATTCTGTCTTAACCTTACTTTCTTGCTCTCTTATTTTAGGATTTATTACTAATGCCAAGAGAGCCAATCGAGGAGCATATATTAATTATTGGATGACCTTATCAATCATATTTTTATTTTTAGCTATTGATGAGTTCGCTAGTCTACACGAAAAATTAATTGAGCCATTGCAGATAAGATTAAACGCAAGTGGGTTTCTTCACTCTACCTGGGTTATTCCTGGTGCAGCTTTTGTTGTGATTTGTTTGCTTATTTTTACACGATTCCTCAGCCATCTTCCTACCCAGACTCGTCGCTTATTTCTCTTAGCTGGCAGCTTGTACGTTAGCGGTACGCTGGGAATAGAGATGATAGGAGGCTACTATTCTAGTCTAATGAATGATAGAAATGATATTATTTATACTGTTATTGTTACAGTTGAAGAAAGTTTGGAAATGTTAGGTGTAGCAGTGTTTATTTACTCGTTACTTCACTACATAAGTTACTATATGAAAGGTACAGGCTTACGTATAAATATTGTGACATCTGAAAAAAAGCGCCGTAGTATTTAGCTGTTTGCTATACCAAGGCATCGAACAATTTAATTTAAAACAATTATCTAGCTCAACTTTGCCAATCACAAAGTTGGGCTTTTTTCATGCTGTATTATTGTGTTTAATCAATCTTTATTAGTTTATTTGTACTATTTGCATGTCTTTCTGGCGATCGCATTCAAGTCTAAAAACTAGTAACGAGTCTTTTGTTGTCTGCGTCTAAGTATATTTTCTTAAAGAAGTATAAATTTGTTGTTTTTTACCTTTACTTTTACTTAATCATCTGTTAACTATAAACTAATGAAAAAATTGATTTTTAATAAATTGATGACATAAGGCAGAGCTAGCAGTCTTTTGCCTAATAAATTGACTTGGATGTGAGAAAAATTAATGACCAAAAATGTAGAGCTAAAACCGTCGCTTACAAAACCTTTGGGACAGTATCTAGTTGAAGCTGGAATTATCACTTCAGAGCAATTAGAAACTGCACTGGCAGAGCAACAACAGACAGAAAAACGTATAGGAGAAATTTTATCAGTTCGAGGTTGGGTAAAACAGGAAACTATTGAATACGTGATGAAAAATATTGTTTTACCAGAGCGCGAGATAGACGAGCAGAAATTACCAAACGAAACCTTATTTCGCTCGAACAGTCGATTTGCTACCAGTCAGAATATTTATCTTTCTCCTCAAAAGATTGTTCGATTTTTGCTCATTTTAGTATTTAGCATAATTTTTGTCTGTGTTTTAGTTCAAGCTAGTACTTACCTTTTACCCAGCTATCCGTTACAGGATACTTTAGTTTCTCTATTTAATATAGATGGCGAACAAAACGTACCTGCATTCTTCTCGTGGTCGCTCTTGCTATTTTGTGCTTTACTGTTAGGGGCGATCGCGTACAGCAAAAAAGCCAATCGAGAACCCTACGCTTCTCACTGGACGGCACTAGCAATTATTTTTTTCTATTTGTATATAGATGAGGCAATTGGAATTCACGAAAGAATTGGTCTGATCGTCAGGGATAAATTCAATCCGAGCGGTTTTTTCTATTTTGCCTGGACGATACCTGGTAGCATTCTTACAATTATCTGCTTTCTGGCATTTCTGCGCTTCATTAATTCTCTTCCTTCTAAGATAAAGTATTTATTTCTATTAGCTGGAAGCATGTACGTTGGAGGAGCATTGTTGGTAGAAATGTGTAACGGATACTATAGATCCTTGTATGGCGATAGCCCGATTTATTACGCTCTGACCGCTGTAGAAGAAGGCATGGAAATGCTAGGAATTGTTACTTTTATCTATGGACTAATGACATATATTAGTTCATCTATGAAAGGCATACATCTTTCAGTTAGGATTCCGGCTAAGAAAGTCAAAAATTAAAAGTCAAAAGTCAAAACAAGAGTTTTTGAGTTGAGTTCGTGTTTTGGTATGGAGCAAATTCGCTTTAGGTAGAAAACAAATTCCTTGTGCCTTTTTCAATTCCTCAGATTAAATCAAAACTAGATTATCGCGGTGAATTATGTTTGCTGCACCAGCATAGCCTAAAATTGTGGCAATTTCTCTCGAGTGTCGCCCGCGAATGTTTTGCAGTTCGCTACTGCTATAGTTGACAATACCTCTAGCAACTTCTTTGCCAAAGCGATCGCAAATTTGAACGGCATCTTGACTGTCAAATTCGCCTTCAATGGTAGTAATGCCAGCCGCTAGTAAAGATTTTCCCTGCTGGCAAATTGCCTTAACCGCACCGTCATCTAAGTAAAGCTTACCCGTAGGAATTAAACCATAAGCAATCCAGCGTTTACGAGCGTTAGTCGGTTGAAGTTGAGGCGCGAACTGAGTTCCTAAAGGCTCTCCCTGGATAATTTTTTCAATATTATGTGGAAATCGCCCTTCAGTAATGACAGTACGGACACCAGCCGCTGTAGCAATTCGTGCCGCTGCAATCTTCGTCACCATGCCACCCGTTCCCCATTGGGAACCAGGAGAACCTACTTGTACTTGTAATTGGGCTAGTTGTTCCATGTGCGTTACCAACGCAATTGGCTGAGCATCGGGAAACGATCGCGGATCGGCAGAATAGAGACGGTCTACATCTGTCAGTAAAAATAGCCAATCTGCCTCAACCAAACTGGCAACTAGGGCAGAGAGAGTATCGTTATCGCCAAATTTTAGTTCTTGAACTGCTACCGTGTCATTCTCATTCACAATTGGAATCACGCCAATTTCCAACAAGGCTTGAAATGTGTTGTATGCATTGACATAGCGACTGCGTTCTCCAACATCGCTACGGGTCAGCAGCACTTGAGCGATTGGCTGTTGCAGAGTTGTAAAAAAATCGTCGTATACGCGCATCAACCGTCCCTGTCCGACAGCCGCTACTGCCTGTTTCATTGCCATCGTGCGGGGGCGCTCTGTCAGCCCCAATCGAGCGCAACCGATCCCTACAGCTCCAGAAGACACTAAAATCACCCGATGCCCCTGACGACGGAGATGAGAGAGAGTTTCTGCTAAAGTCGCGATCGTGGAGAGAGCTAGTAAACCTGTCTGCGATTGCGTCAGACTAGAAGTGCCAATTTTGACAACAATGGTTTGAGTTCGCAACATCTTTAAAGGGCTTAGGGGAGAAGAGAGCTGAGGGAGCAAGACAAGTCGCAAGTCAAAATTAACTGGTCACTGGTCACTGGTCACTGGTCACTGCTCGTGCGCTCCCTGCTCCCTGCTCCCTAACAACTAAACAATCATAAAGCACCAGTCTTCTTAGAGAAGAAGGCTGGCGCTTCATGGGGTTATGACTGATGATTTATGGCTGGGGTCTTTATAAGCGCAACCCCTTATTAACTTTTAGTATAATCTCAGACATTTTGCTCAGCTCCACTCTCTTTAATAATTTCTTAATGTTTGTTTTTCCAAAGATTTACTGATTTTTGTTAATTTTTGTGTGCTTGGGGATCAGGGAGGCTCCGAGAGCTTGAGAAACTAAGACTTCTAAGCCACGAATGGGGTAAGCACGGACGGCTTCACCAGGATCGACATACGGTTCGACCAAAATTGTGAACATACCTAAGCGATTGCCAGCGATCACATCAGTAAAGAGGCGATCGCCTACCATTGCTACCTGTTCTGCTGGTAAGTTCATTGCCTCTACCGCTAGCCTCAGCTTTCGTCGAGAGGGTTTGACAGCGCCGAGAATGTAAGGTAGATCCAAAGACCTAGCAATACCACCAATGCGAGTATCGCTGAGGTTATTACTAACTAACCATAGCTTGACAAATTGTCTTGTTTGTGAAACCCACGCTTGCAGAGCGGCTGACGCTGTTGTGGCTTTAATTGGTACTAAGGTTTCATCCACATCTAACACCAAGCCTTTGAGTTGGTATTGCTGAATCATTTCTGGGGTCAAATTCAGCACAGATCCTTCTAGGATTAAATCGGGTTGTAGTAGTTCGTTCCAAGACATGAAGATAAGCTAGGGGTAGGAAAGGGTTAGGGGTGAAAGACGTTAATTGTCAGTAGCTAATTGTCAACTGGAGAACCGAACTATCAACCATCAACTATTAACACTCCCATCATTTTCTCATCAGCTATTAACTAATAACAGCTGAGAGCGAAATCTAAACGATCGTCAATTAGCGATCGCTAAGCGCAATTGCTCGAATAGTCGAGCAACCTTATCTAAATCTTTATCTCCTGGAGAACGTTCTACGCCACTGGATAAGTCAATGCCATGAGGACGAAGTTGAGTTAAAGCAGCCAGAATATTATCTGGAGTGAGTCCGGCGGCGAGAAACCAAGGACAACTCGGTTGAAATTGTTGTAAAGCATTCCAATCTAGCGTTTTTCCCGTACCACCTAACTGCTGAGGATCGTATGCATCGAGTAGGAGAGCATCTACATACGTGGTGTAATTAGCTGCTTGCTCCAGTGCTTCTGTATTTTTGATTCTCAATGCTTTGACAATCTCTACATCGGGCAGCAAGGATCTTAACTGATGGCAAAAAGCGGGTGTTTCGTCTCCGTGTAACTGTACCCCTGTCAATTTCGTGGCTGCGACAATTTGGCTAATGTCTTTTATGGTGGTGTTGGCAAAAACACCGATCCGGTCTACCGTAGCTGGTAGCTGCGCGATCGCGGCTCGAATTTGGGTGGGATTGACATAGCGAGGCGTGTTGGGAACGCAGATAAACCCTAAAGCAGTTGCGCCAAGAGAGGCGATCGCTTTTCCCTGTTCTGGTTTCGTAATGCCGCAAATTTTGATTCGCATACAAGCCAAGTTTGTGTAGAAAATTAAAGCTAATGTTAACTATTAAAACAAATACTATCTCCTGGCAAAGCAATTTTGATAATCCTGAAATTGCGCTCCATAGTTCGATGTAGGAGAAAAAACCTTGATTAATACAATTTTACTAGCTGCCACACAACCAACTGTTCCCAACACTATCAGCTGGAGTCCGCAAGTAGCACTGATTATCAGTGCTAGCTCCTTATTAATACTGCTAATCGCTAGCCGCAGTATCAAATATCCTCAAGTCGGCGCTAAGTTACCCGTAAACTTACCAGTATTGGGCAGTCCCAGCGTTGGTACATTTGTTGCATCAATGGCATTTGGTCACGTCGTCGGAGCCGGAATCGTCCTCGGACTATCCAACCTCGGTTGGTTGAGCTAGATTTTTGCGGGAGCAGTTATCAGTGACCAGTGACCAGTGACCAGCAACCAGTAAATTCTAACTTCTGACTCCTGACTTTTGGCTCCTGACTCCTACTGACAACTGATAACTGATAACTGATAACTGACATTAACTCCTAAGACAGATAAAATTTCTTGGCAAAGTCACTTTGATGGAGTGTAGCCAAGCCCTATCGATCTTAGGAGTTAAAGCTTTGTTGGAATCACTCTTGCTTGCAGCAGCCGAAGTTCAACCAACTGTTCCCGATACAGTCAAGTGGAGTTGGACTGGATCGGCAGTCATTGTTGCTACTTGTTTAGTTTTTCTGTTGATTATTCCCCGCACGATTCGCTATCCTCACGTTGGCACTAAGTTTCCTTTAGGACCATTT
Organism: Chroococcidiopsis thermalis PCC 7203; assembly: GCF_000317125.1. Classification (GTDB taxonomy): domain Bacteria; phylum Cyanobacteriota; class Cyanobacteriia; order Cyanobacteriales; family Chroococcidiopsidaceae; genus Chroococcidiopsis; species Chroococcidiopsis thermalis. The sequence continues at coordinate 1,575,116 of NC_019695.1, forward strand.
GCCGGAATTTTCAATAATCCCAGTATTGGTTCTTTCCTTGCTGCCATGAGTGCAGGGCATGTCATCGGCATTCCATTAGTGCTGAGTTTAAATATCTTGGGCATTATCAAGTAGATCGATGAATACGGTTATCCGTAACTAAAAGCAATACACCGAGCATAGGTAGGCAAATTGCCCGCGCAAAGACGCAGATGCACTAAGAATTATTTGCGTCTTTGCTTTTGTATATATAACTTTGAGTATTTCTACAATTGCAGTTGTACGGTTAGCGCGAATTCAATTAAACCTAGTGCGATCGCCAAATCTTTTATCCTAGAAAATATAGGGGCTAGTAAGATTTGTAATTTTTGAGATCGCATCGCAATCCGGCAATCGAATCTTATTTAAGCCATAACCTATAGTTCAGATGGATAGAAATTTGGTTTAGGAAAATCCCATGCAAACAGGTTGGCGAATTGGAGCTTTATGGGGCATTCCACTATTTTTAGACCCCTTGTGGTTTGTTATTTTAACTTTTGTTGCCCTCAATTTTGGGTTGAGTTATTCACCTTGGGGAAATATCTTAGCTGGAAGTGCGGGTTTAACGATCGCACTGCTGTTATTTGGTTCGGTCTTGCTGCACGAACTCGGTCATAGCTTAGTGGCGCGATCGCAAGGAATTAAGGTTAATTCTATTACTTTATTCCTTTTTGGTGGAATTGCTTCGATTGAAGAAGAATCGAAAACCCCAGGCGAAGCATTACAAGTGGCGATCGCCGGACCTTTAGTGAGTATTGGTTTGTTTGGTATTCTTGCTCTGATCGGCTTGGTTTTGCCTGCGTCGAGTTTGGCTAATGTCATGGTGACAGACTTAGCCAGAGTGAATTTAATTTTGGCGCTGTTTAATTTAATTCCTGGCTTACCTTTAGATGGAGGACAGGTATTAAAAGCAGCAGTGTGGAAGGTAACGGGGAATCGTTTTCAAGCGGTGCGTTGGGCGGCAAGAACTGGACAATTTTTGGGTTGGTCGGCGATCGCGACTGGTGCGGCAATAGAATTCTTTACGGGTGAATTAGTCAGCGGTCTGTGGTTGGTGCTGCTGGGATGGTTTGGTATTCGCCATGCTAGTGCATACGAGCGCATCACGAAATTACAAGAAGCCTTGCTGCAACTGCACGCTACCGATGCTATGTCCCGCGATTTTCGCGTCGTAGATGCCGATATGAGCTTGCGGGCTTTTGCCGACCTTTATCTGCTCGAAACATCCGCCCCACAAACTTATTTTGCCGCATCCGATGGGCGGTATCGTGGAATGGTATCGATTGACGATTTGCGCCTTGTCGAACGCAGTCAGTGGGAAACGCAAACTTTACACAGCATCGCTCATCCCCTCACTGAAATCCCCCACGTTGAGGAATCGACATCTTTAGTTGAAGTCATCAACCAGATGGAAAGCCAGCAACTACCCCGTCTAACCGTACTTTCTCCAGCTGGAGCTATAGCGGGAACGATAGATCGAGGCGATATTATCAAAGCGATCGCACCTAAACTTAACCTACGGATTTCCGAAGTAGAAATCAAGCGGATCAAGGAAGAAGGTAGCTATCCATCGGGGTTGCAATTGGGGTTGGTAGCAAAGTCTACTAAAGTGTAGCGATCGCGTATTCTAAGAGAGGTGAATATGGCAGCAACCGCTACTGATGACAGAATGGGCAAAGTTACAACTATCATTTATCCTTGCCTAAATAGATTGGTTCTAAAACTGTTTCCGTAACTGTTCCATCTAATTTTGCTAATTGATACGCCTTTGCGAAAGGACGGGAACTAACAATCTTTTCTAGTTTGCTACCAACAAAGTGGAAGCCAACACCATCATCAGCAGCATATCCAGGGTTAATTAATCCTTGAGATAATAACCGATGGTAAGCTGGTCTTCTTTCCGGTTCGCCGTCATAATGAGGACAGTTGCTACCTTTGAGCAAGCCAAGACATTGTAAAACAGTCAATTGCCCGGGGATAGAATCAGTTATTCCCTGTTCAAACCAACAAATAGAACCAGCACTTAAACCAGCAAGAATAACGCCATTTTCCCAAGCTGCTTGAAGAATTTTATCTAGTCCCCACTCTCTCCAAAGGGCAATTAAGCTTTTCGTATTTCCGCCACCTACATAAATGATGTCTTGGTCGAGAATAAAAGATTTGAGATCGGCTGTAGGTGGTAGGAATAAAGATAGATGAGAAGGCTGACAGGTCAAGTTAATATAAGTTGAATAGAATCGAACAATATATTTATCAGAATCGCCGCTAGCAGTTGGAAGAAAACAAACTTTTGGTTTTTCCTTTTTTGCGAGTTCCAGAATGTATTTATCCAGCAGAAGATTTCCTGGTTCCATAGAAAATCCGCCGCCACCCATAGCAAAGATTTGTCTCATTTTTCATTTGTCAATTAATCATCCATTACTAGTGTAGAGACGTTACATGTAATGCCTCTACACTAGTAAACAATTATCTATTACCAATTTCTAATCTTTGCTGTAATATAAACTCTGCGATCGCCAAATCCATTGGTGTCGTCAATTTTAAATTTGTCTCTTCGCCCTCAACAATGTGTACGGGTAAGCCACACTTTTCAAACAAAGCTGCATCGTCTGTAACTTCCCAACCTTGCTCCAGACCTTTTGCGTGACACTGCTTCAATAATTGCACGTCAAAAGCTTGTGGAGTTTGCGCCGCCCAAAGCTGGCTGCGGTCTGGTGTATCTTGAATGAATCCAGCATCATCGACGACTTTAATCGTGTCTTTGACTGGGATTGCGGCAATTAAGCCTTGGATTGGGGAGTCGGGAGTCGAGAGTCGGGAGTCAGAAAATTTTGAATTCGGAATTCGGAATTCGGAATTCCGAATTCCTACCGCGCAGCGATCGAATAATTCTGGTGTAGCGAGACATCTTGCACCATCGTGGATGAGGACTTGTTTAGCGTCTGCTGGCAAAGCCTGTAAGCCATTGTAAACAGACTCTTGGCGGGTGGTTCCCCCTTGAATGAATTCCACAGGTTTATTCAGGGATAAACCCCCCAGGATCTCCTTCAAATCTACCCAATCGGCGGGTTGAGAGATAATGCCGATCCAACTAATTTCATGAGATGCTTCGGCTGCGCGTAGCGTCCAAGCGATTAGAGGTTGCGATCGCAGCGTCAACAGCAGCTTATTGCGATCGCTGCCCATTCTTCGTCCCATTCCGGCGGCTGGAATTAATAAATACACAGTTTCTTAAGAAAGTGGTGAGTGGTGCGTGGTGAAGCGGGCGGAAGCGGAGGTTTCCTCCGCAATGAAGCCGCGTCGTGATGCGTGAAAAGAGCTTGCTATTTCCTGTTGCCTGTTTCCTGTCCCTTGTTCCCTATTTCCTGTGAACTGAAAAAATGTACGCTTTTATCGTTTCGCATAAGTATATGTTCCCCTAAAATAGGAGCGAGTAAGCGTAGAACAGTAAATATGCGAATAGTAGCCCTAGTCCCTGGCGGGATTGGCGACCAAATTCTATTCTTTCCCACCCTGGACGATCTGAAGCGAAATTATCCCGACGCTGAAATCGATGTGGTGGCAGAGCCTGGCTCTTTGGGAGCGTACCGAATCTGTAAGTCCGTGTCCAACGTGCTAAAGTTCGACTTTAAAGACCGTAACAGTTTGACCGAATGGGTCGATCTAATCGGTAATATCCGCGATCGCGAATACGATATCGCGATTTGTGCCGGAAAGCGCCCTTTTGTAGGCATGGCGCTCTGGCTGAGTGGCGTTGCAGTGCGAGTCAGCTACCAGGGGGGAGGAAATCTGTTTCTGACGAACTCCGTCCCCCTCAAAACCGAGCAGTATGTCGCGGCAATGTATCACGATCTGCTCAAAGGATTGGGGATTTCTACCCCCTGTCCCGATTTAACGATTAACGTCCCCAAATCAGACCTAGAATGGGCAGACAAAGAGCAGCAACGACTGGGAATCAAAGATAGCGGTTACATATTAATTCACGGCGGCTCTAGCCAACTTGCGGCTGCGAAAACCAGCATCCAAACCTACCCCGTCCAAAGTTGGCGACAAGTGATTCAAAATTTGCAACAGCGTCAGCCGGATCTACCAATTGCGATCCTAGTGCAAACAGCAGAGGACGAGCAGTTGGTGCGATCGCTACAGGAAGCATTTCCCGATCTGAAGGTGACAAATCCCCCAGATATTGGGAAAACAGCAGCGATCGTTGCTGCTGCCAATTTATTGCTATGTACTGACAGCGCGCCCATGCATCTAGCAGTAGCAGTGCAAACCTATACGATTGCGTTGTTTGGAGCTACAGATCCCAAGAAGTTAATCCCACCGAGCGATCGCTGTATCGCCATCAAATCTCCTACAGGCAAACTCTCAGACATCGCACCGCAAACTGTTTTAGAACGAGTTTGGGGCGGCTGATTTAGGCAGGGAGCAGGGAGACAAGGGGGACAAGAGAGACAAGGGAGACAAGTGGCAAGTCGCAATTCAAAATTTCCTGACTCCTGTACGGGCGGGTTCATTTATACTCTCTGTTTAGCACGGAGTTTTTTGGTAAACCTGCCCCTACAACGTCTGACTCCTTACAAATAACCAATGACAAATGACGAATGACTATTCATAACATTCCAAACAAGTCATCGTCTAAGTCGTAGCCTAGCATTTGACCCATAGATTTCAACCGTGCCGTGCTGGGGATCCCCATTTGTTGTAGCCAGTCATGCAGAACAAATACTTTTTGCATGAGGAAAATTTCTAGGGCTTCGGGATTGAATTGAATTCCTTCTTGGCGATGGAACTGATGGGGAACCAGCATAGCAGTGTAGCGGGACAGTTCGCCTGCTTTCCAATCTAAGAGAAAAGGTAGCCAGGGATAGCGACTGTCAAGGCGAATAAACCACATCCGTACTTCGGGAATTTCAGACAGTTCCCGTGGATCGTCTGAGGGACGAGGATAATCGATCTCGAAGCGAAGTTGCTGCTCGTAAGTGGCGATCGCCGATTTTTCTTGCGATATATTTTCGATCGTCTTGGCAGCTGGCAATACATCTAAGCTGTTGAAGTTGTCAGCCTTGAGAGAAATAGTGATAGTCATGGCGAAGTCAAAAGTCAAAAATCAGGAGTCGTAGGGGCAGGTTGATTTGTGCTGACTGTAGCTAGACGAGTATGTTATTGGTCAAACCCGCCCGTACAGAAGTCAGAAACCGGATAAAACGCTGCAAAGAATCTAGAGAGGCTTTACAACGTTTGCGCATGACATTCGCGCTGTTGATAATTTGTGCCTTGTGCCAGCAGTTTACGACCTTCATTCTCTCAAAATAGCGATCGCCTGCCGTAACAATTTTGGTAAATGCTAGATATACCTACAAAATCGTTGATTTATGCAGGAAGTTTTGCGAATCCAACTGCTAGCAACTGTATAGGTAGATGGTGGTGCGATCGCTCGGATAATCTATTTTTTAGGACAAATCCTGACTACAAGACTAATCTATGAATATTCAAAAGTCTAATTTCTCGATGAGAATTTGGTGGAAATTAGCTGGTTTGGCGGGAGTTGCTGGAGTTTTTGCCCTAGTTGCTGCTCCTGTGGCTGCCAGATTTTATCCTCGTTACGCGCTATTTCAACCTTCTGCTTATAGTAGCTATCCCTATCGCAGTTTTAAGAGCAGTATTGCCGATACTCTCTCCAAAGAAGCTAAATTTGCCAATCTCGTTGATGAGCTAAAAGAAGCTGGTTTACTGGATACTTTAAAGCAATCGGGACCATTCACGATTTTTGCGCCTACTGATGATGCTTTTAATGCCTTGCCTAAAGACATCTTTCAGCGCTACAGCCAGCCAGAAAACCGGAAGAAAGTACTGCAATATCACGTCGTCTCAGGTCATGTTACCCCCGATCGCGTCGATAGCGGTGCGATCGCCACAGTTGAAGGCAATGCTGTCAAAATTGCGATCGCTCCTGATGGGACGGTGAAGCTCAACGATGCTAATGGCAAGCACCCCTCGATTGTCACTCAAAATGGCGTGATTATTGAGGTCGATCGGGTCCTGCTACCACCTGATTTTTAGGTAATACACTTGTAGGGGCGCAATTCGGAGGGGACGCAATTCGTAGGGGACGCAATTCGTAGGGGCGCACAGCTGTGCGCCCCTACGTGTATTTTATCTACTGCCAATTACCGACTAAAACAAACGGACTCCAAAAGTGAGGATGGCTGTACCGCTTGTCTTGCAGCAGCGATAGTTGCGCCTGACGCATTGCTTCGGCGCGACTACCGATTTTTGTCTTCCTGGTTTGTTCGATCTGGCGATAAAATTCGCCCATAAACTTAGCAGTGCTTTCATCCTGTACCGCCCACAGCGTTGCTAGCGTACTCCTTGCCCCTGCTCTTACTGCAACTCCTGCGAGTCCTAAAGTAGCCCTTTTGTCTCCGCTGGCTGTCTCGCAGGCGCTTAGCACTAACAATTCAATTGGCTCGCGTCCTATTGGATTATCTTGCAGTAAATTACCTAGCTGTTTGACGTTAATTCGGTGATCCCAGGCAAGGATAAAAGTATCGTCAGCTACAGAACTAAACTGGGCGTGAGTCGCCAGGTGGACTATGGGAAACCGAAAATCGCTAATTGCCTGCTTAATTTGGTTACTGGTAAATTGTTCGTTGAGAAATTCCTGGGCTGCTAACCCTAGTTTTTGAATCTGGGCAAGTTCTACTTGCACGTTGTTCAGTGGTTCAAAACCTTGGTGAGGAGCAAAGTTAGGACGAATTTTGCTAATTCCTGCTGCTAAAGCTTTCGGCTCGACATCTGCAATCGGTTTGGGATCGAGTAGTTGTAAGCCTGGAGTTAAGCCCAAGGCATATTTTTCAATGAGATATTTATTGCTGCGGCGATCGCGCAAAATAGCCATTGGGATGTTTCGCAAATCTCCGTCGAGGACGAAAACTAAGGTTTTAACCTGAGATTTGGCTAACTCTGTTTCTAGGGGTTGAATCAGCCAATCGTACAGTTGTTGGTATTGGGGTAAAAATTCCTGTACGACGCTCTGAGGCTCGATCAGCGATTGCTGTACGCTTTCTATGGTGTTGGCTAGCTGTGCGGGCGGAATTTTTTGCGTATGCAGGCTGGGATCTCGATTGGGTAAGCTCAGCAGTACTTCTAGCCGATCTGGGAAAATAATCGGATAAATTACTGCTGCTTTGGGATCGATGCGATCGATCTGTTGGGGATTTGCTTCGACACAGGCTTCGCGGAAAAAATTGTTAAGTTCTGCTAGTTGTAGAGATTCGATCGCATTTCGTGCTTGGGTAAGATATTTCGCGCCATCCTTTGGCTTGCCCGTTTTTTCCAAGCTAGAGGCATATTCTAAATCGAGTTCTACCAACTGGCGATAGACTGGTTCAACACTTTCGCGAAACGAAAACTGGACTTCTGGATTAATGGCGACGAGATCGCTACGTATTGATTGCAAGGCATCGTAGGCTTTAGTATAAGCCGCGATCGCCTCTGGAATATTGCCATTTGCTCTCTGGATGCGTCCTAATTGCCAAAACATTTGGTAGGCAATATCTGGGGTTTCAAAATTGGTGGCGATACTGAGGGCTTGTCGAGTATACTGCTCGGCTAGTGATAAATTCTGTTTTCCTGCCAGTTCGTGCAATTCACCTCGATACCCCAAAGCGTAGGCTTGAGCGCGTTTATCTCCTAAAGTTGTAGCTTGTGCGGTTGCTTGGATTAAAAGTTGCTCGATTTGCTCAAATGTTGGTAGTTGTATTTTTGCATTTCCTGACTTTTGGATGGGCAGGTTTAGCTGGATTATTGGTTTGTTTCCAGACATATCTGATAAACCCGCCCCTACAAAGGCTAACTTAATTAAACTTTGGGCAAAATTCAGCTGTTGATAAACACCTGTATGACTGGGGGTTAAAATAGTTAGTTGGGGAAAGAGCGATCGCCATAATTGAGCAGCGCGATCGAAGTCCTGAAGTTTTAACAATAAAGTCAATTGATTTAGCTGTGCTTGCTGACGCAGGGTTGACGAGGAAGTTAGCCTGATGACTTCATCGTAAGCAGTTAATGCTTTTTCTTGGTTGCTCTCGCGTTTGCGGCGAACTCTTTCTGTTTCTGATAAAGTTTGTGCTGTATTACCAATGCTGAGATGAGTTGCAGCTACTTCTGCGGAAGAATTCAATTTTTGCGCTAGTTCTAAACTCGTTTCTAAAAATATTAGCGATCGCTCTGGCTAGGCGATCGAGCGAAGTAATTCGCCTAAACTTCGCAATCCGACTATTTGAGTTAGAGTCGGTGTTTTTGTCGCTACGGCTTGTAGTTTATTTGTTAATTCTTCTGAAGATATCAAACTTATGTCTTGACAATCATCAGCTTTTATATTCACATTTACTACTTCTAATAAAGTCTTGCAAGCACGGGAATAAAGTCCTAAATCTTGCATCGCTTGAGCTTGGTTAATTTTGCTTTGAGCTGCTAGACTTGATTCAATTTGCTCGTAAATTTTCGTTGCAGCTTGCCAAGTTGACAAAGCATCTGTTGCTTGCCCCATCTCCCTTTGCAAATTCCCGTGAATGTCTAAAGTTTGAGCCAGAATTTTTTGTTCTTCTTGACTTTGAGATTGATTTTTTAAGAGAGCTAAACTGTTAGCGATTGCCTTTTTTGCTAGTTCCCAGTGTCCTAATTTTTGGTGAGCTAAAGATAGATTGCTCAGCGCCATTGCCTGATTTAGACTATCTTTTTGAGCGGCAAATGCACTGATAGCTTGCTTCCATGCCTCTACTGCTTCTTGATATCTTCCACTCTGAAATAAGTTGGCTGCATTATTAGTAAGTTGCGTAGTAGTTTGTTGAGCTTGGATAACAGAATTCGATAAATTTGAAGCAATAACAGGTGTAACTGTTGCCGACAAAAAAAATAGTAAAACTACCAGAAATAACTTCAATCTCATAGCCCCCTTTTTTAAGGGGGGTTGGGGGGATCTGCGAGGACTGGCAAGTTTTCCCCACAATCGGGGCGAATCAAATTCGCTTTTACACAAACTCTTTCCGCCTGCGCGGACTAAGAAAAAAACTAGACGCAATGTGCAACTTTCACTTTTTCCTCCCTTTTTAAGGGAGGCTAGGGGGGATCTCTTCATGAGTAGCGTAGTTCTGCGATCCCCCAATCCCCTTAAAAAGGGGAGCCACTTGCATGGGCGGGTTTCCCGACTTGAGCAAAGTGGCGTGGCTAAGAAAAAAATCGTACATCGCATAAATAGAATTTTAAATAACCCGCGCAGGTGGGTTTTGCCCGCATAGCTACAATTTCCGATCGCCCAGCTCTTTTTCTTGTCCATATTTAATTTGAAAAATTCCCAAATTTTGACTTTTGACTTTTAACTTTTGACTTTTTAAATTAACGTGCCGCACAAGTAGCAGGATTTTGCCTAGAACGCTCAACACCTTTATTCGTTGGATCGTAAGCCGTGAGAATCACCTCACCCTTGTTGTTGAACACCCATCCTTGAGCAGGTACGATTTCTTGAGTATGAGAATTTACGGATGGTAAGTTAATATTTGTTGTCGCAGTATTAGCTTTACTAGGAACAGGTGAAACTATACCAACTCGCACGTTATCGCTGCTGAGGGTTTGGTTGGGACTAGGTGGCAATCCTCCCCGTCCTATCACGGTAAATTCACTTCCTACACTGCGCTGGCAGGGGTTCTGAGCAATTTGTGTCGAAGGATCGACTACATTTTCCGGCAATTCAATCAACCCGCGACTAGGATCTACATCTGGAGTATTGAGATCGACAGTACCGCTGAAATCCGTTCCTAGTGTGGAAGAAGCAGTAATATCGCTCTCTGGAGTTGGTTGTTCTCGAAACCTAATGCCAAAAATACCATCAGCAGCAATACTTACTCTGCCACCAAAGCTTTCTTCAGCATTAGCAGTGATGTTACTATCTTCTCTGGGCAAAGCAACGAGATTTCCAGTATTAATCGTGATATTTCCTCCAGTAACATCACCTTGGGCATTGGTCGTGATGTTACTTTGGCGGCGTAAGATTAGATCGCGCGATTCCAGCTCGATATTACCTTGACCACCTTGAGTATCAGCAGCAATTAATGCTTGGTTATCCAATCGGATATCTTTAGCAATAGTTAATTTTATGTTGCCTGCTTGATAGTTCTCTACATTGCTATTGGTATTGAGTTGACCACCATTTATCAAAGATAGAGAATCAGCAGTGAGTCTGATACTTCCTGCATTTCCTCGTCCACGGGTACTAGCATTGATTTGCCCGCCATCAGTCACTGTGAGCAAGCCAGCGATAAATTCAATGCTGCCACCGTTGCCCTGCGCTCCGTTTTCTACAGTACTGAAAATGCCGCTACCGATACCACTGTTGCTGATTCCAGCAATCGTCACAGTATCTCGAATATCGAGCTTGACATTTCCTGCGTTGCCGTTACCACCAGGCTGTGTGCGAGAGGCATCACGAATGAAGGTGTTGAGCGAACCGCCATTTGTCAACGAGAGTGACCTAGCGGCAATGTTAATATCCCCGCCTTTGCCTACACCTCCTGCTTCTACAGTACTGAAGGCAGCACTGGGAAAATTACCTGTTCTATCCGTACCATCGAAGGAAACGGTGTCGCGAGCAGTAATCTTAATGTTTCCTGCATTTCCCTGTCCAAAGGTGCTAGCACTTATCGATCCGCCACCAATCGCCGTAAGTGACCCAGTAAAAATCGTGATGTCTCCACCATTACCCTGTCCTCCAACTTCTACATTGCTTCTAACAAAACTGTGGTCGAGAGAGACTAGATTACCAGCAGAAATCGTCACATTTCCTGCATTTCCTCGTCCAAATGTATTGGTTATTACACTAGCGCCATCACTCACGAAGAGGTTACGAGCATTGAGAGTAATATCACCACCCTGACCAGTTCCTACAAACTCAACTCCTTGTATGTTGCCTCTGCCTACAGAAGTACTGGCGAAACTTCCTTGCCCATCAAAAGAGACATCGGCATTAGCAGCTTCAATACTGATATTACCTGAATCTCCTGATGTATAAGTAATAGCCTGCAAATTTGAGTTACTACTTACGGAAATGGAATCAGTTGCTTTGATTTGAATATTTCCGGCATTCCCTTGTCCTAGAGTGGAAGTAGTGATTAAAGCAGAGTTAGATAACGAAAGAGAGCGCGTATCGATAATAATGTCATTGGCACTGCCTCTAGCAGATTGTCCTACAGCACTAGCAATTCCCCTACCAAGTCCTGCTAAACCTTCTAGAGAAACGCGATCGCTGGCTGTAATAACCACCTTACCAGCATTTCCTTGTCCAAACGTAGAGGAGCCAATCGCAAAATTGCCTCTTCCTTCAAGGATTTCTGTGGTGATGATGACATTGCCTGCATTTCCGATTGCTGTATCTCCTACTAGTTGCCCACCTACCGAGTTGAGAATCGTACTAGGTGAAGGTGAATTGGCTTCTCCAGCAATTCTTACTCTATTGGTTGCATTAATTGTAATATCCCCTGCTTGAGCGCTAATTGCCCCTTGATTTGGCAGGATTCCAGCGAATAAGCCACTTCCTGAAAATATATCTAGGTTGCGGGCATTAACTGCGATACTACCTTCCCCAACACCATTGACACTGACAAAAGCATTATTAGTCAGCGATACATCTCCTCGCGCTACACTATTGGGAAAACTCAAGCTACCGTCATTATTTATTCCAACCGTTCCTGTTGCTGAGAGTCCCCCTAACTCAATTCGTCCTCCTGGTGCTGCTAGAAATCCGCTATCAAGGGTAACGTCACCGCCTATCAGTGCTAGAGTTCTTCCTGGGACTACCTGAAGTCCAACTAGATTAGTATTAACATCCCGCGTTACGTTAATACTCCCAGGATTATCTCGAAATCGTAGCCCAGTGGGAATATTTACAGTCAACAACGGTGGCGCAGCCCGATCGCTAGCACTAAATTCAAAATTATTGTCAAATACTAAACTATCTGCCGTACTCGCAAAAAACGATCCCCTTAAATCCAAACTGGCATTGCGTCCGAAGAAAATTCCATTGGGATTAATCAAAAATAAATTGGCATTACCTAATACTCCCAACCTACCCAAAATATTTGAGGGATTTGCCCCTGTAACGCGACTGAAAATGTTGGCAATACCATCAGGATTAGCAAAATAAGCTCCTCTTCCCTCATCTATGATTAAACTCGCGAAAACTGTGAAAAAGATTGGAGCCGCGAGTCGCACCACCATTAATCAAATCGACTCCATCAACGATATCAGGCACTACTTGAGAGTTTTCCGTTCCTAAAGTATTATCCGGTTCGATCTGTGCTTTGACCCTAGCCAGCGGAACTAGACTAACCAAACTCGCAATAAAAAATGAATACAAAAAGAGCGATCGCCACACTAATTTCATAATTAAAAAGGACTGTAATTTACCGAGAAATACCAACCATTGTCTTGCCAAGTGCGATTTCGCGAATCAACATCCGTCAGCGGAATACCATAATCCAAACGAGCATTCAAGCGATCGCCCATTTGCCATTGCAATCCCAAACCAACACCCACCAAACTATTAGGATCGGGATCGGGATTGTCAGAACCAGTCCAACCCAAACCAAAATCAACAAAAGGAACAACCTGCAAAACTCCTTCAATATCTTTTGCTCGTAGCACTGGCAATCTCACTTCTGCCGAAGTAAACAAGCCATTATCAGTCAACAACTGGTCTTGTCGATAGCCTCGAACGCTCTGAAAACCACCAATGCCAATTTGTTCTAACGGTACGAGGGTTTCAGAAGCAAATTGCAGGTCGGAACGCAAGACAAACAACATATCTGGTGCTAACTGTCGCACGTACTGCCCTTGTCCTCGCCAAGCGAAAAATCGACTGTCGGGCGGATCGCTGTTAATCGTTGCGTCAAACAACCCCACCCCTAAACTGAACTGAGAACGTAGGGCAAAAACTTGTTGGGGGCTGCGTTGGGTATATTCCTGAAAAAACCGAATTGCAGATACCTTGGTTTCCCCATCCTCATCGGCTCCAGGTGAAATCGGAATCTCTTCCCCACCAATTTTGGTCTGACTCTGCTGGCGAGATAAAGTTAAACCTAATGCTAGCTCTCGCGTTGGCGTTTGAATAATCGGTTGGCGAGAACTCAATTCCAAGTAAAACGAGTCTCCCGTAATATCAATCCGGTCGAAAGGCGGCTCGACAACATTGGTATCGATAAACCCACTCGCTAGGGTAAACGTCCCATTTCGAGGATTAAAGGGTACTGTATAACTCAGGTCGAAAGCATTACTACCCTCAGTGTTGGTGTATTTCAAATTCAAGCCATCTCCAATCCCAAATAAGTTAGCTTGCCTGAAATCGATTCCCCGCCGAAAACTACCCACACTGGGAACGCGACCGTTATCGGCAAATAATTCCGTCCGCAAAGAATCTGCTTCTGTCACCCTAACTTCCAACAAGCTTGTTTCTGGACGCGAACCAGCCGACAATTCCGCTGACAGATTTTGAATCAGGGGGTTGAGCTGCAATAGTTGCAGTGCTTCCAACAGTTTGAATCGGTTCAAAGGTTTAGTAGTTGCGATCGCTAATCGACTGCGAACATACTTGGGATTCAGTCGCCGCGTCCCCGTGACGCGAATGTCTTCCAGTCCACCTTCAACAATCTGCACTTTGACCGTTGCTGCTTTCGAACGACCCAAAAATCCTAGTTAATAAAGGCAAAGTTTTATATAAGCTAGGCGGAGATGCATATAAACGAGCATTAGACATTTATAAAAAAGTCTTAAAAATTAATCCAAATAATGTGGAAGCTTGGAGCGGAAAAGGTTTAGTTCATCTAGGCTTAAATCAATCTCAGCAAGCTTCAGAATCTTTTGAAAAAGTTAAACAACTCAGACCTAACGATCCGAGTATTTGGCAGCAAATAGGTTTGACAGTCGAACAGATGAAAGGAGGGCAATCTGCCAGACTGTATTTTGAAGAAGCGTTGTCATCCTATGACGATCTTCTGGCGAGAAAACCGAGAGATATAATTAGTTGGACTGACAGAGGAACTGTTTTACTAAAATTAAATCGTCCTCAAGAAGCGCTTGATTCTTATCAAAAAGCAATAGATATCGATGTCAATTTCTATGAAGCCTTAATGGGCAAAGGTAATACGCTAGTTTTATTAGGAGAAAACAATTATTTAGATGCGCTAATAGCATACAATCAAGCAAGTAAAATTCGTCCTAAAGATTATCAGGTTTGGTACAATCGTGGGATGCTGCTATCGCAACATTTAAAGCGCCAAGGAGAAGCGATCGAATCTTTTGACCAAGCCATACAACTCAGAGATAACTTTCATCCCGCTTGGCTAGGAAAAGGTATCGCGTTAACAGAAATAGCACGCCATCAGCCAGCCCTCGAAGCCTTTGACCAAGCAATTAAACGGCAACCACAAGATCCTTTTATTTGGGCGAATCGAGGAGATACTTTAACAGAACTAAAAAGATATCGGGAAGCACGGGATTCCTATCAACAAGCGATCGATTTAGGATTTCCCCGTGCAGAATTAGAAACTCAGTTAGCAAATGCTCAAAAACTAGCAGCAGACTGATGAGAATTCGGAATTCGGAATAAATGCTGACGCTACACTACATGAATGGAATTCGGAATTGAAGACACACTAACAACCAACTACCAATTACCGCTCACTTACTAAACTCCTGGTAAGCAGCACGCGAGACCTGCCGGATCAATTCTTTTGCTTGCACGTTATTGTGGGGGCGCTTGACCATAGCAACGGCAACATAGCGTTTACCGCTGAGCAGATCGACTAAACCGACATCCCCTACCATTGAACCAATATCTCCAGTTTTGTGAGCAATTGTCGCCCCTGGTCCCAATCCTTTTGGTAATAGCGTAGCTGTCTGCGTGCGGCGCATAATATTGAGTAGGCGATCGCGCGATTTGACGGAAATTAGATCTCCTTTTTGCACTGCTACCATCAATTGAGCTAAATCTTTAGGACTGGTCGTGTTTGTCCCTTCCAGGTCTGGTAACAAGTTCCGCAATTCTGTTACGGTTAAACCCCAGTTTTTGAACCGCTGATTCAAAGCTGCAATGCCACCCAAACGCTCTATGAGTAAATTAGTTGCCGTGTTATCGCTGACAATAATCATTTGAGTTGCCGTCTCTAAGGCAGTAAACTGACTACCCAACGGCTTGTATTGAAAGCCTCCCGCACCACCACCAACTAATTCTTTTTTTAAAGTTAACTTTTCGTCTAATCGAATCTTGCCCGCGTCTACATCTTGAAAAAAAGCAACCAAGATGGGAAATTTGATCGTACTTGCAGCCGCAAAAGTTGTATCTCCATTCCAATTTAGATAAGTGCCTGTCTCGGTATCGATAAAAAACATGCCAGGAAACAACTGAGTGTTGTTCGCTGCCAATTGTTGCATCAGCGTTTTTAGTGCTGTAATTTCTTGGGTTGGCTGAAGTGGTGCAGCATGGGCAATAGTTTCTCTAGCTTGTAGCTGCGGCATAACTTCCATCGCCGTAATTGGTATTTCTTCAGAGGTGATGCGTGTGGTAGGGTCTAAAGCCGATAGCACCGTACCCGCGATCGCGCTGATGCCAATTCCCAGAATTAACAACCGCAAGGCGTATACAATCAATTTATTTTGACGCTGCGGGTGTTGTCTTTGCTTACTCTGTTTTCTAGTTGGTGTTGGCAGTGTCTCGCCAGTAACTCTTCTGCTACCATTATCTCCAGAAGAAGTCACTGTTTGGCTACGGTTTTTCCTATCGCTGTTTCTAGATTCCCCAGAGACTATACGAGCGTCTTGTGGTGAGAAACGCCCACGTGGATTGCGCATCTTAGCCTGTTCGCGCTGCTGCGAACTACTTAGACCTTTTTTATGCCCAGCGTTTGACCGCTTACCTGAATTTGACGACCCGCTTTCTAATACCATTGACTTACAGAAGACAACAAGGGCGAACTGGACTTGAACAATAACCTAACACTGCTTGCATGAGTTGTAAAAGCAAGTAGTATTGGGTCAAAGTTTATCTCAACCAATTTGTAATGGCGATAAATCTTCAGATGAAATATAGCCTAGAAAAGCACTAATAAGCGATCGCTAATCACCGATCGCTTCCGAATTCCGACTTCCACGCTTCCGAATTCTTCATAGCCCACTCCATCTGAGTTAATATCCCCCGCAACATTGATACTTCAGTATTTTCTAACTGAGTGCGGTTAAATAGTTGACGAAATTTTTCCATGCGGCTAGTAGCAGTATGAGGATAAAGATAGCCAATTTTGAGTAGTAGTGCTTCAAGTTGTTGGTAAAACCCTTCTAAAGCTTCTACAGAGGCGTAGTCAACCGCGATCGCACTCTTGTCATCGTTAACTCCCAATTGGCTGTATTTCGCCAGTTCGTAACAGCAGATCGCCACTGCCTGAGCTAGATTCAATGAAGGATAGGCAGGGTTGGAGGGAATGCGGATAAAGCGCTGAGCGTAGTACATTTCCTCATTACTCAATCCTCGCGACTCGGGACCAAAGATCAAGGCTGTTGCTTGTTCTGAGGTTGAAATTAACCAAGGTAAAGCATCTTGAGGCTGCTCTAATTGGATGTCTAAGGTGCGAGGACGAGCAGTCGTAGCGATCGCCCTCGTACACCCCTGCAAGGCTGCTGGTAGCGTTTCGACAACTTGGGCGGCTTGCAAGAGATCGAATGCATGGACTGCCATTTGTTGTGCTTCCAGCGACAGCGGATCGCACTGGGGATTGACTAACACCAATTGCTGCAAACCCATATTTTTCATCACGCGGGCGATCGCTCCCACATTCAGCGAACCTGCTGGTTCCACCAGCACGATTCTTACCGCTGCCAAGGGGTAGCCGGGGGCTGCAAGCCCATTTTTACTGTAAGAGGGGGAAGTAGACTCATTCACAATTCCGTAAAATTTAGTTACTCTCTCAACAACTGTATATGGCACGCACTCGATCTAAATCTGACCTACCAACAAAAATTTGTCCAGTGTGTCAACGCCCCTTCACCTGGCGCAAAAAATGGGCAGACTGTTGGGATGAGGTGAAATACTGTTCCGAACGCTGTCGCCGTCGCCGTTCTTCAGTGTAGGGATGTTACATGTAACGTCTCTACAAGGCGATCGCGCGATCGAAAATAAAAAACCGCCAGGAGATGGCGGTTGTTGAGCAATCGGAGGGTTTTCAACAGCTTACCGATTCAGATTGTAGAGATTTGTAATGTTGTTTACACCAAATATGATTTCTGCCCTCGATTCACCATCGAGTGTCAATATTTAATAGTTTTTTCATCAACTGGCATGAGACAGTCTGCTATTTTTCCAGAACCAGTAATCTCACCAGTCAAATTCCTTGTAAAGAAAGGATCGAATCCAAAAGCAGCAAGTCAAATTATTCTGTTTGCTTTTCTTTTGGAAACAATTTTCCTGACTGCTCTCCTAGCCAAGGATAACGCCGATGACTATTAATTCGATTTTTTTGTTTGGCGATCGCGATCTGTGCTGTTGCCTGTCGTGCCAACATGTCATACAAGTTCTTCCCATGATGCTTGTTGACTGACTGCGTGGACAGTCGGTGTTCCGGCGTATGGGAGTCAATCCAGTTGCGTTGCGCTTTCGCCTCCTGCTCGACTCTTGCAAGATACTGTTCGTCGCCTAGATCGCTCACATAGTGCATGGCGGCTGTTAGCATATGGTAAGCAGCTTCATAATGATTGCTCGTTAAAGCTTGGTTGCTGAGCGCCATTAAGCTTTCGTAGATCTCGTCAGTTTCTCTAAATTGTCGATCTTGCATTTGTCGTTTCCACTTCCATGCAGGCTAGGCTGGTATGTCCGACTACCTGTAGCCGATCGCGCCGATCTTACTAAAATAATAGCTTGTTGCTTACACTTGTTGCTTACACTTGAGCAATCATCTTGAGCTGTAGAAGAATGCACTTACTTGTTTTTCTGGGCGTTCTTAGCTTGCTCCAAAGCAATTTCTTTAACCGTTTGATAAGAATTTACATTCGCTGCCCCTTCAATAGCTTTCACAGCTAAGTCTTGTACTTGTTTGGAAGTTGCCTCTAATTGTTTAGCAAGGCTTTGAATCCGCGCTTCTTGATTTTGAATAGTTTGTTCTAAAGAGTGGACGCGCTGTTCGTAAAATCGCTTTTGTCCTTCGACTTCTTTAGCATATAAATCCGATTTAATCTTTGCCTGATAGTGAGCGATGCCTTTTCCTTCTTCTGTTGCCTTTTTCAGTGCCGCTTCTTTTTCTTTAGGAAAGACTTCCACTTTAGCTTTTGCTTCTGCAAACTGCTTTTCGCGTTCCGCGATCGCTTTTTCTCTTTCCGTCCATTGTTTCTCTTGGGTTTGCTGAAACTCCTCTAATTCTCGATAAATATTTTTTTGAGTTTGTTCGTATTCTTCTACCGCTAATTTACGCTGCAATTCTAAATTATATTTATACTCCGCAGTCTCTCTTTGACGAGTTTTTGCTTGAGTTTCATTTCGTTCTTTAATCTTGACTTTATATTCTTCTTGCTCTTTATTCCATGCCTTAACTTTTGTTTCTACTTCCTGCTCTAAAGTTTCTCGTCTCTGACTAAACTCCTCGCTAAAAGTTTTTGAATTGTCTTCATAGCTCTTAATCAAGCTATCTAAAGTTGTGTCATCGATCTTTTTTAGACTATGTAGAATTTGTAATTGTTCTGTCTCAGTTGCCACATTACGACGAATCTCTTGTAATTTGGAAGCTTCTGTAGTAAGCTGCTCTGATAATTCGCTGACAGCACTACCAACTCCTAGCTGAATTTTGCCTAAGTTATCAATAATAGAATTCATTCTTTGTTGCACGGTTGCAGATTGATTCATAGCTAGTTTTGGCTCGGATATTGGTTTTGCTTGAACTACGAGAGTTTCCTTAGCTAATTTATCGAGTTGAGATTTCAGAATGGTTTTTTCTTTCGACATTTCCTCATAAGCCGCTAGGATCTCAGCTTTCGTACTCTTTTCACTTAGTTTTCTTACTACCATAAATAATCTCCTTTTCAGTTTTTAGTTATTAGCGAACAGGGAGCAGGGGAAGAAAGAGGGTTCCTGACTTGTCTCCCTTATATTTTCATTCTTCCCCTAACCTCTAGTTCCATTTTGAAAGGCTCTCAATGCTAATTCTTGAGCTTGTTGCTGTGCGGCTTGCATTTGCGCTGTTAAGTTTTCAATTTGCTCTATTTGTCTAGTAATAACTTGCTCTAAAGACTGCACTTGTAATTCGTAACTCTGTTTTGCTGCTTGCCATTCTTTCTCAAATAGATCGGCTTTAACTTTTGCATCCTGGTTGACATCTTTAATCGCTTCTTCTCTAGCTTTTTTAATTGCTTCTTCTAATTCTGTAGGGAAAGCAGCAATTTGTTTTGTATATTCTCCCAGCAATGACTGTTGTTCGGTCAAAACTTTTTCCCGTTCTGCCCAATCTTTTTCTTTAGCTTGCGTTGCTTCTTCTATTTCTCTTTCAAGTGTACGCTTTTTCAGTTGGTAAGTATCAGCGTTAATTTTTTGTGTCTGTGCGAGTCGATATTGATACTCTTCCACTTCTCGCTGTCGTTCTTTAACTAACAATTCATTTTGATATTGTAGGTTTGTTTCAAACTCTACTTGCTCTTGCTGCCCAGTTTTTCGTGTTTGCGTTATTTCTTTTTCTAAGTTTTCCTGCTGAGTTGTTGCGCCTTGCTCAATTAATTTTAATTTTTCTTGATGCTCTTGATTTAAAATGTACAGAATATCAGCAACAATTCTAATTTGTTGTAATTCTTGTAAATTTTGAGTCTCTACTTCGATAGCACGCTTGAGTTCGTCTAACTTAGAAGTTTCTTTAGATAATTTCTCTGATAGTCCGTTAACAATTCCGCCAAACTCTAGTTGCAGTTCGGCTAAGCCTTTCACGATGTTATCTACTGTATAGCTAGCAGCAGTTTGTAGAATTTGTTTATTCTTTTCCTTGTCCGCCTCCTCTTGTTTAGTAGCAATTTTTAATGACATATCCTTTCTATCAGCCAGAATGCGTTGAAATGTTAACAAACGATCTGTACTGTCTTTAGCTACGAATCGATTCATATTGCAACTCCTGCAACTAAATTTAAGAGAGATTTAAGTTAAAACGAATACTCGTGGCTATACCCTAAGATATAGATCCTAAGCTAGCCTTCCTTGAGGCGATCGCAAAGCAGTAAAATTGCTGAAATGACCGTAAAAACTGGCAGATAGCGCTTAGCAATTAGCCCAAAGCTACACACTAACCGCAATCCATCTGTTTATAGTACAAGTGTACTGTAAAAAATATATCTGGGTGAATGCAGACTGTCAAGATCTGGATTTCTCTAAATTTCCAGAAATTTGCAGTTGAAAGGATTTCGGATGTCTTCCGATTAGATAATAATGGTGCAAGAACAGATCGATAAAAACGATGTTTACTCGCGAATTGACCAACAGTTCCCCCAAGGTGGAAATCGGGCACATGAGCCGCATTCTGGTGGTAGAAGACGAAAACCTGATTCGGGAAATGCTCGTAATGGCTTTGGAGGCGGAAGGTTTTGCGATCGCTACTGCTGCTGACGGACGTACAGCTTTGACCTTACTTCAGAGTAGCGAACCTACCTTCGGAGATTTTCCCTTCGATCTGGTGATTTTAGATCTAATGCTGCCTCAGATCAATGGTTTAGATATCTGTCGCTTGCTCCGCCACCAAGGAAATCAAGTACCAATCTTGATTTTGAGCGCCAAAGGCAGCGAAACCGATCGCGTCTTGGGTTTGGAAGTTGGCGCAGACGACTATCTGACAAAGCCTTTTAGTATGCGGGAGTTAGTCGCGCGGTGTCGTGCTTTGTTACGCCGCCAGCGCATAGGCGTATTACCACAAGTCCCGATTCTACAATTTAAAGATGTCACCCTTTATCCGCAAGAGTGCCGCGTAACCGTCAGAGCGCAAGAAGTCAACCTTTCCCCTAAAGAATTCCGCTTGCTAGAACTCTTCATGACTTATCCGCGCCGCGTCTGGTCGCGAGAGCAATTGCTCGACCAAGTCTGGGGAGCAGATTTTGTTGGAGACAGCAAAACTGTAGACGTTCACATTCGTTGGTTGCGGGAAAAACTCGAAAAAGACCCCAGCCACCCAGAATATTTGGTAACGGTGCGCGGGTTTGGCTATCGATTTGGATAGGTTGATGGTTGTTGGTTAACAGTTGACAGTAGGCGCTGACGCTACACTGCGTGAAGACAGTTGACCGCTCTTGCTCCCTCAGCTCCCTCAGCAACCTTGCGCTCCCTCAGCTCCCTCAGCTCTCTTTTCCCTGCTCCCTGCTCCCTAGTAAGAAGGGTTAAAGTGATAGTTAACCCACTTTTGATCCTGAACCTTTCTGATGGTACTGCTGGCGTTTTTGCTGGGACTAGGGATAGGAATTTGCTTGTGGTTGTGGCAGTATACCCAATTACAAGCTAGATTGCGGCGTTTACTGCGAATAGTATCTAATGATAGTGAGATGGCAACTTCCCTGGGAGCTATCCCTCGGTTGCGGCACGAAATTGTTTCGGCGCGACAGCAACGGGAAGAGTTGCAAGCTAAACTGCAAACCTGGGAGCAGTTGATGCAAGTCGCTCCTGTAGGATACTTGCAAGTAGACGAAGAAAATCAGTTGTTGTGGTGCAACCAACAGGCACAGCAATTGCTAGGCTTGCAAAAATGGGAACCAGGACAGGTGCGCTTACTATTGGAGTGGGTGCGTTCCTATGAATTGGATCAGTTAATCGAGCAAACGCGAGAAAGACAGCAGCCGCAGGTTAAAGAGTGGTTGTTTCATCGAACGAGTGCAGATGCAGCAGCGCTGAGTGAATTGAGAGCGCTGACAGTGAACGCAGCCAGCTTACCTCTGCAAAACGGACAGGTGGGCGTATTTTTGGAAAATCGCCAGCCATTGCTCGATTTAGCGCGGACTCGCGATCGCTGGGTTTCCGATTTAGCACACGAACTCAAAACGCCATTGACTTCAATTTTATTGGTGGTAGAAAACTTACAGCAACAACTCGAACCACCATATAAACTTTGGGTCGATCGCCTCTTACCAGAAGTGGAAAGATTGATTAGTTTAGTGCAAAATTGGTTGGAATTAAGCCAACTAGAGTTAGATCCCAGCCGTCAGCTCAAGCGCGAACCAGTGGAATTGCGATCGCTGATTGATTCCGTATGGCACACTATAGAACCTTTAGCACAGCGACAGCAGCTCCGTTTATCCTATTCCGGTGCAGAAACTTTGTGGATCGAGGCAGATAAGTCTCGTCTAACGCAAGTGTTATTAAATTTACTCGATAACAGTATCAAATATAGCCCTTTTCAAAGCACGATTTGGGTTAATGTCGAACTAATTAATTCAGAAACTAAATCTAATTACGTGCAAATAAATATTATTGACTCTGGCTGCGGCTTTCCACCGACCGATTTACCTTACGTATTTGAACGCCTTTATCGTGGGGATCTAGCCAGAGCTAGACAAACAACACCCGACTCAAAGAAAATTTCTCCTTTTACAACTCACGGTAGTGGTTTGGGCTTAGCGATCGTCAAACAAATTGTTTCGGCACATGGTGGCACGGTAAAAGCCATGAACCATCCTGAAACTAAAGGTGCTTGGCTGCAAGTTGAGTTGCCAACTCAATGACAGAGCAGATGCTTATAATAGTAAATGTAGATGCTTATATACAGTGAATATAGTTAGTAATTTACGTCACAATCTGCTTTTCCTGCCAGTGACAGATACAGTTAACAAGATTTATAACTAATAATAAAATCCTACCTTTATACTACGGTGTCAGAATTGCTCAACGTAGATGCTGTTCCTTTCCAACCTCACCAACCTAGCCGCACTCACTTTGAGCGTCGCCTCAAACGTCTAGAGCGAGATATTTTGCGCATGGGAGCTTTGGTAGAAAACTCATTTCGCCTCAGTCATCAAGCATTGTTTGCCCGTAACCTATCAGCAGCAGAGGAACTACCACTGCTCGACAAGCAAATCGATCAATTTTATCGCCACGTTGAGATTGAGTGTGCGGCGCTGCTAACTTTAGAAGCACCAGTAGCAAAGGATTTGCGCTTACTAAGTGCCTTTATGCAGCTGGTGCGAGACCTAGAAAGAATTGGAGATTATGCTGAGGACTTAGGAGAAATTGCGATTAAGCTATTTCCCTATCCCCCTCATCAATGCATCCCTCAGATCGAGATTATGTCTCACCACGCCCAAGCTATGTTAGCGGCTAGCTTGATGGCGCTAGCGGATCTAGATGCACAAGCAGGGTTAGCAGTCAAGCAATTAGACGACGTTGTAGACGACTCATACGAAAATCTTTATCACACTTTAGCAACAGAAAGAGATATCCAAGGAGTTTTAGAACCTTGGTTGTTATTAGCTTTGGTAATTCGCCACTTAGAAAGGATGGCAGATCACGCTACCAACGTCGGTCAGCGAGTCGCTTACATCGTTACCGGACAACGCTCTTAGCAGTGACCAGTAACTAGTGGCGGTGGAACCAGTGGCTGGTGGCTGGTGAATAGATGCTTACTGACTTCCGACTTCTGTACGGGCGGGTGCGCGCAAATAGATAGACAACTGCGACTGTAAATCTTTGGTCAAAACCCGCCCCTACGACTTACAACTGACAATTCACTTTTTAATGAAAACTTACTGACTTCTTAAACTAAGCGTTTTAATATCTAGCTAACAAGTAGTAATAATAAAAGTTTAGTAATAGAGACGTTTAGTCATAAAGCTTAGTGGTGAGATGTTGTAGGTAAGAGCGAGCATGTGACTGATGAAGCTCAAGTGCCAGAATGCCCTAATGTCTTTGCTAGGGAAAGCGAGTGCGGTTGCACTTGAAAATATGGCTTCAGAAGTGCCAAGTTTCACACTGTCGTTTTTCCCATTGTTGTTTTGGCGATGGTTTAGGCAAAGGCAAGCGCGATCGCAAATCTTACCCGATCTACTACCTAATAATATTTTGATTTGTCTCAACGCGATCGCCATTTGGGATCGCACAGTCAGTCTTTGCTATAGCTATAAATCCCCTCTGTCGCATAACACAACAGGGTCAAGCCACAGAAATTTCCTCACTAACTTTAGAAGGATGATAGCAATTCTCGATTGCGTGCGTGACATTTGTAAGGGCGCACGGCTGTGCGCCCCTACAGATCGTCTGTTTTACCCAATTGAAAACCGCTATGAAGCAGTGGAGAGCTATTTTCTCTCCCCCTTGTCTCCCTTGTCTCCGTCTCAATTTTGAATTTTGAATTTTGAATTCTCACTGTCCCCTTTGTCCTCTCGTCTTATGGCAATCTCTACTACAACTCCTAGCCTTGTTCCTCAGTCATCCCAACGACTCTTTGCCCGCCACGACCTGATTCCCTCTCGTCCAAATATTTTATGGCGGATTGAGCGCGGAGCCGTGCGCACTGTTACTTGGAGCGAAAGCGGCACGTTAATTACTCTGGGTTACTGGGGTGCAGGAGATCTAGTCGGTCAACCTTTATCGCGAGTCGTTCCCTACCAAATTGAGTGTTTGACCAGTGTTGAAACAACTATAATTCCATCTGAGTTATGGCATTTGACTGTAGAGGCAATGATGTCTCACGTTTGCCAAACAGAGGAATTGCTGAGCATTATTCACCGCAAACCCGTTTCGCTTAGATTGTGGCAGTTTTTAATCTGGCTAGGTCAAAAATTCGGTCGCGATGTCGATCTGGGAAGATTAATAGACGTTGCTGTTACCCATCAAGAAATAGCCGAAGTTATAAATACGACTAGGGTATCGGTAACGCGGATGTTACAGCAATTCGAGGAAGAAGGGCTGTTAACAAGACACCAACGACGCATTATTCTGCGTTTACCAATAGGAAAGGCAAAAGTCTAATTCCGGTTCTCGTCCGCTTCTAATTTAGTCTACTAGGAGGCGATCGCAGTGAAATTACGGTGAATTTACGATAGTGCATACACGGTTCCAATTTGAGTGAATTGGTGAGAATATTATAGATAGCCAAGAGCGATCAATAGCTGAAATCTCTCTTGAGTTGACAACAGCAACTATGCATTGGTGTGAGTGAGAAGATATATGTCGAAACTTATTTGGAATACTCTCAAACTAAGTCCCCTTTTACTAACAGCAACCCTGTTTGTAGCAACTCGGACTCAAGCTGCTGAACCCCTACCTTTGGAAGAAGTACAGCAAACATCTGTTACCCAGTTATCTGAAGAGAAAGCTCCAGAAACTCTAGCCCAAGTCACGTCCGTTTCTCAGCTGTCTGACGTACAGCCTACCGACTGGGCTTTTCAAGCCTTGCAGTCTTTAGTCGAGCGCTACGGTTGTATTGCTGGTTATCCCGATGGAACATATCGTGGCAACCGCGCCTTGACCCGTTATGAGTTTGCCGCAGGTTTAAACGCTTGTTTAGACCGCGTGAACGAACTGATTGCCACCGCTTCTGCCGATATGGTCAACAAAGAAGACCTGGCAACCTTACAGCGATTGCAGGAAGAATTTTCGGCGGAACTAGCTACCCTGCGCGGTCGCGTTGATGCTCTAGAAGCACGGACGGCAGAACTAGAAGCAAATCAGTTCTCTACCACAACCAAACTGAGTGGGGAAGTGATTGTTGCCGTTTCTGACGTATTCGGTGGTAACGAGCTAGCTGCATCTGGAAGTGGCGAACCTACAGGTGATGACAACGATGTCAACACTGTTTTGGCAGACCGCGCTCGTCTGACTTTTAACACCAGCTTCACCGGAAAAGACGAGTTGAGAACCCGTCTGCAAGCTCGCAACGTTGTACCATTTGGCACGGGTCTGACGGGTACGAATATGACTCGTCTGGGCTTCGATGGCGATGAAGGTAACGACGTTCAAATTGACGATTTCTATTACAAGTTCCCGCTTGGCGAAATTGCGGATATCAAAGTTGACTTTGACAATGGGGAATTCAACGATAACGTCTTCACCTTCAACCCTCTACTAGAAAGCAGCGGTCGCGGTGCTATTTCTCGGTTCGGACGTTTCAACCCCATTTATCGTGCGGGTGATGGTGCTGGTTTAACTATCAACTTAAATCCCAAAGGTGTAATTAGCGCTTCTGCAAGCTATCTAGCTCGGAATGCTAACGATCCGACAAATTCTTTTGGTTTGTTTAATGGTGATTATGCCGCTCTGGGACAGATTGCCTTCCGTCCTAGTGATAACATTGCGATCGGTGCGACCTACGTTCACACCTACGACAACTCCACCGTAAGCGATATTACGGCGACTAACGGTATTAGCGTTTCTGGCGCAACTGGCAGTGTCTTTTCTAACAACCCCTTCAGCGGTGCGTCAACATCCACCAACCAGTACGCCGTACAAGCTAGCTTTAAGTTGGGTGGCTTCACTCTTGGCGGTTGGGGCGGTTATACGGTAGCGCTCAATGAAGACAGCCCTTCACAAACTGCTGATATTTGGAACTGGGCAGCAACCCTGGCTTTACAAGATGTAGGTAAAGAAGGTAGCGTACTTGGTTTAGTCTTCGGTCAGCCACCAAGAACAGCTAAAAATGATTTTGGCGGTCGCCGCGACCAAGATACTTCATATCACTTAGAAGGTCTCTATCGCTTTCCGCTCACCGATAACATTGATGTGACTCCTGGTGTCATTGTCATCTTTAATCCAGAGCATAACGACAACAACGACACGGTTTATGTAGGTACGCTGAGAACGACATTCCGCTTCTAATGCTATATCCCCTTGTCTTGGCAAGGGGATTCCAAATTAGTTCGGATTTATCCACATAAGCTATGTATTTTGAAGTCCGCTGGGAGCGGACTTTTTTTGTTTCCTCTGTAGGGACGCACAGCCATGCGCCTCTATAATTCCTTTGTTACGGTTGCGGTACGAATTGTGTCGAAACCCTACCCCCGCTAACGACAAAATTTTGTGCGTCCAACTTGCCTACGGCTTTTTGTCCTTTAAGAGTCGCTGGCGGCTGAAATTGTTGATAAACAACATTGCCTGTTGCTTCCATTTGCTGAGTTTCAATGTACCAAGTAAGCGCGTCAGATGTAACAGTCTGCTGCTTCTGCCCTACACCTTTGACATTGCCATTCATGTAGGCAACTTGTTTTTCCGTTTCTAGCCTACCGCGATCGCCACTCACAGTGACTTGCTGCTGGCGCTGCACGACGCGCACGGGTTGGTCTGCAATTACAGTTTTCGTGTCAACGTTCCACTTAAGCGAATTGCCATTCACTTGTAGCGGTGGCTCTTGTAAAGAAATTTGAGCATTTTGCGCCAAGGTAGCAATGTTTGTTTTCAGATCGTACTCGCCACGACCTGCCGTCCCTCGGTCGGTAATTTTATGATTTTGGTAGCGATCGAATTTTATCGGGCGATCGCCAATCAACTTTTGAGCGCGAAACTGCCAAGTTAGCTGTTCCGTCTGCATTTGCACGTTTGATTCTTTTGCAGTTGCCTGGACTCCATTCAAGAACTCAACAATTCCCGCTCGACTTCTAACTCTTGCCTCTTGAGCGACTGTTTGCATTTGGGGATGTTCTCCCGTCAGGCGATCGCGCACGATTAATAAATCTTGGTTTGGTTGCCACTCTAGCTCATTGCCGCGCAATACCAAATTGTATGCAGGAGCTTTAGCAACAATTTCACCCTTAAGCAATAACTTTGCTCCATCCTGCTGAATCTCTCCTGTTTTTGCCGTAATATCGTATACGGGTTTGCCGTCTTGAAACAGTTGACCAACAGGGTTTTCTACTTGAGCGGTTTTACGATCTTTACTATACGTTGCTTGCTTCGATTTAACTTTCCAAAACAATTTTCCCTGCTTATCTGACTGCTCTAAGATCACATCATTAAAAGTTAAGTCGCGCTGCACTTGCTGAGGAGGCGAGGAGGGAGCTTGAGCAACTGTTTCTGCTGTCTGAGTTCGCTGCTCGCAGCCAAATAGTAACGTTACAAGTACTACACCTACTAATGGTGCTGCCATGCAGCGAGAAAACATAAAAAATTGCTGAAAGATATTATTTTTCATGCCTCCATCTTGACAAAAAAAGAGGGAGTCGGGAGAGAAAAGAGCTGCGGGAGCGATCGAGAACTGAGGGAGAAAAATCAGTTCTGACTTCTGACTTCTCCCGTGTCTCCCGTGTCCCCCTTGTCCTCTTTTTCCCTGCTCGTGCGCTCGTGCGCTCTCCGCTCCCTAGTTAAGTGTCTGAAGTTTCGATCGTATCTAAACCATCGGGGGATGGTTGCTCGACAAGATCCAGGCTGGAGAGAGGACGATAGGTATAACCGGATCGCGGTGTTTTTTGAATATCTTCTTTGATCGTTTCCAAATCGATATAGCGATCGCTAACATTGATCAAACTATCACTGGTCATCGATCGCAAGCTGACAACCTCAACTCGCGCCCCACGATAGCTGACAGCGTTTACGGCATAAGCCAAATCTCCATCACCGCTGACTAATACTGCTGTATCATATGCACCAACTAAAGCCATCATATCAACGGCGATCTCGACATCTAAGTTAGCTTTTTTAGAACCATCTGGTAGCTGAACTAGATCTTTAGCAATCACGCGGTAGCCATTGCGCCGCATCCATAATAGAAACCCTTGCTGTTTATCATTGGTACGGTCTACGCCTGTATAGAAAAACGAGCGCAACAATCGCGATCCTGCCGTTAGCCGACATAAAAGCTTGGTGTAATCGATTTCAATTCCCAACTGTAACGCTGCATAAAATAAATTTGACCCATCAATAAAGATTGCTACTTTACCTCGATTTTCTAAAACTTGTTCTGGCGTAAAGATCGAACTATTTTCAAAATCTCTATTGCTCAACATGATTGTTATACCTCAAGCTTTTATTAAAAAAAGAAAAATTGTTATTTTTGAAAGTTTTTATTGTCTTGATTCTAGCAAACGCCCCTGCTAACACTAGACTCTATAAAAGAACAGGGTCGATGGCTCAAATCTTTAGTAATTCCTATCGACCCTGTAAGCTTGACTTATTAGTTAAACCTTTTGAGCCAATTCTATGCGTTGAAACACTGGTCTAGGCTCCCCCAATTGTTGTATATCGCTCAGTATCCCCCAATTTGAGTGACTACTGAATGGAGTGGTAATGAAAGTTTGAGCTTTGTGATTAAAATCAATCGCAAATCCTAATTGCTGATAAATTTCGGTGCAAGTATGTGGGATAATTGGGGCTAGTAAATAGGCTGCTAATCTCACTGATTCCAACACAGCATACAATACTTCCTCCACTTCTGTCTGTCGCTTTTGTTTGTAGAGACTCCACGGGGCTTTCTCATCAATGAATTTATTACTTGCTCTGACGAGATCGAGAATCGCTTCACAAGCGCGGTCGAATGCTAGGACTTCGTAGTATTGTTTCACTTCCTGTCCTAAAGAGGTAGCGATCGCCTTCAGAGGATGCTCGGCAGCTACTTCTCCTACACTCGGTACTTTGCCAGCGCAGTACTTGCGCACCATGCTCAGGGTGCGATTTAACAAGTTACCTAAGTTATCTGCTAAATCTGCGTTGACTGTATTGATGAATCGAGTTTCGCTAAAGTCTCCATCTTTACCAAACTCGATCGTCTTGAGGAAGTAATAGCGCACGGCATCGGAACCATATTGCTTAACCAAAGCTACGGGATCGATTGTATTTCCCATCGTTTTTCCCATTTTCTGCCCGTCTTTGGTTAAAAAGCCGTGTCCGAAAACTCGCCCTGGTAACGGCAAACCAGCAGACATCAACATCGCGGGCCAATAGACAGCATGGAAGCGGAGAATATCTTTACCGATAATGTGTATGTTAATGGGCCACCATTGAGCTAAAGCATTTTCCAAAGTTGCTTCGCTGTCAGGATCGAGCAGCGCCGTCACGTATCCTAACAATGCATCAAACCAGACATAGAGCGTCTGTTCTGGCGCGACGGGAACGGGAAAACCCCAATCTACATTCACTCGCGAAATCGAAAAATCCTGTAAGCCTTGACTGACAAAGTTCAGCACTTCGTTGCGACGGCTGACTGGCTGGATGAAATCGGGATATTTTTGATAATGTGCTTCTAGTTGTTCTTGGTAGCGCGACAAGCGAAAAAAGTAATTTTGTTCGTCTCGCCACTCTACTTGTTTATTTGGGTGCAGCGGGCAGTAATTCCCCTCTAATAATTCTCGTTCCTCTTTAAATTCTTCACAGGAAACGCAATACCATCCTTGCTGGCGATCGGAGTAAATATCTCCTGCATCCCAAACTCGCCCAAAAAATTCTTTGACAATGGCTTCATGTTGAGTTGCTGTCGTCCGACTAAAGCGGTCGTATTGAATGTTCAACAGCTCCCACAAAGAGACAAAGCTAGATGAAATTCGATCGCAATACTCTTGAGGCGATCGCCCGTGACTTTCTGCTGCTCGTTGAATTTTCTGCCCGTGTTCGTCTGTGCCTGTAATCATGAGTACGGATTTACCCAACAATCGCTCAAACCGAGCTAGCGCATCTGCTGCCATCGTTGGATAAGCACTGCCGATATGAGGTAAGTCGTTGACGTAATATAGTGGCGTTGTAACAGCGAATGTGTCTTTGCTGCGATCGGCAAAATTCATGAATCTTAAGCAGAGGATTTAAAAACTCCCTCTATCATATATCAGCCTTGGTAGTTATATATTTTCATTACTTTTAATGCAACTACATAATTACTTGAGTTATGACTCTTGCGATCGCGATCGAATAATTAAACTCTATAAAATTAGCTCAATTTCTGATAGAAACTGTATAAGTGGAGAGTGGTGTAGGGAATTGGTAGTTGGTAATGGGTAATGGGTAATTGGTAATTGCTCCCTTGTCCCCCTTGTCTCCCTTGTCCCCTCAACTTCCTCAGCTCCCGATCGCTCCCTCAGCTCTCTTCTCTCCCTTGTCCCCCTGGTCTTCCTTGTCCCCTCAACTTCCTCAGCTCCCTGGGCTCTCTTCTCTCCCTTGTCCCCCTTGTCCCCTCACTCCTCGCTCCTCGCTCCTCACTCCTATTCCCAAAGATATGCGATCGGG
Source organism: Chroococcidiopsis thermalis PCC 7203 (assembly GCF_000317125.1). GTDB lineage: Bacteria > Cyanobacteriota > Cyanobacteriia > Cyanobacteriales > Chroococcidiopsidaceae > Chroococcidiopsis > Chroococcidiopsis thermalis. The sequence goes on from NC_019695.1 coordinate 1,606,311, forward strand.
TTCGCAAAGAAATGTAAAAATAGATTAAGTACAGCAGCAACTCGTTCGAGCGATCGCCGGCTGCCGATCTCATAAAAGAACTATACAAAGTAGTGCATGAGTGGAAACAGCCCCCTGCAAATTTCTGATTGGTTTCTGGCTTCGATGGGAACCAAACAGTTTCTCTATTACGAAGACCGTATTCCTCGCGATAGTGCCGTTTTGATCGTGAGCAATCATCGTAGCTTTATGGATGCACCACTGTTGATGAAGGCAGTGGAACGTCCAATCCGCTTTGCTTGCCATCATTACATGGGACAAGTACCAGTCATGCGCGAGATTGTCACGGGTCAATTAGGGTGTTTTCCTTTGGAAACTCCCCAATATCGCCAACAAAGCTTTTTTAATCAAGCAATTGAATTATTGCAACGTCGGCAAGCCGTGGGAGTCTTTCCCGAAGGGACAAAGCCAATGGTGCAATTTAGTCAACCTTACCAGATGCAAAAGTTTCAGCGCGGATTTGCTCACTTAGCGATTCGGGCAGCTGCGGGTGGAGAGATTCATAAACCAGTCAAGGACTTGGCAGTTTTACCAGTGGCGATCGCCTCTTTAGAAGAAGTTAACACCTCCGCCGTACCGCTGCGGCTGCTGAGCGTATTTGACCCCTCAGAACCTTTATTCGATCGCGCTGGCTGGCATCCTTTAGTTATTTATCGCCGCGTTGTCCTTCTCGTCGGTCATCCCTTGTGGATTACACCCCAGCAGGTGAGACAATATCAGGGCAAACAAGCAAAAGCTGTTGTCTCAGAATTGACCGAGCGCTGCGAGACAGAAATCGAGACGCTGTTACGTCAAGGATGTTACTAGTTATGAATGATAAAGGAGCAGAGGAGCAATTCAAAATTCAAAATTCAAAATTCAAAATTCAAAATTCAAAATTCCCCGACTCCCGACTTCCTAGTACGGGCGCGCAGCAGTGCGCCCCTACCGATTCCCGATTTTCTACAACAACACCAATAGTCTCCAATCGTCCCTGTTTCCTCAGTCCGAAAAAACTTCAGCCGGAGTATCCGCTATTCGTATTTTTACCAGGTATGGATGGAACGGGGCAGTTATTGCGATCGCAAACTGAAGGTTTAGAAGTTGCTTTTGACGTGCGTTGTTTGATGATTCCACCAGATGATATGACAAGTTGGGATGTGTTGAGCGCACAAGTGATTCAACTGATTCACAAAGAACTTGCTAAAAATCCTCAAAGAGAAGTTTACTTGTGCGGCGAGTCATTCGGTGGCTGTCTAGCAATGAAAGTAGCAGTCAAAGCACCAGAGTTATTTAGCCGCATTATTTTGGTCAATCCTGCTTCTTCCGTACAACTTCGTCCTTTCTTAGCGTGGGGTTCGCAATTTGCAAATTTAGTGCCGTCTTGTTTCTACCAATTTGGGGCAGTGGGATTGTTACCGTTTCTTGCCTCCTTGGGGAGAGTAACTAAAAGCGATCGTCGCGAAATGCTTAAAGTCATTCGTTCAGTACCCCCAGAAACAGTTCTCTGGCGAATTGCTTTAATCAAGAACTTCGATGTAGACAAAACACAGTTACGACAACTAACACAACCAGTACTACTAATTGCCAGCGCTCAAGATCGTCTTTTACCTTCAATTGCAGAAGCCGAACGATTGCTCGGAATTTTACCAAATTCCCGTTTAGTTGTCCTACCCTACAGCGGACACGCCTGCTTGCTCGAATCAGAGACAAATCTTTATGACATCATGCGATCGCAGCATTTTTTAGATGCAAATACGGCAAAAATGGCTGCTGGTAGGTCCTAAGTCGGAAATTGTTTAAATCTCCGCTGCTCCCTGCTCCCTGATGAAAATGTAACGAATTTTACAGAAATTTAGTGTGTTTCGATCGTGGAAGGATAGGCTAGAGATCGAGAGATAATCCGATCGCAATCGGGCGATCGCAATCAAATAGAGGAAAAAATATGGTTTCTACATCCCCACTGCCGCTAGAAACTCCCTCTCCGGCTCATATTTGCCCCTACGACCAAGCTTGTAGTTATCTAGAACAGGCAGCAAAAGAATTAAGGTTAGACCAAAACCTACTCGTGATGCTGAGTCACCCGCGCAAAGTTATCACCGTATCAATTCCAGTTAAACTCGATAGCGGCGAAGTGCGAGTGTTAGCGGGGCATCGCGTACAGCATTGTGATATTTTAGGACCTTATAAAGGTGGAACTCGTTACCATCCGGCTGTAACCCTGCGAGAAGTTTCAGCATTGGCAATGTTGATGACATGGAAATGCGCTTTGCTGGGTATTCCCTACGGTGGGGCAAAAGGCGGAATTGCGATCGATCCTAGTCGCTATAGTGTGGGAGAACTAGAACGCATTACCAGACGTTATACGAGCGAACTGATCAAGGATATTGGACCATCTGTAGATATTCCCGCCCCAGACATGGGGACTTCCGCACGGGAAATGGCGTGGATGATGGATACGTATTCTGTCAACGTCGGTCACGCCGTACCGGGAATCGTGACCGGAAAGCCGATTTCGGTGGGTGGATCGCGGGGTCGGGAAATGGCAACGGGACGGGGTACGATGATTGCCGTGCGAGAGGCACTTGCCGAACGGGGTAAGTCTTTGGCGGGATCGCGGATTGCGATTCAAGGTTTTGGGAATGTTGGCGGTGCGGCGGCTTTGTTACTCCATCAAGCAGGAGCAAAAGTCATTGCTGTGTCTACTGGTGCTGGGGGAGTGTACGCCGAAAATGGTTTAGATGTTCCCGCACTTAAGAGTTTTGCGGCTCAAAATCACCGTAGTTTGAAGGGTTTTCCCAACGCCATGCCAATTAGTAATGCTCAGTTGCTAACTTTACCCTGCGACGTGCTGATTCCTGCTGCATTAGAAAATCAGATTACTGAGGATAATGCTAACCAAATTCAAGCCGCGATTGTAGCAGAAGCAGCGAATGGACCGACAACCCTAGAAGCAGACCGCATCTTAGAAGCACGAGGGATAACAGTATTACCCGATATTCTGGCGAATGCTGGCGGAGTTGTAGTGAGTTATTTGGAATGGGTGCAGGGGCTGTCTTATGTATTTTGGGATGAAGAGCGCGTCAACCGAGAATTAGAACACTTGATGGTGCAAGCATATCAGCAAGTGTCTCAAAAATCTAGGCAGCGGGAAATATCCTTGCGAGGGGCTGCGTATATGTTGGGTGTCGGTCGTGTTGCTCAAGCATTATCTGACCGAGGGTTGTATCCTTAATTGTTTATATAGCCTTTTTCAATTCGATGAAATACAAGATCTGTAGGGGTGCACAGCTGTGCGCCCCTACGAATGTATCGTATCATAACGAGAATCGCTATATATGTAGAGATGTTTCATGAAACGTCTCTACAAAGCAAATTCATCAAACTTAACTACATCTGAACCCGGGGATCGCGTGTCAAATCGATAGCTACTAATCGTACCTGTTGCCGTATTGAAAATACTAAAAACTGTAATATCGTTGCTGGCAATATAAGGCTGTGGCTTATCGTCTTCACCTCGTAAAGGGGCAATGGTTGGTACTATAGGTTCTAATCCATTCGGATTGCCTAGCGCAACATAATCCTTATTATTGCCAGGTGGGACTTTTCGCCTTTTATTTCCCACAGCCGCACCGTAAGTATTGCCAACATTCGATGTTTCTAAAAAGTGCGTGCCATTATTACTAATAAAACGATTCCACAGGTGAGAATGCCCGTAAAAAACTAATTGCACCCCAGCCGTCTCTAACAAAGGTACGACATCGCGAATGATGTAATCTGCTGCTCTAGGATATTCGTATCGCACTGCTTCGAGGCTACCATCTGTAGCGCGATCGCGAATTTGTACCGGATCGGTATAAGCAGGAACGATATTATCTCCTAAAGAATGGGGCGGATGGTGGAACATAACAATTTTGTATTTCGCTTGTTGAAACTCCTGGCTTTTGAGTTCCGCTTCCAACCAGTTATATTGCGGACTACCCTGAGCAATTTCACCAAAAATGACTTGTCCATAGCCCCACGTTTCAGGGCGATCTAAATCTTGTTGGCGTTCTTGGTACTTTCCTCTTACATCTGGCGTGAGATTGTAAGACCGCCACATATTTGTCACGTACAGCACTACCAACCGTACATCACCAAAGGTAATGGCGTAGTATGTCTTTCCGCCTGGACTCGTTTCGGGAAGCGTGAAAATTTCTTCGTAGGTATTCGTATTAAAGGAACGATCCTTCAACCATTGTTCTGTTTGAGTTTCTGTTTGTTCGGGATAAAGTTTTTTAGCAATCGCACGCGGGATAGAATTCTCGAATTCTTCCCCTAAACTATCGCCACTACCATATCTACCCATTACCTCATGATTGCCGATCGCGGGAAATATTGGCGCATATTGAGCGATCGCCCCACCGCGATACACTGTTTTAGCAATCTCGTATTTTGCCCTTCCTTGCAAGCAGGGAAAAAACGCGCCACCACGATTATCGTCAAACCATTCTGAAGCGCGATCGGGAATATTAATTAAATCTCCAGCAAAGAAAACCCCGTCTACTCTCCCTACCGTCTCTACTACTTTTTGCAAGTTTGCTGCTGTCATCGGTTTGAGTTGATGATCCGAGGTGAGTAAAATTTTGAGTGGCGTTCCAGATTCAGGCAGGGAAGCAAGGGTATATTCACCGCTACTGAATGTCGTGCCATCTTCACGCACGCTAGACACGCGATAGGGGACGCGCACCCCAGCACTTAATCCCGTCACTTTTGCTTCGTGTCGCCAGATATCTCGCAGTTTGATGTTTTGGTATTGTCCGGTTTCAGCTTGTGCGCCGACATGGGACTCTCGATCTTCTCGCGTGCGGCTGAGTTTAACTGTAGAGGCGATCGCAGTTTGTTTCAGTCCTGCACCATAAGTAACTGCGTGCTGACTACCTGCAAATTCTGTAAACCACACTACTTGTACAGAGTTGGCTGTTGGTAGTTGTAAAAATGGCTCTGTCAGTAACTGAGGTGGTGCAGGCATCATTGGCTCTCTGTTGAACACTCCTAGCAGCGTCAGCATCAAGATTAGCAAAAAACCAATAATGGCGAAGATGGCAAAACGAAGCGCTTTCGGCAGCGCATTCCACCCGACTCTCGACTCTTCTAGCCTTGACCGAGTAGAAAACATCATTTCTTTATAGTATAGTGGTGCATCTTCATCATTTCTTGATGACAGCAAAATAGAGTAAGTCTTACAGTTGATATAGAGTAAACAAGCAAAGGTTTACTTGACGCCAAACCGAATATCTCTAGCTCTAATACTATACTTAAGTAATTATCGTTAAGCACAAACCCGTATGTAACTTAGATTACATACGGGTTTGATAATTTTTGGTCACTAGTCATTTGCGACGTTAGCGCTTTACAGTCAAACCAATGATAGTTCCATAGTCGAAAAATACAATCTTCAAAAGATAGAAAATCAACCTTTTCATCGCAAATCCGCGCTAGAAATGTTGGTCTTCAACTAGATCGATCCTTATAGCAACCCCACACGCTCGAAACGTTATGGCGATCGCTAGTCATTTGTGAATCACAAATAACAAATGACTAATGACTAATGACTAATGACAATTTTTGTATCACAAGTCACGCAAGTAAGCACTCAGGGAATTGTTAAAATTAGTTACCAATAGCAGCGAGCTTTCTAGAAATCTTGCTGCCCTCACTTCTCTCATCTATATTTCAATCTACAGGAGTGTTTCGCGTGAATGCAGCCGAGCAAGCGATTAATCTGGAGTTTACAAGTAAGATTGCTACGGTGGTGAATTTACTCAAAGCAGAGTTTCCTGAAATTAGAGCCGATCTGAAACCTTGGACGAACGATCCAGAAACACTAGAGTTAGTCGATCCTGACTCGGTTGATATTGGCTTTCATTTTCCTGGTTGGAGTAAATCGTTTCAGAGTCGCAGTATCCTAATCCAAATTCGGTTTTATCAAGATCCCATCAGCGATGTCCGGCGTTGCATCGGCGTGGAGGCTGCTGGATTCGATCATCGTGGCAAACAGTGGCAATTTTCTACGGTTGAGGAATGGCGTTGTGAAGGCGAAACAAAACCCAAAACAGAATCCAGCGACAAGTTAAAGCAGATTTGCCGCAAGATTATGGAAGTGTTTAATGGTCAAGGGAGCAGGGAGTAGTGAGCAGGGAGTAATTATCAGCAACCAAGTGACCAGTTAAATTTGACTTGTGACTTGTCTTGCTCCCTCAATTCTCTTTTCCGACTCCCCCAGAAGCGCAGCCACAATCGGCGGCGTACACAGTTTTATATGTCGTGTCGCGTTTGCCAAATAGAGTGTAGCGGTTATCGCGGATTTGTTCGTAAGTGCGATCGCCCATCCATTTTAAGCCAGGTAGAGAACGGTAAGCATTGACAAATATTTCACCCATCGGTAATAGTCTGCCAATTTCTTCAGCGGCGGCTGTACCTTGCCAACGACGATTGGGAGTATTAGCATCAATTAAAATCATCCCGAGTTCGCAATCTTGAGATGTAATTCCTAACTGTTGCAAAACAGTTTCATCTTGCATGGATATATAGCGAAATTTTTGTCCTTGGTCTAGTTTTTCTAATAATTGAACGAGAGTGGTACAGAGATTGCAATTGCCGTCAAAGATAACGATATATTGGTTCATTGGGGTAGTAATGGGTAATGGGAAGTTGTAAGTTGTAAATCGTAAGTCGTAAGTTGGAATTAGCTGATAACTGACAAAAATATCTAAATCCGAAAAACAGGTTGGTCGGGATGAGCGGGATTGGGAATTAAACGCTGATTTTTACAATCTACGAGTAAATCTAATGTTTCTAATACAGTTTGACCAATTAAGACTTCATCCCCAGTTACTAACACTGCCTCGGTTGTCTCCCGTCCCATGATTTCGATAATTACAGGTTCAGTAAGTCCCACCATTTCCTCTCTACCATCAGCATATTTAGCAAGCTGCTGAGCGCGAACTTTTAAGCCCAGTTCTTGTACTATAGCTTGAGATACGACTGTACGAACTGCACCAGTGTCTACTAGTGCTTCAGTTTCACACACGCGCAACTGATTTGGATTAAGTAATCCTCGATTGACTAAGATTTCATCAACAGCATTTGTAAGCTTGACTGGTACTCGGACTGCTCCCATATGTTCGCTAGCTGCAACATCAATTCGATTGAAACTTACCATAATTCAATTGCCTCTCTCATAAAGACTTTACTTTTTGATTATTTTATGGTAGATACGGCAAAATATATTAGGCAGACAATTTAGACGAAAAACAAGGTATAAATTAAGTAATTTGCATGAGTCTGCGCTGTTCGATTTTAGTGGCGGAAATAACTAAATAGGTACTCTTAAGAGTTTGAAAACTATATAGAAAACTCAGAAACACAGTGTACGGGTTGGTCATAGTGTCCTCACAGCAAGCAGGGAAACGACATGAGCCAAGAAATCCTGGGAATTCACCATGTGACTGCGATCGCCTCAGACCCACAGAAAAATCTCAACTTCTACGCTGGTTTTTTGGGTCTGCGTCTAGTCAAAGTTACTGTCAATTTCGACGAGCCTGAAACATACCATTTCTATTACGGCGATGAATTAGGACGACCTGGTACGATTATGACGTTTTTCGTCTGGTCTGATGCGCCCAAGGGTCGTCAAGGAACGGGACAAGCGACAATTGTATCCTTTGCCATTCCCCAAGCATCGTTGGGTTATTGGATCGAACGCTGTATTAAATATGGCATCCGCTACGAAAGTCCCGAAGAACGGTTTGGCGAGTCTGTCTTGAGTTTTAAAGACCCAGATGGATTGATGGTAGAACTAGTAGCTACAGCCAATCCTCAAACTTCATCGCCTTGGTCTACTAGCGGTATTCCCGCAGAACACGCAATCCGTGGAATTCATACAATCATGCTATGTGAGGATGGCTACGAACTGACGGCAAAGTTGCTGACAGAAACGATGGGGTGGAATTTTCAACAACAAGAAGGGAATATATTTCGCTACCAAATTGGGGCAGGAGGATCGGGAAAAATTGTCGATGTCAGGTGTGCGCCAGATTTTTGGAAAGGTGCGGTAGCGGTGGGGACAGTCCATCATGTAGCGTGGCGGACTCGTAACGATGAGGAACAGGAAGCTTGGAGAAGCGCGATCGCTAATTTAGGATTTAACGTTACCCCTGTCTTAGATCGTCAATATTTTCACTCAATTTACTTTCAAGAACCAGGGGGAATTATTTTTGAATTAGCTACAGATGCCCCAGGTTTTACCGTTGATGAAGCACCAGCAGAACTGGGAACTCACCTGATGCTACCTCCTTGGCTGGAAAAGAAGCGGCAGCGAATCGAAGCAATTTTGCCATCACTATATTTACCGCAAACTGGTACTTCTCCCATTCGTAGCAGCAACCATCGCCCTCAAACTCAACTCGGATTTACTCACCGTTTTATCCCTGCTGCTGAGCCAAATATACCTTACACCTTACTACTGCTACATGGAACAGGAGGCGATGAAACCGATTTACTTTGGCTGGGGGAAGAATTAATCCCAGATGCAGGAATACTCAGCCCACGCGGTCAAGTTTTGGAAAATGGAATGCCGCGATTTTTCCGGCGCTTAGCTGAAGGGATATTCGATCTAGAAGACTTAAAATTCCGCACCCACGAACTTGCTAACTTTGTTGCCACTGCTGCTGACAGCTACGGATTTGAACCAGATCGAGTTGTTGCTGTAGGCTATTCCAATGGAGCAAATATTGCTGTCAGTATGTTGTTACTCCGTCCCTATACTTTGAGTGCAGCAGTATTATTCCGTCCGATGGTTCCCCTCGAACCGTCTCAATTACCCAGTCTTACTGGTATCCCCATATTTATTGCAGCCGGACGTAACGATTCTATCGTCAGTCCAGAGGAAACAGAACGATTAGTCAAAATATTGCAGACTGCTGGTGCTGATGTAACCCTCACTTGGCATCCTGGCGGACACGCCTTAAGTGGAGAAGACGTGCAAGCAGCTAAGCAATGGCTGTTGACAGTTATCAGTTAACGGTTATCAGTTGACAGTTATCAGTTAACCGTTATCCGTCAACTACCAACTACCAATTACCAACTACCAACTACCAATCATGACAACTAAGCCTGTCATTTTAACAGTTGACGACGATCCAGAAGTTTTGCAAGCGGTGGCGCGGGACTTGCGACGTGAATATGGCGATCGCTTTCGCGTTTTGCGGGCGGAGTCTGGCGCAGTTGCTTTAGAAGCGCTGCAACAGCTTAAACTGCGAAACGAGCCTGTAGCATTGTTTTTAGTAGACCAAAGAATGCCTCAAATGTCTGGGGTAGAGTTTCTGGAACAGGCGTTACAGATGTTTCCAGAGACGAAAAAGGCTTTACTTACGGCGTATGCAGATACGGATGCAGCAATCCGCGCTATCAATACTACGCGGATCGATTACTACTTGATGAAGCCTTGGGACCCGCCAGAGGAAAGGTTATATCCAGTATTGGACGATCTCCTCGATGATTGGTTATCGCAATTCCGTCCGCCTTTTGATGGGATTCGCGTAATTGGCAATCGCTGGTCGCCCCATTCTCACGAGATTAAAGATTTTCTCGCCCGCAACCAATTACCTTATCAATGGTTGGATATTGAATTGTCAGAGGAAGCGCAGGATTTAGTTAAATACGCCGACTGCGATAAATTAAATTTGCCGCTGGTGCTATTTTCCGATGGTTCCAGTTTACTCAAACCTTCGCCTTTGGAGGTTGCAGCCAAAATTGGGCTACAGACTCAAGCTGGAAAACCATTTTACGATCTGGCGATTGTAGGAGGAGGACCAGGAGGTTTAGCGGCTGCGGTTTATGGTGCTTCGGAAGGGTTGCACACGGTATTGATCGAACGGGAAGCCCCAGGTGGACAAGCGGGAACGAGTTCGCGGATTGAGAATTATTTGGGATTTCCTGTGGGTTTGAGTGGTGGCGATTTGGCGAGAAGGGCAGTCACCCAGGCTAGACGTTTTGGTGTAGAGATTCTCAATCCCCAAGAAGTGCAGGGAATTCGCATAGAAGATCCCTATCGGATTATAACTCTCGCCGATGGCAGCGAAATTAGCTGTCATGCTTTAATTTTGGCGTTGGGCGTTTCGTGGCGACGGTTGAACGTCCCAGGAATGGATCGATTGACTGGGGCGGGTGTGTACTATGGTGCAGCGCAAACCGAAGCCCTAGCTTGTCAAGGGGAAGAAGTCTACATCGTTGGTGGTGCAAACTCTGCCGGACAGGGGGCGATGTATTTTTCTCGCTATGCCCACCACGTCACGATGTTAGTGCGGGGCGAGTCTCTTGCTAGTAGCATGTCGCAATACCTAATCGACCAAATTGCCGAGACACCAAATATTACAGTTAAGGTGCATTCTCAGGTGGTGGAGGTAAAAGGAGAGACAAATTTAGAGGCGATCGCGATTCAAAATACCCAAACAGGTGAAATTGAAGTCGTTCCGGCTAATTCCCTATTTATCTTCATTGGGGCTGTTCCCAGAACAGAATGGCTAGATGGAATTGTCGCACGCGACGATCGCGGTTTTGTTTTGACTGGAACAGATCTTAGCCAGAACGGACACCGCCCAAAAGGATGGACGTTAGATCGAGAACCTTTTTTATTAGAAACTAACGTACCTGGGATTTTTGCTGTGGGCGATGTACGTCACGGTTCCATTAAGCGCGTGGCTTCTAGCGTTGGTGAAGGATCGATTTGCGTCCAATTCATCCATCGGTATTTGAGTAATGTGTTGTAGGTGGTAATGGGTAATAGGGAAGTCAAAATTCAAAGGTTAAAAGTCAAAAGTCAAAATTACATTTGTAAGTAAAAAATGAATAATGACCAATGACCAAAAAAGTAGAAATAGAGAGGTTGTAGCTATGCGACAAGTCAATCTTGTTGAAGCATCTCAACAATTATCAGAATTAATTGAAGCTGCAATGCATGGGGAAGAAGTCATTATTACAAAAGACGAACAGCCACTAGTTCAACTCACGCCGCTATTGGCAACTCAACGTCGCCGTCAGCCAGGAAACGCTAAAGGCTTAGTAATAATATCCGATGATTTTGATGAACCTCTAGAAGATTTTAAGGATTACATGTCATGAGGTTCTTGCTAGATACTCATACATTTATTTGGTACGTGGCGAATGAAGGACAACTAACCACCTCAGTTTTGGAGATCGTTAATGATGCAAATAATGATATTTTGTTGAGTGTAGCTAGCCTTGGGGAAGCTGTAGTTGCATCCTTACGTCTTCACCATCGCTATCCGTTCGATCTCCTATTAATCTCACAAGTAATTGTAGAGCAATTACCAATATTAAGTATCGATTCTGCTTTCGATGTCGATCCAATGCAAAGACTTTGGAATAAGTGTATGAAACAAGAAGAAAAAGGAGATTCTGAGCTATTCTATGCTTTCTTCTCTCTAATTAAACCTCGTAAAAGCACTTCTTCTAAAGATGAGTGGCAATCTCATGTTTTACCTCATAGTGCAATTGCAGAACTAGCGCCGAATCTATGGCACGTTACTGGTATTTTACCAAGTTCTACTATGGTTCCACGTGAAATGGTGGTTTATAAATTGCCAGACTCTAGTTTACTAATTCACAGCGCGATCGCACTCAACGAAGTGGGAATGTCACAGCTTGAGTCTTTAGGCGTACCTAAAATTTTAATAGTACCCAACCGCATTCATAGGCTAGATGCTGGCGTATACAAACAGCGATATCCACAACTTACAATTATTTGTCCCGCCGCTGCAAAACCATATGTTGAAGAAGTCGTAGCAGTAGATGGAATTGCAGAAGAAGTATTACCAAAATATGACATTATCTGTCACGAACCTGCTGGTATTCGTCCGCAGGAACTCGTTTATGAATTACCATTACCTACAGGAAAAGCATTAATATTTACAGACATTTTATTTAATTTAAATAAGTTATATTTACAACAAAACTCACCCAAAGGACAGTTTACATTTCAATGGTTGGGAGCAAGTGCTATTGGGGCAAATGGATTTTTTGGTATGACTTTTTTAGGTAGGCAATTTTTTCTACGCGATCGCCATGCTTATCGTCAATGGTTAGAAACATTAGCTGATAGTATACACGACTTACAAGTTATTTCCGTTGCCCACGGTAGCCCTATTATCGCTAACTGTAATCAGCGATTACGGGAAGCAGCAGCACGTTTATCGTAGCGTCTCAGCCATCAATTACCAATTACCAATTACCAATTGAAATGACAGCTACTAAATTATCCCTACAACAAGTACCAATTTTTGCTCATTTAGATGAGAAGCAATTGCAGTGTTTAAATCAACTCGGTACGGAAATTCAACTCGATGCGGGTACGCAAATTGCCAAACAAGGAGATCCGCCAGATGGATTTTATATTATTTTAGAAGGAGTTACAGAATGGACGCGAACTGTAGATGGACAAGCAGCACATGCCGTCAATTTAGGTTCTGGGGAAGTATTTGCAGAATTAATTTTACTGCTAGACGAACCCTATCCCACCAGCGGACGCGCCTTGACTCCCGTTACACTTTATAAACTCCATCCAGAAGCTTTTTGGCAGATGTTAGAAATTTGCCCTCAAGTATGGCGCAGTATTTTAAAAATTGCTACGCAGCGATCGCAACTCCACGAATCTGTCACCCAGCAACAAGCAAAATTAATTTCTCTTGGTACTTTATCGGCTGGTTTAGCACATGAATTGAACAATCCGGCGGCGGCGGTAAAAAGAAACGTTCAAAATTTAGATGAGATTTTACAGCAATTACCTGCTTTGGCGTTGCAGCTACATCAGCAGCCTTTAAATAAGGAACAAATCGATTTTTTATGTGACTTGTATAAACAAGCGATCGCAACTGCAAAAACTTGTTCTCGTCGCGATCCAATTGCTCAAAGTGAAGCTGAAGATGAGGTTACTGATTGGTTGGACGATCGCAAGGTTAAAGAAAGTTGGAAACTTGCTCCTACACTAGTCAACGCTGGAATTACAACAGAAAAATTAGATGAAATTACAGCTCATATTACTCCTGAATGTTTGAGTAGTGTATTGCGCTGGTTGGATGCAACAGTTACGGGAAGCGGATTGTTATATGAATTACAACAAAGTTCGGGGCGGATTGGAGAATTAGTTAAAGCGATGAAGGAATATTCCTACATGGATCGCGCCCCCATTCAAGAAGTAGACGTTCATGAGGGAATTAATACTACGTTAACGATTCTCAAGTACAAATTGAAACAAGGTGTTAGCGTGCATAAAGAGTATGGCAGTTTACCTAAGATTAGTGCTTATGGGAGTCAGTTAAATCAAGTTTGGACGAATTTAATTGATAATGCGATCGATGCTACGGGTGGTAAAGGACAAATTTGGATTAGGACTTGTCAAGAGGGCGATCGCATTTTGGTAGAAATTGTTGATAATGGTGTGGGAATTGCACCAGAGATTCAGTCGCGGATTTTTGAACAGTTTTTTACTACGAAAGAAGTGGGGAAAGGGACGGGTTTAGGGTTAGATATCGTGCGGCGAATTATTGTCGGACAGCATAAGGGTGATATTAGGTTTGAGACAAAGGCAGGAGAGACAAAGTTTCAGGTTAGATTGCCGATACAGTTAAATTAAAATGTCGCGCAAAGACGCAAAGGCGCAAAAGATGGAAGATATTTTACTATCCGAATAAGATGTAAAGCCAAAAAAGGAGAAAAGAATGCCTTCAGCTAAGTTGAGCAATATTAATATGTACTATGAGGTACATGGAGCTGGAGAGCCCTTAGTCCTAATTCAAGGTTTGAGCTTGGATAGTAGTGCTTGGGCAGATCAGATTTCTGCATTTTCTCAAAAGTATCGAGTTATTGTTCTTGATAATCGCGGCGTAGGGCAATCTGATTCTCCTAATATACCTTACTCTACTGAAATGATGGCTGATGACATAGTGGAATTATTGAAGTTTTTAAATATTAAAAATGCCCATATTTTAGGTTTTTCAATGGGTGGAACGATCGCTCAGCAAATTGCTTTAAAATATCCAGAAGTTGTGAAAAGCCTAATTTTGGTCGCGACATCTGCTAAGTTTCCAGCTAGAGCTAGATATTTAACTAAGTTATGGTTAAAAATGCTTGAGGAACAGGTTTCTACAGAAACCCGACTGCAAGAGATTTGCTTATGGGTGTTTACAGATGAATTTTTAGCAGATGAGGCGCGAGTTACAGCAGCGGTAAACCTGGGATTGAATCATGCACATCCTCAACCAACGCATGGCTTTGTAGGACAAATCGCTGCTCTTTTAGAACACGATATAAGAGACGATATCCATCGAATCTCTGCTCCTACCTTAGTGCTTATTGGTAAAGATGAAATATTTATTCCTTTGAATTTTTCTGAGGAGTTAGCTGCGAATATTCCTAATGCAGAATTAGTCGTATCGGAGAAAGGTGGACATAATTATTGGATGGAGTTCCCAGAAATATTTAACCAAGCAGTCATGCAATTTTTAGCTAAAGTAGCTTAGAAGCGATCGCAATGGACGAATATATTGAAATTTTAAGAATTAGTCGTTCTATTCCTGGGCTTTCTATTGCAGTAGTAAAAGATGGTAGTCCCTTGCTAGTAAAAGACTATGGATTAGCAAATGTAGAATTATCAGTACCAGCAACAAAAAATTCTATTTACGAATTGGCATCAGTTGGCAAAACTTTTGCTGCTGCCACGATGATGTTAGTGAAACAAAATAAAAGTAGAAACCCGCCACTACCACTTTTGACATGCTACGAAGGATAATTATGACCAACATTCAAAATCTTCCACGTCAGCAACTCAATATCAAAGACGCACTCCGCCAAGTACCGCTATTTGTTAAATTACCAGAAACAGAATTGCAGTGGTTATGCGATCGCGGACAAGAAGTATGGCGGGAAGCAGGAGAAGTTCACCGTCAAGAAGGAGATCCAGCCGACCATGTTTTTATCTTGCTAGAAGGAGAAATTCGGATTACCCAGCAGGTAGGAAATCAGCAACTCGTTTTAGCTACCTACGACACGCAAACTCTGTTTGGTGAATTACCCGTATTAATGGGGCAAGATACTTATTGGGCGAGTGGAATTGCGATTAAGCGATCGCGCATTTTTGAACTACCAAAAGACGCATTTTGGCGCTTACTATCTACTTGTTCCTGCGTTACTGCCTCCATTCTCAGCACGATGGCGCAGCGAATGCAAACGGTGCAAACCATAGCACAGCAACGAGAAAAATTAGCTGCTTTAGGAACGTTAGCTGCCGGACTCGCGCACGAAATGAATAATCCCGCTGCCGCTGTCAGACGCAGTGCCAAACACCTGCACGAACTTTGGCAAGATATACCCTGCTTCACTTTAAAGCTGAAGCAGCAGATGACAAACGAACAACTCGGCTTTTTGATTGATATGCAGTGCGAGGCAGTGCAACGGGCGCAAAATATATCTACTCTCGATCCACTGACACAAAGCGATCGCGAGGATGAAATAGCTGAGTGGCTGACAACCCATCATGTAGAAAATAGTTGGCAACTCGCCCCCATTTTAGTTGGAACTGGGTTAGATTCAACTTGGCTAGAAAGCATCGCCCAGAAAATACCTACCGATGCCCTATCTGGGGCGATCGCTTGGTTAGCTGCATCCCTTACAGGTGTTGGGGCAATTGAAGAGATCGATCGCTGTGCCGATCGCATTTCTCAGTTAGTACAGGCAATTAAAGATTACTCTTACATGGATCGCGCCCCTCTACAAGACGTAGACGTACATCAAGGGCTAGAAAGCACTGTGACAATTTTAAGTCACAAACTCAAAGGTGGCGTGACTGTAATCCGCAACTACGATCGCAACTTGCCGCGAATTGTCGGTTATGGTGGGGCATTGAATCAAGTGTGGACGAACCTCATTGATAATGCGATCGATGCCATGCAAGGACAGGGCAAGATTTGGCTGCGGACTTGGCAAGAACACGACCATATAGTAGTCGAGATCGCCGACAACGGATCGGGCATTCCTGCCAATATTCAACCCCGTATTTTCGAGCCATTTTTTACCACTAAAGGTGTAGGACAAGGCACGGGTTTGGGTTTGGATGTCACGTATCGGATTATTGTGGGCAAGCATCACGGCGACATCAATTTTACGTCAAAGCCTGGAGACACCTGTTTTCGGGTACGTTTACCGATCGCAGCTTCATAATTCCCTACGCCAAAACAAAAGCCCCCCGATCAAACAAGTCAAAAGTCAAAAGTTAAAAGTCAAAACAAAAGCCCCCAATTTATCGGGGGGTTGGGTGGATCTCAACAAAAGCCCCCCTTTTGAAGGGGGGTTGGGGGGATCTAACTTGTGGCAAAAACCAACAGAATTAATGTGACAAACTTACAGCGTTGGCACGTACTGCTGCTTTTCTGGTACGTCGGTGTATTCAGCCACAATCTGACGAAACTCTTCGCCGTCGATGGTTTCTTTTTCGATCAACAAATCGACTAAGCGATCCATCACAGTGCGATTGTCACGGACGAGTTTCTTTGCCAACTCATAGCATTGATCGACAATAGCGCGAACCTGAGCATCGATGCGAGAAGCGATCGCGTCTGAGTAATCGGAACGAGTCATCAAGTCACGTCCCAAAAATACCTCTGAGCTTTGGCTATCTAACGACAGGGGACCCAAATCTGACATCCCAAATCTTGTCACCATCTGTCGCGCCATTCCCGTTACTTGTTGCAAGTCATTACCTGCACCAGTAGTCACTTCTGCCGTACCAAAGATGATATCTTCAGCAGCTCTACCACCTAAAGCACCACTAATTCTAGCTTTGAGCTGCGATCGCGAGATCAATCCTTGTTCTTCGCTAGGAGTAAACCAAGTCAAACCTTGAGCTTGTCCGCGTGGTACTAGCGTGACTTTCTGTACCGGATCGTGGTCTTTAATCAGCGTACCGATTAAAGCATGTCCGATTTCATGATAGGCAATCAACCGCTTACTCTTGCTATCTACCAACGGTGTGCCTTCCATCCCTGCTACAACGCGATCTACAGCGTCGTCAATTTCTAGCAGGGTAATCGCGTCTTTACGTCGTCTTGCCGTCAAAATAGCAGCTTCATTCAGCAAGTTGGCTAAATCTGCTCCTGTAAACCCAGGAGTGCGGCGAGAAATTGCTTCTAACGATACAGTGTCAGCAAGCTTCTTGTTTCTGGCGTGGACTTTGAGAATTTCCAAACGCCCTTTGATGTCTGGTGCATCTACTGTAACTTGGCGATCGAATCGACCGGGACGTAATAATGCCGCATCGAGTACGTCAGGACGGTTGGTAGCAGCAATGATGATAATTCCCGTATTACCTTCAAAACCGTCCATTTCTGTGAGCAATTGGTTGAGAGTTTGCTCTCTCTCGTCGTTTCCGCCACCAATTCCCGCGCCTCTTTGTCTACCTACTGCGTCAATTTCATCAATGAAGATCAAACACGGGGCGTTGTCTTTGGCTTTCTTGAATAAATCCCGTACTCGCGATGCACCGACACCAACGAACATTTCCACGAATTCGCTACCGGAGATGCTGAAAAATGGGACTCCTGCTTCCCCAGCGATCGCTTTTGCTAGTAATGTTTTCCCCGTTCCTGGGGGTCCTACTAACAGTACGCCTTTGGGAATGCGTGCGCCAACAGCAGTGAAGCGTTCTGGCTGTTTGAGGAAGGTGACGACTTCTTGCAACTCTTCTTTGGCTTCGTCAATTCCCGCTACGTCATCAAATTTTATGCCCGTCTTGGCTTCCATCTGGAATCTAGCACGGGATTTACCAAAGTTAAGTGCTTGCCCTGGTCCACCCGGAATATTACTAGAGCGACGGAATAAGAAGAATAAACCGCCAATCAACAGCACGGGGAAAATGAGATTACCCAGTAAACCCCAAATTGCCCCATCATTTCGCATCGGGTGAGAATCAAAGCTTACATTTCCCGCTCTGAGTTTAGCAATCACTTCGGGAGCGCTGTATGGCAGGTCTACCCGCAGCCTTTGAACGCGATTGTCCAGTTCTGGATCGACTGCCTCTACAATTGCCGTCCGTCCGCCTTCATATAGGTCTACACTAGTGACGCGACCAGCATCTAGATATTCCAGAAAACGACCGTAAGTCATCCGAGTACTGGCGGCGTTCTTACTCATATCAGCAGGAGCGCCAGCAAATGCCCCCTGCCAGAAGAAAAAGCCTATCACGAGTGCAGGCAGTGTCCACAGTACTAGGACTCTCCAAGAAAATTTCATCAGTTAGTTGCCTCTAGGTGTAGATACAACAAATCAGTTTGACTACAGGCGGGCGCTTTTATCCCGTAAACGATAGTCCTTAAACAGATATTGTTAACTTTTCTTTCAATCAGTAAATCTTCTAGTGTATGAAGATACTGATAGCAGTTTGATTACTATCTTAATCAAATTTAACGTAATTTTAAGCGATCGCGCTAATTCAGTGACCAGTGACCAGCGATCGGTGACCAGCGACCAGTGACCAGCGACCAGTGACCAATAACCAATCAGTTCATCTACCATGTAGAGAGATGTAAACAAATGTAAAGAAAGATGCAAGACAAGGTGGTTGTAGTTGTCGGTGCAACTGGGGGTATTGGTTCAGCTTTAACTCGCAAACTGGCTCCAACTGGAGCGCGTCTGGTGTTGGCAGCTAGAAATAGCAGCGCGCTGCAAGACTTGGCAACACAGTTGTCAGTTAAGTCAGTATTGACTGTTCCCACAGATATCACCGATCGCACCTCGGTAAATGCCCTGATGGAGCAAACTACAGCTCAGTTTGGAAAAATTGATGCTTTAGTAAATGCAGCTGGTGCAGGAATATTAAAGCCTTACAATGCTCTAGAACCAGCCGATCTAGAGGCGATGTTAGACCTAAACTTGAAGGGTAGCTTCTACACCTGCCAAGCCGCAGCTGAATTCATGCAACGGCAGAAATCCGGGCATATTTGTAACGTAGTTGGAATTTTGGGCAAGCATTCAATGGCAATGGCAGCAGCATACAGCGCTTCCAAGTTTGGTGTAGTTGGTTTCAGTAAATGCATGGCGGAAGAGTTGAAGCGTTTTGGTGTGAAGTTCACGCTATTTTATTTTGGTGGCGTAGACTCTCCCTTCTGGGACAACATACAGCTAAAAGTCGATCGCAAAAAAATGCTCAGTACCGAAACTGCTGCCAATGCAATCTTTTATGCCCTCCAAGCAGAACCGCAAGCAGTCCCGATGGAAATTAATATTCAGCCAGACAGTCACTTGTTTTTTTAGAGACAAGGGGACAAGGAAGCAGCTACCCATTACCAATTACCAATTACCCTTGCCCTGATAATTGATAACTGATAACTGACAACTGATTCTGCAATTCTTGCTTAAGAGCGAATGGTAAATTCAGCAAAACAGGCAAAATTTACAAAGAGATAGGCTGTGATGCTGAATTTTCCAAAAATATGAAAATCGATCGGATTCACTTCTACGTAGAAGATGCAAAAGCTTGGCGTGACTGGTTTGTCAGCAAATTAGGCTTTCAAACTGTAGCTAGTTACAGCCGCGATCGCTACACTGATACAGAAGTGGTGAAGAGTGGTTTCGTCTGCTTCGCTCTATCGTCACCGCGATCGCATTTCAGTCCAGTCTGGCAGTTTTTGCGCCATCATCCTCCTGGTGTGGCGGATGTCGCCTTTGTTGTAGAAGATCTCGAAGCGATCGTCCAAAGAGCGATCGCTCACGGCGCAAAAGTCTTACACCCCCCACAATTACAGCAAGGCTACAAGTGGAGTAAAATCTCTGCCTGGGGTTCTCTGGCTCATACTTTGATCGAAAGGAGACAGGAGACAGGAGACAGGAGGCAGGAGAAGACAAGGAAACAGAAAAGAGCTGAGGAAACTGAGGGAGAAAAAATAACCAACCACCAACTACCAACTACCCATTACCCATTACCCATTACCAACGCCACGCAACACGCACTACCCTCAATCATGGGCATCGATCACATCGTATTAAACGTTGCTGCGGGGGATTTGGAGACAGCTGTGGCATGGTATAAAGAGATTTTAGATTTTCGCTCTCAGCAGGCTTTTACTATTCAAACCGATCGCTCTGCTTTGCATAGTCAGGTGATGGTTTCTAGTAATAGCTGCGTTCAGTTTCCAATCAATCAACCTGCATCGCCTAATTCGCAAATTCAGGAATTTTTAGATTGCAATCAAG
The DNA here is from genome assembly GCF_000317125.1 of Chroococcidiopsis thermalis PCC 7203. Taxonomy (GTDB): domain Bacteria; phylum Cyanobacteriota; class Cyanobacteriia; order Cyanobacteriales; family Chroococcidiopsidaceae; genus Chroococcidiopsis; species Chroococcidiopsis thermalis. Next base: position 1,626,630 of record NC_019695.1, read on the forward strand.
GTGCGGGAATTCAACACATCGCCCTCAAAACTAGCAACATCATCGAAGCGATCGCGCAATTTCGCAATAACGGCGTATCTTTTCTTTCAGTTCCTCCTACTTACTACACTCAGCTAAAGCAGCGTTTGGGATTACCAATATCATTTCCAATCTCAGTTGATGAGTTACAAGCGATCGCCCAACAGCAAATTTTAGTTGACTGGCAAGATTCCCACCCTGATGCTTTGCTACTACAAACTTTTACTCAACCCATTTTTACCCAACCAACTTTCTTTTTTGAAATTATCGAACGCCGCTCCCAAGCCACGGGTTTTGGCGAAGGTAATTTTCGCGCTCTGTTTGAGGCAATCGAACGAGAACAGATGAAGCGCGGTAGCCTTCAGGTGCGGGAGTCGGGCATCGGGAGTTGGGGGGACAAGGGAGACAAGGAGGACAAGGGAGACAAGGGAGACAAGGGAGATAACTTACCAAATAGCCAATGACCAATGACTAACGATCGATGACTAATTAGTATTTCTAAACTCATCCATCAAACATTCAAAATTTCGCCTTATGGCATCTGAGCTAAGGTGTTAATGAAACTTAGCATCTTAACTATAAAAATGATTAGATTAATTACCGATTTTGACGGACCTATTATTGATGTGTCGGAGCGATACTACCGCGTATATCAATTATGTTTAGAGAAAACTCGCCATCCAGAACAAGCTGTAACGCAGTTGAGTAAAGCGGAATTTTGGCAGTTGAAGCGCTCTAAGGTTCCTGAAAAACAGATTGCTATCCTATCTGGACTAGACGAAACTCAAGCTAAAACATTTGCTAATTTGCGGCGACAAACGGTACACGCTCATCCTTACTTTCAGTATGACAAACTAGCTCCGGGCGCAGTAGAAGCTTTAGAGCAAATCCAGCAAGCTGGTATCGATTTAGCAGTGATGACAATGCGTCGCGTGCGCGAGCTGGACTATGCTTTCGGACAGCACGATCTAGGTAGATTTTTTCCTGAAAATCGCTGCTATTGTTTAAGCAATGATTATCTGAAAACTCGCGACATTGACGATAAACCTTTGTTGATGGCAAGGGCTTTAGTAGAATTGCCCCCTGCTAGCGATGTTTGGATGGTTGGTGATACGGAAGCGGATATTATTGCGGCAAAAAAGCACGGGATCAAAGCGATCGCCGTAGAATGTGGAATTCGCGATCGCGTGCGGCTACAACAGTACCAACCTGATTTAATTGTGAAAGACCTAAATGCAGCAGTCGAGTTCGTTCTCAACGCTGCATTTGCCCAAGCTAGCTAGTACCTCGATCTTTTCTCAGCGTAGAAAGCTAGAAATCACCCACAACAACACAAAAGTTAGGACAGTAGAAAATTGTTCTACTGTTACAATGCTGGCAATCTGGGTTTGCAACAAACTACCGATCAGCCCACCACCGATTAAGCCAACAACCAAACCCATAGCTGTTAGCAGTACTGCTCGACCAAATTTTTGTTCTTTCCGATAGAGAAAATAGAGGCTCGAACAAACACCAACGATTAATAAAAATTGCAAGATTTGAGCGCCGACAGCGCTATAAAACACTCCAATACAGCTCAACCCTAAGTACAGCACTCCAGGCATGAGAATCTCACTCAAGCTAGGCTTGTCTTGTATACCTTGCAGCCACGCTGGGGCTTGAGGCGCAGGCGATGAGACTTCTTTAGGGGGAGATTGGATAGCCGTCTCAGCGAAGCGGATACCTTCTGGAACTTTAATCTTTCCTTCTTGGCGCAGTCGCAAACGCTCCATTAAGATGGCATCATAAGCTGCTTCCACTGTCTCCAACAGCTGCCGATCGTTGCTGCACTGCTGTACGAGGCGAGTGCGAGCTTCTTGGATCTCGTCGAATGTCGCGTCTTCTGATACCCCAAGTTTGTCGTAGGGACTTTGCTCGATCATGTGAATTTATCGCCTTAGCGGAGTCGGGGGCGAATATAGAAAAATGTACAACAAGGCGTATGCTGTCAGCCTAGCCTATTTAGATCTATTCTAATAGACTATTGCGGCTACCGGTTATCGTCGTACTTAACCAGAATATCACTTATTCGTTTTTTACTGTCATGTCTTCTAGGCAATGCGATCGCGTACGCTGGTTTCTACCTCAGATTTACTGAGATCGGACACTTAGTTTACTGTTTTTGACCAGAACTGCTAAGCTTTTCTGCTTTACCTCGGTAATTGTACGAAAACGTAACATAAGTTGTAACACCGAGCCATGCTGTCGTAAATAGCACGACTGAGTTCAAGCAGAATTGAGCGATCGGCATTCGAAAAGAAAATTTTAGTCGCAAAATCTGCCGTTAGTGAGACAGGTGCAAAAGCAAACAATAGCGGAGTTGGCAATTTTTGCCGTTTCGCTAGCCCGAGTCTATTCGATTGAGAACTGCTCGAGTTATTGTGGGTTAATTGATTTACGCGCCCGTACTGGCGATAAAATCCCCGGGGAAATTCTACTAGTATATTAGAACACCAGGGTCGATCTCAGAGTTGGCATTCCTGAATTATCGATTAATAATTGTGGTAGTTTCGATCTGCTTGTTCTAGCGCTACCACCCAGGTTGCTGAATAGGCTTTTTATTCCTTCTCTGCTCAAAGTAATGCCTATGGCTGTTGCCAAAATTCTAGTTGTTGATGACGATCCATCAATTCGTAATTTAATTCAACGCTTTTTAACCAAGCATAACTATCAGGTAGAGGCTGCCGAAGATGGTAAGACTGCCTTGGCTCTATTCGAGCAATTTAACCCCGATCTAGTCATCCTAGATGTAAATCTACCAGATACGCTTGGTTACAATCTCTGCCAAGAGATGCAAAACCGCACTAAAGTTTTTGTACTCATGCTGACAAGTCGAGCTGATGAGGCAGACAAAATCAGAGGCTTTTCTCAAGGTGCGGATGACTATTTAACCAAACCATTTAGTTTAGGAGAGTTAGAAGTCCGAGTTGGAGCAATTTTGAAACGCCAACGAGTAGTTACGACTGCGGAAAAACAACGTCTGGTGTTTGATAAACTGACAATCGATCCAGAACGGCGAGAAGTGACAATTAACAATGAATTGATTCCCTTAACTGCATTGGAATTTGATTTGTTACGCTTTCTTGCCAGCCATCCAGGTCGAGTTTGGCGGCGTGCCGAGCTAATTCAAGAAGTTTGGGACTATGAATATGTAGGAGATCAGCGGGTGGTAGACGTGCATATCGGTCAGATTCGCAAAAAAATTGAAATTGATGCGGCTCAGCCGATCCTGATTCAGACAGTACGTGGTGTCGGATATAAATTTGAAGCTCCTAGTAAGGCTGGGAAAAGTCAATAGCACACCACTTTCAATTACAAAATCAGAGCTAGAAGGCTAAACTCTTGCTGCTGAGGGAAAAACTATAGGGTCTTCATGCGGTTGAAGACCCTTTTGTTTTGTCAGTTATCAGTGGAACCAGTGGCTGGTGGCTAGAGTTTTCATATCTAGTCACGAGTCACTAGCCACCAGTCACTCACAGTCATTCTCAAATTAAGAGTGATGAAATAGGGTTTCTAGATAGACTCTAGCGGCACGGCGATCGCCATTACTATTTTGTAGCAAAAACAGGGATAATGCTGCGGCAAACACTCGGTCTTGATCCCAATCAGGATGGGTTTCTAAGTAATTTTGCATTGATTCGTGTAATGACTCGGGAATTTCAGTCAAAATGCTAACGGTGGCGGACATGGAGAACCTCTCTTCAAACAGTTACATGAATGGGATAAGCTGACTTCCACGACATAAAAAACGCAAGTTAAAAATCAAGTTAAAGATGCAATGCCTTCGGTAGTTCGTGCAGCAACCATAATTGCACCTGTGGCACTGAAAAATCCTCGTTGCTAAAGCATAATCATCACTTCGATGGAGCGCGATCGCCCGAACGTTTTCTCGGCAGGTTTTATAAAGGGAAGTCGCATCATTGTGCGACAAGTTTCCCTGTCCCGTCAATGCTGCGAAATATTACAACGGTTCTAAACACAAAAAAATCAGTACGATACGATTAGGGTTTTAACCACATTTTTGTCACACATCTTTACAAATCCTCTCAGATTCTCAGCAGAGAGAAAGCGGTGTGAGAAATTCACAACTAGAGCAGTAAACCCAGATTTCTGAAGTCATCTCTTGTGGAAAAACTCAAGCCTGCTGTGGAAAAACCCAGACTACCTGTGGAAACAGTGGGGAATACCTGGGGAAAACTCGACAGAAAAATAAGAATTGCAAAGCTCTCTGAATTTAGGGATGAGGAATGAGGCGCGAGGAGCAAGGAAGACAAAGGAGATAAGAGAGAGCGGGGAGCAAATTCTTCGAGCGTTCTCCCATACTTCCCACACCACGCTCCACTCTCTTTCCCTCACTCCTCACTCCTCGCCCCTTGTTTAGCGCTAAGATGCTAGATTAGTCAACTAAAGTTGTAAGGTTAATGGCAGAAACGTTATTCTTTAATGCCCTGAAAGAAGCCATCGACGAGGAAATGGCGCGGGATTCTACTGTATTCGTTTTGGGTGAGGATGTCGGTCACTACGGCGGCTCGTATAAAGTTACAAAAGATTTGTATAAGAAATATGGGGAGTTACGGGTACTAGACACCCCCATTGCCGAAAATAGCTTCACGGGTATGGCAGTAGGAGCAGCGATGACTGGCTTGCGACCGATCGTCGAAGGGATGAATATGGGGTTTTTGCTGCTGGCTTTTAACCAAATTTCCAATAACGCAGGAATGCTGCGCTATACCTCTGGTGGCAACTTTAAAATTCCGATGGTAATTCGCGGACCTGGCGGAGTAGGCAGACAATTGGGTGCAGAACACTCGCAGCGGTTAGAAGCATACTTCCAAGCAGTGCCTGGATTGAAGATAGTCGCTTGTTCTACTCCCTATAACGCTAAGGGGTTGCTTAAATCAGCAATTCGCAACGATAATCCCGTTCTATTCTTTGAACATGTACTACTTTACAACCTCAAGGAAAACCTACCAGAACACGAATACTTAGTCCCGTTAGACAAAGCAGAAATCGTGCGCCGTGGCGAAGACGTGACAATTTTGACCTACTCGCGAATGCGCCACCACGTCATGCAAGCAGTCAAGCCGCTAGAGAAAGAGGGATTCGATCCAGAAGTTATCGATCTCATTTCTCTAAAACCCCTAGATATAGAAACCATTGCTACTTCCGTCCGCAAAACGCATCGCGTCATCATCGTGGAAGAGTGCATGAAAACTGGGGGTATAGCCGCAGAATTGACCGCATTAATTAACGATCGCCTCTTCGATGAATTAGATGCGCCTGTCTTGCGTCTATCTTCTCAAGACATTCCCACACCCTACAACGGCAGTCTAGAAAGACTTACCATCGTACAACCAGAGCAAATTGTCGAAGCCGTGAAAAAGATGGTTGCCGTTCAGGTGTAAGTTTAGGGACGCTTGAGCTAGCTCAAGCGTCCCCAGCCTCTCAAAAAGAGGTTAGTATAGCACTTGTTGCCGCAACACGTAGTATGCAAAAACAGCGATCGCTATTAGCTTTAATTGTCGTTCTCATCATCGCCGCAATTGTCGTAATTGTGAAATTTCCCGTGCCACTCGGGTTAGACCTCCAGGGGGGTTCGCAATTGACAATTCAGGTCAAGCCTAACGAGGAAATCAAACGCATCACCGAACGCGAGTTAGAAGCAGTACAAACTGTGGTGGAAAACCGCGTCAACGGACTAGGGGTATCGGAACCCGTGATTCAAACAGTAGGACAAGACCAAATTCTCGTCCAACTTCCAGGAGTCAACGATCCAGAACAGGCAGAAAGGGTACTAGGTGGTACAGCTCAACTGGATTTTCGTCGCGAGAATGCAGAAAGTCGAGCTTTTGTCAATAACAGGCAGCAACAAATTCAAGGATTGCTGGAAGAACAACAAAAGTTACAAAGTGCGAAGGAACGAGACGAAAAGGCGATCGCGGCAAATAATGCCCAAATAGAAGCCAAAATCAAAGAAATTACCGAGCTAGAAGCAAAGCTATTCGAGCGCACCGGGTTGACGGGGAAAAATCTCAAGTACGCTCAGGCGACACCTACACAAGGCAGCAACTGGAGTGTAGCTTTAGAATTTGATGCCAAAGGCGGCGAATTATTCGCCCAACTGACAAAAGAATTGGCAGGCACGGGAAGACGTTTGGGAATTTTTCTCGACGATAAACCAATCAGTACGCCCGTAGTTGGTCAAGAATTTGAAAAAACAGGTATTGCAGGCGGACGGGCAGAAATTACAGGTAATTTTGATTTCGAGTCTGCTAACGAATTAGCACTGCAATTGCGAGGCGGTGCTTTGCCCGTACCCGTAGAAATCGTTGAAAATCGAACTGTGGGCGCAACCTTGGGACGCGATAGCATTCAACGCAGTATTTATGCTGGGGTTGGGGGATTGTCCTTAGTCTTGATCTTTATGGTGGTTTACTACCGCTTGCCTGGACTCATAGCCGATCTAGCCTTGGTGATTTATGCTTTGCTGACATGGGCAACTTTCGCTTTGTTGGGTGTCACCCTGACGCTGCCAGGTATCGCTGGATTTATCCTCAGTATTGGGATGGCAGTGGATGCCAACGTGTTGATTTTCGAGCGGACGCGGGAAGAATTGCGGGCGGGTAAATCGCTCTATCGTTCCGTAGAATCTGGCTTTTACCGTGCTTTTTCTAGCATTTTAGATAGTAACGTCACGACTTGGATTGCTTGTGCGGCGCTGTTTTGGCTCGGTTCTGGGTTAGTGAAAGGTTTTGCTCTGACGCTTGCCTTGGGGGTTGCCATGAGTATGTTTACCGCGATTACCTGTAGTCGTACCTTCTTAATGTTGGCGATCGCAATTCCCAGTTTGCGCAAACCAGAGTTATACTGTCCGAGCTTGCCAGCATCGAATAAGGCACAGGGGGCGACATGAGACTCAATATTAACAAACAGCGATCGCTTTGGTGGGGAGTTTCCCTGATCGTGATTCTGGCTGGTTTAGTGGCGATGGGGATTTCTTGGCAAAAATACGGTGCGCCACTGCGTCCGAGTCTCGACTTTATCGGCGGAACGCGATTGCAACTCCAGCGCGACTGCTCTAAACCAGAAAACTGCGCCAAACCAATTGACATCAATGCCGTCCGTCAAGTCATGTCCGAGCGCGGATTGGGCAATAGTAGCATTCAACTGGTAAGTGACGAACGCGGACAACAACAAGGGATTTCAATTCGGACAAAAACTCTCAATGTTGACGAGAGGACGCAGTTACAACAAACACTTACTAAAGAAATTGGCGCGTTCGATCCCAAAGCAACCCAAATTGATACAGTAGGTCCAACCATCGGACAACAGTTGTTATCTTCGGGTTTAATTGCTCTACTCGTCTCCTTTGCTGGGATCGTCGTTTATTTAAGCCTACGCTTCCAGTTAGACTACGCCATATTTGCGATCGTGGCTCTGTTCCACGATGTTTTGATTACCACGGGGATTTTCGGGATTCTTGGCTTAGTCCAAGGCACTGAAGTTGATAGTTTATTTATCGTTGCGTTGCTAACAATCACGGGTTTTTCTGTCAATGACACGGTAGTCATTTACGATCGCATCCGCGAAACCCTGAAGGTTAATCCCGATCTACCCATAGACCAAGTGGTAGACAATGCGGTCAATCAAACCTTGGGGCGATCGATCAACACCACCTTAACCGTATTGCTGACTTTGCTGACCTTATTCATCTTTGGTGGCGAAACGCTGAAAAACTTTGCCTTAGCACTCATGATTGGTTTCGCTGCTGGGGCGTACTCTAGTATTTTTATCGCCAGTACCCTACTTTCCTTGTGGCGAGAACGGACTGGTCAATCTCAGAATAACAACCAGTTGTCAACAACCAGCGACCAGTGAACAGTTATCAGGGAGACAATTCAATTGAAAATTACGCACCATGCGCCACTCAATTTTGACTTCTGACTTTTGACTTTTGACTTCTTCCTCTCGACTCCCCCATCAGATGCAGCCAGAAGACCCACCCTTTGTACCGATAGAACTTGACCCAACTTTTGAGCGACAAGTACAAAAGCTGTATCTGCTGATCGCATATAGCAGATGGTTAGTCGTAGGGTGTTTGTGGCTGAGTGTTGGTGTTTTAAGTCTTTGGGGACTGCGTTATGAAATTAGTTTATTGTTGCAATATTTCACTTGGGTAGCCGTGCGATACGGGCTTTATTATAATCCTTTACCCACTTTTGGTTTGGCTTGTTGTGCGGTCATGACAATTTCTAATCTCCTTTGGCAGGGTCGCATTTTACTATTTGGACTACCACCAAAGGAGTTGCGTCGCTTAGCGAAACAAGTACAGCAAATTCGCCAGCAGGGTAAAAGCCATCCTTTGTGGAAATGGATTTGTCAGTAGAAGCATGAGGGATGAGAGACGAAATTCTTTCTAGTTTTCTATTGCTTCCGAAACGGTTTCAGGTTCGAGAGTTACCAAAGGAATCATTAATTGCAGTCGCGTGTAAGATTCATTCTCTTCGTCTATTGATATTGAGTTTGGCATTGATAGAATTTCTAACCGACAGTGCATCAGATCGAGAAGAGTCTGAGTCAATAGCAGAATCATTCCTGGTGAAAAAGTAAAATCTTTGATCTCTAATGGTGATATACGATCGCTCTGAGATACATCAATTGAATCTGACAAAATCTGATGTGGTAGTTCGGCATCTAGCCAAATTGCCATCTCGTTAGTAGCAAGACAGGAATGTGTAGAAACAAGAATGTTTCCTTCTTGCATTTGAGTCAAACAAATGTCAAGTAGATCGATCGCAACCTGCCGCAACCAGCGCGGGTCGGCTAAGACATAAGTTTCGGTTTCAGGTAGGGACAGTTGTAACCGCAGATTGCGATTAGCAGCAATGAGATAAGTAGAATTATAAACGTCTGTCAATAGCCCGGCTAAATTAACTGGCTGGATTTCTAGCGGAGACCTGCCATGTTCTAGTCGAGAAACATCAATCACCCGATCCATTAAATTCATCAGCTTCAACGCTGACTGATGAGCTTGGGCAATAAATGTCCTCTCTTCCGCAGGGTCATCGCATAGATCGGATAAAATCAATTGGTGCAGACCGATTAAACTGTTGAGCGGCGATCGCAATTCATGGGCGGTTCTTGTCAGAAATCCGGCTTTAAACTGGCACATTTCCCGTGCTAGCTGATAGGCAATCTGGCTTTGCTGTAGCTGACTTTGTAGAGCCAGGATCTCATTCCTATCTGCCGTGAGAGGCTTCTGCTCAAGTGTGGGATCGTTGGCATTATTAGCAGTAAGCGAGCGCTTAGATTTGTCTAGCCACCAGCGTCCACCTAGACCTAAGCTCAGTCCTAAAAACAGCCCAAATAATAAATACACCCATTCATTCCAGCTCATAACTTCCCAAAGACTCACACCACAAAAAATTGAAATCTTACCCTGAGTTTGGTAGCATTGAGCCTCTCTCGACCAAGATAGTTCCGTAGTTAAAACTGATAATTATATCTCTAACACTACCGCTCCTTGGCGCAAAATTACCCAACCACTACCCATCCACTTAGCTACAGTAGAAGGAACGCCGATTCCAGAAACATCTGAGATTTGTAGGGTTAAAACATCGGGAAACTGAGCTGCAATTTCTGTCAGGGTTTCTAATGGTGGTTGCCCCGATAAATTAGCGCTGGTAGTAGCTAAAGGTCCAGTTTGAGCTAATATTTCTCGCGCGATCGCGCTTTGAGGAACGCGCACGCCTATAGTCGTAGGATCGGTAGGGTTCATGGCTTGAGGGACGCGATCGCTTGCTGGCAGTACCAAAGTTAAAGCCCCAGCCCAATATTGTGCCGCTACCTGTTGCCAAACTCGCCATTCTGCTTCCGTCCCAATTACGTAATCCCACAAATCTTCTGCCTTTGCTCCCATCAAAATCAACGGCTTATCTTGACTGCGCTGTTTGGTTGCAAAGATTAGATCGGCTCGCTCTGGTAAAGCCGCCAATGCAGGAACGGTATCGGTAGGAAAGCTAACCACGCAACCAGCGCGGACACCAGCAACCAGTTCGGCAATTGAAACTTGGGGCATTGAAGGGAGACAAGGGAGACAAGGGAGACAAGGGAGACAAGGGGGACAAGGGGGCAGAGAGCAGGTGCGCAGGTGTGCAGAGGGAAGAGAGAGTCGCGGAGCAATTCCAAGTCGCTATGCTCGCAGTTGCAAGTCGCAATTAAGCCACTTACCACCCACCACTCACTATACCCCACACCCTACACTCCATACCCCATACCCTGTTCGCTGATAACTGATACCTGTTCACTGATTTGCGGTAGATGATTTTTGCCCTAGTTGAGGTTCCGTACCATCTAGTAAGCGTTGAATATTGCTCTTGTGGCGCAGAATGACGTAGATACCACCTACTATCCCAAACAGGACGTAAGGTAAAGGTTGATGAAATAGCAGCATCAATAGCGAAACTGCGATCGCGCCTGCGATCGAACTGAGTGAGACGATCCGCGAGATGGCGATCGCAACGCCAAATACCCCGACAGTTGCTAAAGCAACCTGCCAGTTCATCGCCAATAATACGCCCAAACTCGTAGCGACAGATTTTCCCCCACTAAACCCCAACCAAATCGATTTGCTATGTCCCAAAATGGCTGCTAACCCCGATAACGTTACCATCCAGGACAGCCAGAGCGTAGGGTCAACAGTAGGAGGCAGAAGATTTTGAGCGCTAGCAAAGCTAAACAGCCAAGGTACGAGGGCGATCGCTAAAACCCCTTTGAGAGCATCAATAACTAATACAAATGCGCCTGGTCCCTTGCCTAAGGTTCTCAAAACATTAGTTGCTCCAGTTGAACCAGAACCGTGCTCGCGAATATCAATTCCTTTTAAAAGTTTTGCTAGCGTGAAACCAGTGGGCGTAGAGCCAATTAGATACGCTACTAGTAAAGTTACTACGCACAGAGTGAGCCAGATAGTCATACGTAAGGGCTAGTTTTTTGAAAGCAAGGGAGACAGTTTAAATTCTAAAATCAAAATTCACGCATTCAAAATTGGGACAAGGGGGACAAGAAAGACAAGGGGGACAAGGGAGCAACTACCAATTACCCATTACCAACTACCCATTACCCATTAATAATCAAAATCTCTTTCTCTAAGAGTTTGGGGATCGGGGGCAAAGGCTAGTAATAGAGGGAATTGTAGCAGAGAGAGGCTAATTTTTTCCTCGGAGTCATCAATGATAATCAGTGGCATTTGATTGGCTTCAATCGCTCTTTCGGCTCTGATGGCAGCTGCTTCTGCATCTTCAAACAAGGTTACACCGCGATCGGGTCCAAAATCTGTGCGAGAAATGCCAAGACAATCTTGCAAACCACGCCGCCAATCTCCCAGCCGTTCGGGGGTATTAGCTAAGACCAAGATGCGGAGCCGAGTATCGTACAAGGTGTATAGAATTGAAATAATCGCCGAGCTAATTAGAATATTTTGTAGGCGACTACCTGTAGTTCGTAAAGCACCTCGTCCTCCTTGCTTGAAAAACCAATTGGATACTCGTTCCGCCTGCACTGGTTCAAACGTGCGGCGCAGTTGCCAAGGGGGACCGTAATAATCTGGTTGGTTGCGGTATTGGTCGAGCAGGCGGCGAATTTGTTTTGTGGTAGCTTGAAATCTCTGTTCGGTAAATTGAGGCGTGGCGGGTTGCTCCGGCTCTTGAGGTTTGGGTTGTCTAGTTGCTGGTTGCGGCTCTGGTCTAGTTTTTGGTGCTAGCTCTAATTGCTCTACTGCTGTTGCCAAATCTTGCAAGCTGCCTGTGAGATAGTCTTTAAAGCCCTGCACTCGAATTGCTAAATCTTGGGAAACTCCAGCAAAACTCGTCCGCATTTCCGTCCGAATGCGTTCTTGCCGCCGTTCTAACTGTTCGATTGAAATTTGTAATGCTTGCTTGCGTTGCTCCATTTGAGCAAGACCTTCTTGCACCACTTTACTCATAGCAGATTGAGTTTGCGCTAATTGAGCAGATAGCTGTTTGTGCGTTGCTTGGAGGCGTGCAATTTCTTGTCTTAAGGCTTGTTCCTGCTGTTGCAATTGAGACAAGTTGGATGGTTTTGCCAGTGGAATGAGCGGCGTTTCCGCTGGAGTTTCTCTTGCAGAATTTGGCGCTACTAACTCTTGCAAAAACTCATCTTCTGCTTCTTCGGATGGCGAGGCAAAAAAGTTAAAGTTTTCTAAATCTAAGTCCGTATCTGTATCTTTCTCTGTATTAGATTCAGATTGAGATTCATCTAGTAAATTTATTTCTTCTAATTTCCCATTTGGCGCATCCATTGAGAAGTTTAGAGGTTTGTCTTGTTCCTCTGAATCTTCCCAAGGTTGATTATCTGGCTTTGGTGTTTGGGATTCATCTGAAGTCATAATCAGTTATCAGTTATCAGTTATCAGTTATCAATTATCAGTGACTAGTGACTGGTGACTAGTGACTAGAATTGCTTCCTCGTCCCCCTTGTCCCCCTTGTCCCCCTTCGCCTCCTAATCCCCACGACCGAAGGGAGTGGGGAAGAGCGAGTTCCCCCTTGTCCCCCTTGTCTCCCTTGTCCCCCTCAGCTCTCTTCACCCCTGCTCCCTGCCCCCTTGCTCTCTAGTCTTGGACAGCGTTGCTCTAAACAAGTTTGTAGCATTTTGGGGTCAAAGAGAATGGGCAAAAAGTGAATGCTTTTCACTTCTCGAAAGTAGAACAGGATCGGCACTTGATGCCAAAAAATTTCCCAATGTTGCCATTCTTGATAGGGAAAGTGCCGGATGATGGTTTCTCCTCTGTAGATATCTAAGGCAGTATCAGTGAATTGTAGCCGTAGGGTTGTAGCTTGAAACATCAGAAACAAACCAAATAAGGCAATTATGCCACCTACCCAGGCTGAAACGAGTATTAGAGGAATTGCCCCTAAGACTATGAATAAAGGCAGCTTGTAGCTGGGAACAAGCTGAACGGTTGATGTTACAGATGGGGAAGTCGTCACTGTTTTTGTCCTGCCTGAACAATAGACTCTAACACTCTTATTTTAAGGTTCAGCCGGGAGTCGGGAGTCGGGAGTGGGGAGTGGGTAATTGGTAGTTGCACTTGAAGCTTCTCTGCGCGTGCGCTCCCTGCTTACAACGTCGAGCGCCCCAAGCCTTGAAACATGACCCAAGATAAGAAAAAGTTCATGATGAAGATTGATAGTAACGCCGTGACTACAGCAGCTGTGGTTGATTGTCCGACTCCCTTGGCTCCCCCTGTGGTTGTCAAACCCCAACTGCATCCAATAATTGCGATCGTTGCTCCGAAAACAGCACCTTTGATTAAAGCACTAGTAACATCCCAGACATCTAAGAAATTGCGGGCTGAATCAATAAATACGCTCTGAGATAGGCGATACAAGTTGGTTGCTATCACCAAGCCGCCAATCATACCTGTAATTGCAGATAATAGGGTCAAAATTGGCAGCATGACGCAGCAGGCTAACACGCGCGGAATGACAAGATAATCAATTGGATCGGTTTTGAGCATATAAAGAGCGTCAATCTGCTCTGTGACGCGCATCGTGCCAATTTCCGCCGCAAATGCAGAACCAACTCGCCCCGCGAGAACTACAGCTGTCAATACAGGTGCGAGTTCCCGAGTTAAGGCAAGAGCTAAGACCCCGCCAACTGTTGTTCCTGCTCCAAATCGAATAAATTCCCGTGCTACTTGAATCGTAAAAACTGCGCCGACAAAAACTGCTGTGATGAGGGCGATTAGCAATGAGTCCGGTCCCACTGCTGCCATCTGTTCTACAGTATTTCGGCGATGAATCCTACCTTGGAGCAAGTGAATTAGGACTTGCCCACCTAGTAAAATTGCTGCCAGCAATCGCTGACTCCATACTCCCAGGAAAGAACTTGGTCTGACTTCGCTCAATTTTCCTCTGCTCGATAAACTCTGTGTCCAGAATAACTAAGTTCAGAATCACTAGGTGCAAAATAACTTAAGTTAGGATCGCTAGCTTTCACTCTAGCAATAGATAGATTTTTGCCTTATTGTGTCGTTCGATCGCGCCGTCTTGTCAAGGTTCGCTTCGTCAATGTTTACCAATTGTTAAGTGAATCTGAGAAATTTGCCGATTAACTCAAGTTGGAAGCCGTTGTTAGGGGTGGATGCTGCGATCGCCTACTATGTCTTACTTAGCTAGCAATAAAAATACGTTACAGTCTCGCCACGCTCCGCCAGAAAAATTTAATCTAATTCCCCGATCGTTAATATCGCTTTGAAGTTGTAGACAAAACTTTTAACGATCGCTTAAGATTTTTGAAATTTGCGGCAACGGTAGGCGATCGCTCTTATTGTAGAAAGTGGCACTCGTATCGGATTTTCATTGTCAACCGATTGACCAGAGTACGCTTCATGAGCATTCTGCCTAATTTTCTCCGTTCTCTATTACTGACAATTATTCTGAGCTTTGTCGTCCCCACATTTCTAATTGGTGGGGGTTTAGCAAGCGTGTCTCTGCTGAAGTACGTTCCTGGCTTGCAAGGAATCGGTCAGGCAATTGCTTCTGCTATGCAACAGTTCTTAGCTACGTTTGGCAGTGGTAGTGCTTGGCGAGGGCTGTGTATCATCGGTATGACTTGTAGTTTAGTCGGAGCGCTGTTCGATACATATGCATTCTACCGCTATCAAAATCTGCGGGGCGACTGATAACTGATAATTGATAACTGATTAAAATAGCAAACCCGCCTCGGTTAATTGATTTTGGAGGCGGGTTATTCAGAGAGTTTGGATTTAGTTAAAAGCAGCAAAAACTAGATGAACTCAAATAGGGTGGACAAATTCGCAATTTACCTGACAATCAAACTTGGCTTGTATTTGTCGTCGCTCAATCGGGATTCTTCAGTAAACCGGACACCTCCTTTTATTTGCGAGAAAGTAGAAATATTTAGGCAAGAACGTTTCTTTCACTCAACGTTTCTTCTACTACAAGTGAGGTATTGTCAAGTTCAGGTACTTTGCGATAGGACTAGAGCGGGAGGCACAGGCTCTAATCTCTAGAGTTTTTTCTCTTAAGAATCTCCTTTTGTGCCTTCATTTAAAGTAGCATGGCTTTCTTCGGGCAGAGCTTGCTAATTTATTAAAGTTTATGAGGTTTCATCGGTTGTAATAATTGCTAAAAACTGTTTACAAACAAGTTATCGATCGCCAATCGCCGTTTCTGGTCCAACCATAGAAATATAGGGTTCGAGTAAATAACGGCAAGCTGCTTGTTGTGTTGCTTCAGCGCTCACTTGGGCAATTTCTTGTTGAAAGGAGCGATCGAATTCAATTCCCAACCCTAAAATTTCATACCAACCATATACTTGAGCAATTTGTCCGTTCGTTTGTTTGCCAAGGGCATATTGACCGAGAAGCTTATTTTTGGCTGTTTGTAAATCTTCCGTGCTGAGTTGTGCTTGACATAGTAACTCTACTTCCGTTTGTAGCCGATCGCGGGCGATCGCAGTATTTTCTGGCGCAGTCCCGATGTAGGCGACAAACGTAGCGGGTGACATGCGCGTGGGGTAAAATGCCGAAACTTCGTAAGCTAAACCCAACTTTTCGCGCAGTTCGACAAACAAGCGGCTAGATAACCCGTTACCTAAATGGGTTGACAGCAGTTTTAAGGCTGGATAGTCCGATTGATGAACTGAGGGGGCTAAGTAGCCCAGCATGATAATTGATTGCTGGGTCGGCTGAGCAATCTTGAGCTGCTGAGGTGCGGGAGTCAGGCTGGGTAACTGCAATGGTGGTATGGGCGATCGCGGCGCTTCCCAGTCGCCAAAAACTTTTTCGATTTGGGCGATCGCGGTATCGGCTGTAATTCGACCTGCTAAGCTAATGACAACATTATCGGGACGAAAATAAGTCTGGTGATATTGTTGTAAGTCAGTTCGCTCGATTTTAGCTACCGTTTCTTCCCATCCCAAACCAGAAGAAGCATAGGGATGATTTTGGTAAATTGCTTGTCGGAGTTGGTCAAAAGCAATTGTAAATGGCTGTTCTTGTTGGGAACGAATGTGTTGGATTGTCAGCCGTCGTTCGAGTTCCACTTCAGCAGCAGGAAATGAGGGCGATCGCAACAGTTCCCCTGCTAATGCCAAGATTTCGGGAAAATCTGCCGAAACAGTTTTCATGCTCAACAGAAAATAATCTGAGGCTGCATCCACGCTCAAGCTTGCGCCAACGGACTCTACCCGTTCGGCAATTTCCATCGAGGATAGTTCTGTGGTTCCCTTTGTCATCACCGCAGATAGCAAATGCGCTAACCCAGCTTGCTGTTGTGGTTCCCAGCAACTCCCTGCTTTGAGAAAAATACGGGTAGCAACAATGTCTGCGGCTGGGTTTTCGATCGCCAGCACAACCATGCCATTAGGTAAAACTGTGCGATGGATCTGTTGAGTTGGTAAAGAGGTTGTCACGGGAAATCAGTTATCAGTTATCAGTTATCAGTAGAAACGTTACATGTAACGTCTGTGTAGGGAATTGGTAGTTGGTAGTTGGTAATGGGTAATTGGTGAAAGGCGCTCTTGCGCTCTTGCGAGAGGCAGTTTTTCCCAAGCGCGACCTTGCGCAATCTTGCGCTCCGCGACTCTCTCTTCTCCCCCCTGCACACCTGCACACAAAGCTACCCTGCTTCCTTGTCCCTACTCCCTAGACTAACAAGGTTTGACGACTGTTACCGCGTAGGAATAGGGAGAAAGGTATTGTTGAGCAATTTGTTGGAGTTCGACGGAATCGAAGGATTTGATTTGCTGGGGATAAGTTGTGGCTAACTCGGGTTCGCCTAGAGTTTGATAGTAACCATACAACCCTGCCAGTTGTTCTGGTGTTTCGGTGGAAAAAGCATAGTCGTTACACAGAACTCGCTGAGCGCGCGCGAGTTCTTCCGGGGCGATCGCAGTTGTCTGTAACTGTTCTAAATGGGCGCAAATTAATTCTTCTACTCTTTCTAAATGTTGCGGTTCTAACCAAACACTAATGGTAAATAAACTAGCATCTTGCAGTAGGGAAAACTGGCTGCTGATTGCTTGGACTAATTGTTTATCTTCCCTGAGAGTGCGGATTAAGCGGGAAGAACGTCCCGCGCCCAATATAACTGAAATCAGATCTAAACCATAAGCACTGCGCCATTGGTCGATACCTGGTGCGATCCAAGCCATAAGTAGCCGTGCTTGTTCCAGTCTTGGTAAATATAATTCCTGGCGGCGAATTCCGGCTAGCAGGGGTTTTTTGACTACCTCTACAGGTGGTAATTCTACCCGTGATAAAAATCGGTCGAAACTGAGGTTGACGATTTCAATCGCTCGTTCTGTTTCGATTCCACCTGCGATCGCTACCGTCATATTTTCGGGTTGGTAATGAGCGCGATGAAAGCACCGCATTGCCTCTGGTGAGTGCTGCATTAACTCCAATTCCGTACCCAGAACCGATCGCCCGTAGGGATGCTGTTGGTAGATACTTTCACTCAGAGTTTGAAATCCAATCCAGTCTGGATCGTCGTAACAAGCATGAATTTCTTCTAAGACAACTTCCCGTTCTCGATCGAATTCGTCTTCTGGAATAGCAGCATTTAACAACAATTCTGCTAAGTACGGCAGCGTATCTTCCCAGTAAGGAGCGGCAGTTGTTAAATAAAAGTGAGCGTAGTCGTGGCTAGTAGCAGCATTTGTCATTCCACCTCTGTTTTCCACGACGCGATCGAACACTCCTGGCGGGATCGTCTCCGTCCCTTTAAATATCATGTGTTCCAGAAAGTGAGCCATCCCGTACCATGCTTCCGGCTCTGCGATCGCACCTGCCCGCAACCAAACATCTGTGACTACCACTGTAGTTGCAGGAAGGTATTGATGTATGAGAGTTAAACCAGAATCTAATTGAAGAATGGTCGGCGAGTGACTCGGTGCTATCAATAGAGGCGACAAACGCTTAAGCCCAAATTAAGACTACATTAAGTTTATTTATATTACTGTTAGCACAAATAATGAATTGCATAAATTGATACAAAAATTTATTGGTAATGGGTAATTGGTGAGTGGCTAGTGGAACTAGTGGAACTAGTGGCTGGACTCTTTTCTAGTCACCACTCACCAGTCACTAGTCACTGATAACTGACCAAAATCAAAAACTCCTTCAGCTATTAGCTAAAGGAGTTCATGCTTGTAAGTCCACCGCAACGCCGTCTTACCTCAGTTTTGACCTGGAAAATCCAGGTGGGAATCGATTAGCTGAACTTAAAGTTTCCGAGTACTTGCTCGGTCTACTGCCGTTAGCAATTTTGACTCCCTTAAATGTTTAAGCATAGATCAAAAACATTATTGGCAGTCACCAACGCCGCAGTTGAACTCCAACTATTATAACTTTTTAGTGAGAATCGACAAGCACGCGGGAGTCGGGAAGAGGGAAGAGGGAGTCGGGAAGAGGGGGACAAGGGGGACAAGGGAGACAAGGGAGACAAGGGGGACAAGGGGGACAAGGGGGACAAGGGGGACAAGGGGGACAAGGGGACAAGGGGGACAAGGGAGACAAGGGGGACAAGGGGGACAAGGGGGACAAGGAAGCAACTACCAACTACCCATTACCCATTACCCATTACCCATTACCCATTACCCCACTTACCACTGGTCACTGATAACTGCTGACTGAATACCAAATGGATTCAATCTGTTGGGCGATCGCCTCTGCTTTGTGACGGTTGCGATCGTCTAATAATACGGTGACGTGTCCTAGCTTGCGTCCTGGGCGAGATGCAGTTTTGCCGTACCAGCGAAGGTATGCTTGAGGAATTTGGGCGATTTGTTGGCGTTGGGCGAGATAGTCGCGCCCAGAAGCAGTTTCATAGCCTAATAAATTTACCATCAACGCCCCAGCACTACGGAGGGTAGGATTTCCCAATGGTAAGCCGCAGATAGCGCGAAGATGTTGTTCAAATTGCGAGACTTCACAAGCATCTAGGGTAAAATGTCCAGAATTATGCGTGCGGGGAGCAATTTCATTGACCAATACCTTACCTTCTGAGGTGAGGAATAATTCGATCCCAAATATACCAACAGCTTGTAGACTTTCTAAAAACGTGCGGGCGATCGCTTCGATGTCTTGAACTAATTCTGCACTAAGATCCGCAGGGGCAAATACCCGCCGACAAACTTGCTCTTGCTGCTGCGTCTCGACAATGGGATAAATTGCTATCTCACCTGTAACGGAACGAGCGGCGATAACTGCCAATTCGCGATCGAAAGGGATAAATTCTTCTAATAGATACTGAGACTGTTTCTCTGGATGTCGAGATGCAGATAGTTTTTCTTGTAAAGTCTCCGCATCCTTAATAATAAAAGTCCCTTGTCCGTCATATCCGTGACGACGAGCTTTGAGTACGACAGGAAACTTTTGTAGGAGAGCATAGCTATGCTCCCCTACATTTGATTCTTCTAAAGCGATAAACTTGGGAACAGGTAAACCAATTTGCTGTAAATAGCAGCGTTGCTCGTATTTATCGAGAATGTGAGATAAGACATTTAGCCCAGGACGAAAGCAGGCTCCTTGCTCGACTAAAGTTGATAAAGCGGTTATGTTGACGAATTCATTTTCAAAAGTCACGATCTCGCAATCTTCAGCTAGGACTTTTGTTGCTTCGGCATCGTCGATCGCGGCGATAATTGTTTCTGTGGCGATCGCTACTGCTGGATCGCTCTTATTTGGTGTTTGTACTACCAGTTCGATCCCTAACTTCTTGGCTCCATCAGCCATCATCCAGGCTAACTGTCCGCCACCAATAACACCGACACGCTTCATTGACACCCCAAAGATTCGCGAGTTGCAATACCTGTTTTTGAGTTAATTCCACTTGCTCGTTGGCACAATTCTTTCACCTGCGCCCCGTCTAAAATCGCGTCGCTAAAATCTGCACCTGTAATATCAACACCAGTAAAGATAGTACGGAGTAAAAGGGCTTCTTGCAATACAGCATCGCTCAGATCGGCTCCAGTCATTTTTACCTGGTCGACCATAGCAATACTCAAATCTGCACCGTGCAAGTTTGCCTGTGTCATCACTGAAGCACTCATAATTGCCCCGCGCAAGTCAGCATCAGTAAAATTAACCTGCTCCATATTGGCATTAGAAAACTCTGCGGCTCTTAAAATTTGTCTCGAAAAGTCTTTACCTGTCAGCTCTGCATTGCTGTAGGAGAGCGGTGGCGGATAATCTAAAGCTTGGGCAGGTAAAGCCCAAATCACGAATAGAGCGATCGCGATACATAATCCTGCCAGTTGCCGCAAAAATACCATGTGAGATCTCAATGCTACTCTTTTCAGCTTATCGCATTCACTCTGAAAGACAGAGGGTAGAGAACAGAGGGCAGAAGCCACAACCCATACTCTCCAGCCAATTGCCTAACATTAGCAGCTAGAGAGTGGCAGATTTATAACAGACAAACACCACTGTGGTATGTATTAAATAAGGAAGAATATCATCTTGTCATTTCAGTAGAAACTACCATGATACATTTCCTGTTGACTTGGCTCGTGACCGCAGTTTCCTTACTAATTACGGCAAACATTGTCAATGGCTTTATAGTCACGAACTTTACCGCAGCTTTAATTGCAGCAGTTGTTATTGGTTTAGTTAATGCTGTCATCAGACCGATTTTGATCGTGTTAACTCTACCACTCACAATCTTGACTTTAGGATTATTTCTATTTGTCGTCAATGGGATAAGCATTTGGATTGCCAGCGTTTTGTCACCTGGTTTTACTGTCGCGGGATTGTTACCAGGTTTGCTAGGCTCAATTGTATTGACGTTAGTTGCAGGCATTATTAATTTTGTAGTTGAGCGAGTTGTCCAGAGCTAGATTGCAGAATTTTGAAGTAAAAAACTGAGAATCATCGCTCGAATAACTTCCTTCAAAATTGCTCTCAAATACAAGAAAAATCTCCAGCATTATACAGATATTTTCGCATTGAAGTTTGAAACTTTAGTTACTCAATTTACCTGAAACCCTGAGAATTTTCCTACATGCCTCACAAAATCCTTGTCCTTCACTTGCTTTTGTAATATAAGCAGGCTGGTAGCTTAAATGATTTGCATACTCAAGCGCATTTGCAACTCCGACAGAAAAGGGAAAATACTGAGGATTAAATAAACTCTCATCGTTAGGACTATCACCAACAGTTAACACCTGTTCTGGCAGACATTGAAAGTAATCTTGTAAAACCTGCATTAAGCCAGTTGCTTTATCTTGATTGAGTGGCTTAATATGACATTGAACGTTGCTGTAAGTAAAGCCCAAACCTAATTCCTGACAAAGACTACTGAGTCGCTCTAATTGTTCTGCACTTAATCCTCGTACATCAAAAGTCCAATCAGTAATCCGAAAGCAATTGTCGCTGGACTCGCAAATTTGAGGAAAAGATTGTTGGAGTTTTTGAAAAACTGCTGCTAATTCTTGTCGATGTTCTAATCTATTAGAAATGGATGTAAGCGCGATTGCCTCTTCATTTTTCGCTGGATAAAACAAACCGCCATTTTCCGCGATCGCTCCAGCAATTGGTAAATAATTGACTAATCCACTCACCCATCCAGCCGAACGTCCAGTCACAATCAAAACTTGGAGATCCGATACAGCCAACTTTTCAAACATCAGCAATAAATCTGACGTAAACTTCCCTTTTTGCGTCAGAGTTCCATCCATATCAGTAGCAATTATTTTAATATTTCTGAGAAAATTGCTATCGATTTGTTCGAGCGGAGTAAATCTCATAATCAACCAATATTTTAAACATCTTAGTATTCTAAAAAATCGTCATTTAAAAACACATAAACCCTCTTCTTAACTTCTCTTAACCTTAACTTTCTCCACAAAAACACTTCGCGTCTTTGCGGCTTTGCGCGACATAAAAATCTTTTTCTTGACTCATTCGCGAATTCTGCCAACAGAGGGAGGTAATAAAACACGAATAGCCAAGTAATAGATACTAGTGATAGTTTACTTTCGGTATGGCTCCAATAGCACTGATTACAGGCGCATCCCAAGGAATCGGCGAAGCAACTGCTTTGCTTTTTGCCAGCAAAGGTTACGATCTCGTGCTGGCTGCGCGACATAGAGATCGCCTCGCGGTTGTAGCAGAGGATATCCAAAAACTAGATCGCCAAGCCTTGGTAGTCCCTACAGATGTTAGAGATCCAGACCAAGTAAAAAATCTGATCGACAAAGCACTAGAACATTATGGCGCGATTGATGTCCTGATCAACAATGCCGGAATATACGTCTCAGGTCCGGTAGAAAGCTTTTCCCTAGAAGAGTGGCATCATACAATCGATACCAACCTCTGCGGCTACGTTCATACAATCCACAGCGTTTTACCGCACATGCTGGCACGCAGACAAGGCGCGATCGTCAATATCAGTTCGATTGGGGGTAAAGTACCAATTCCTTACCTAGCTCCCTACACTGCCACTAAATTCGGCATTGCTGGCATGACAGCAGCCATGCATTCAGAACTTAAGCCTAAAGGAATTCACGTCTGCGGCATTTATCCCAACATTATTAAAACCAGTTTTACAGAACGGGCAATTTTTACCGGTCATGATGAAGCAGATGCCCAATCGCGCCGACAACAGTTAGAAGAAATACTACATACCCCTTTTGTGGAAAAGCCGGAAGATGTAGCGAAAGCAATTTGGGATGGAGTTAAACACCAAAGGGCTGAAGTCGTGGTTGGTTCTGCAAATTTCGCTCAAGCTGCATATAATGTGTTCCCTGGGTTCGTGCAATGGTTGTCTCGGCAAACATTTAAAAGGTAGGTCATAGGGGCGGGTTTTGACCGACAATTTAGGAAGAAGGTCAATCTCTCAGCTAAACCCGCCCGTATAGTCGTAGGGGCAGGTTTTGAGCCAAAATCTCTAGAGAGGGCTGTCAATCTATCTGCTATACCTGCCCGTACACAAATCTGAAGTTATTTTTCTTTCATTTTCTGCTTGAAAAATTCATACATTTCTGGCAATCGCTTGTAAATAGCCGAGTTTTTGAGATAGATTTTGTGGGGAACAGCAGGATAACCAGAAACAATATCTTTCGGTTTAACGTTGTGATAAATTCCGGTTTTAGCCGAAGCGATCGCCCCATTTCCCATTTTGACTTCATTGGCAATTCCCACTTGTCCGCCGAGAATCACGCCATTTCCAAGTTCCACTCCTCCCGCTAAACCAACTTGCGCCGCCATCGCACAGTTAGCACCAATTTTGCAACCGTGACCGATGTGTACCAGATTATCGAGTTTGGTATTGCGACCGATGCGGGTTTCTCCTACAGCAGGACGATCGATCGTGCTATTACATCCTACTTCTACGCCCTCTTCTAGCACCACAAAGCCAGACTGTTCCATTTTGAACCAACCAGTTGCCGTAGGCACGAAGCCAAACCCTTCTGCACCAATGACAACGCCGCTATGGATCGTGCAATCAGCGCCGATCCGACTGCGTTCTTGGATTGTACAGTTAGCGTGTAACACCGTGCGATCGCCAATTTCTACATCTGGATAAATCACGACATTAGGATGAATACAAACGCGATCGCCAATTTTTCCACCAGCTTCGATCGCAACATGCGCCCCAATTGCTACATCCGCACCTAACTGTACCGAAGGATGAATCACAGCCGTAGGATGAATCGCTGGTTTGGGACGATAGGGTTGATAGAACAATGCCAGCGTCTGAGCAAACATCAATCTGGGTTGAGACGTGGAGATCCACGCAATTCCCCGGTGTTGCGCTTGTTCCTTTAAAGTTTCATCTTGAGGCAAAATCAAGGCGCTAGCGCCAGTTTCATGAATGTAAGCAGCAAATTTGTCTCCATCAATGTAGCTGATATTTCCAGCCGTTGCTCGATCGACTGCGGCTACACCCGTAATTTCTGGATCGCAGTCTGGGTTAGCAGCAAGGCTGTTATTGCTAGCCGCCTCACCCAATTTGCTGACAATTTCGCTAAATTTCATGTTCGCTTCATCCTCAGAACGCTTGCACGGCTCGTTAGGGCGAGTTTACCTGAAATTCGTGTCAAGAGCCGATTTTTTTGGTGAACTCGCCCCTACATTTAATGCAATTACTGCGGTTCATGCAAGAAGTTTCATCATCAATCCTAATCAGAGAATAGCGAGTACTGAACTAATTCCAAATTCCGAATTCCGAATTCCGAATTCCCATCGCTTGTCCAGCCAACCATGCAGTTGTCCAGGCACTTTGAAAGTTGAAGCCTCCAGTTACGCCATCAATATCGAGGATTTCGCCAGCAAAGTAAAGCCCTGGGACGAGTTTACTTTGCATGGTTTTAAAGTCAACTTCTTTCAAATTGACTCCACCACAGGTAACAAACTCTTCTTTGAAGGCTCCTTTGCCTTGGATGAGGTATTCAGCTTGAGCAATTTCTTGGATCAGGCGATCGATCTCCTTATTAGAGATTCCCGCCCAGCGGTCTTCTGGCGCAATTCCCGCCCGTACAATTATGTATTGCCACAGACGGTGCGGCAACACATTCACGCCACGATAAGAAGCGATCGCTTTTTTTGGTTGTGCTGTTTTGACGGAGAGAATTTGCGATCGCAGCGTTTCCCGATCCAATTCTGGCAGCCAGTTAACCAATAATTTCGCTTGATAATGACAGTCATGCAATGCCCTTGCCCCCCACGCAGAAAGTTTGAGGACGGCGGGACCGCTTAAACCCCAATGGGTAATTAGCAACGCCCCCGTTTGTTCTAATTTTGTCTTGCTATCCGTCAGCAATCGTAGATGCACGGGGTTCATGCTTACCCCTGCCAACTCTCGCAAACTCTTATCCAAAACATTGAAAGTAAACAAAGACGGGACTGGCGGCTCAATTTGATGTCCCAGCGATCGCGCTATGCGATAACCCGCCACATTACTACCCGTCGCTAATAGCAGGCGATCGCATTCTAGGACTTCACCAGATTTGAGTTCGACTTCAAATTTGGGGTAATGGGTAATGGGTAATGGGGAATTGGTAATGGGTAGTTGGTAGTTGTCCCCCTTGTCTCCCTTGTCTCCCTTGTCCCCTTGTCCCCTTGTCCCCTTGTCCCCTTGTCCTTCTTCCCGACTCCCGACATACGACACAGCAGCCACTGGCGCGTTATTCCTTATCTTCACGCCAGCTTTTGCAGCTGCATGGATCAGACATTCGATGATGGTTTCGGAATTATCGGTGATGGGAAACATCCGCCCGTCTGCTTCAGTTTTTAACTGTACGCCGCGACGAGTAAACCAATCGACAGTATCTTGACTTTGAAACCGAGTGAATGCACCCCGCAAGGCTTTCCCACCTCTAGGGTAATTTTGGACTAGTGCAGCTGGGTCGAAACAAGCATGGGTGACATTACAGCGTCCCCCGCCAGAAATCAATACTTTTGTCAATGGTTGACGACCAGCTTCTAGTAAAGTAACTTGCGTGTGGGGATGGTTTTCAGCACAGGCGATCGCGCTAAAAAAACCCGCCGCCCCACCGCCGATAACTATGACTTTCAATTGCAAGGTAGTTGGTAATTGGTAGTTGGTGAGTGGCTAGTGGCTGGTAGCTAGTAGCTGGATTCTTTATCTAGTCACTAGTCACTAGCCACTAGCCACTGATTTAATGTCCCAGCAATTTATCCCGCAAATGCTTGATGCGATCGCGATATTTTGCTGCCTCTTCAAATTCTAGATTTTTTGCTGCTTCTTTCATCTGTGCTTCCAGTTGGGTAATTAATTCTGGAATCTGTTCTAAGGGTAAATCGCTGGCTTGTTCGTAAACAGTTTCTAATTCTTGGGCGTTTAAACGACGCGACACGGCTAAGAAGGATAAAATCGCGTTACTCGATTTTTTCACGATCTGCTGGGGCGTAATCCCGTGCTTTTCGTTATATTCGATTTGAATTGCCCGTCGTCGTTCTGTTTCCGAGATCGCCTTTGCCATGCTATCTGTGAGGTTATCGGCGTACAAAATCGCCTGTCCCCGCACGTTTCTGGCTGCCCTACCGATAGTTTGAATTAGCGATCGCTCTGCCCGCAAGAAACCTTCTTTATCTGCGTCTAAAATTGCCACTAGCGAGACTTCGGGTAAGTCCAATCCTTCCCGCAACAGGTTCACTCCTACCAAGACATCAAAACTACCTTCGCGCAAATCTTGTAAAATCTCGATCCGTTCGATCGAATTAATCTCGGAGTGGAGGTAGCGGACGCGAATCCCGTGGTCTTGAAGATATTCTGTCAGGTCTTCTGCCATTCGCTTTGTCAGGGTTGTTACCAGCGTCCGTTCGCGCCGATCCACCCGCTGTTTAATTTCACCTAAAAGATCGTCAATTTGCCCCTCGGTAGGACGGACGAAAATTTCTGGATCGACTACACCTGTAGGACGAATCACTTGTTCTACTACTCGTCCCTCTGAAACCTCTAATTCCCAATTCCCAGGAGTTGCGGAGACAAAGACGCACTGGTTCACCTTTGCCCAAAATTCTTCTGATTTTAACGGGCGGTTGTCAGCGGCGCTGGGTAGGCGGAAACCGTGATCGATCAAGACTAACTTACGGGCGCGATCGCCGTTGTACATCCCCCGAATTTGGGGTACGGTAACGTGAGACTCATCTACTACCAACAGCCAATCGTTCGGGAAATAATCGATCAAACACTCTGGCGGTTCCCCTGCTTGTCTTCCCGCTAGGTGACGGGAATAGTTTTCTACGCCATTACAGTAGCCGACTTCACGCAACATTTCTAAGTCATAGCGCGTCCGCTGGTCAATGCGTTGTGCTTCTAGTAACTTATTCTCTGCTTCTAATTCGGCTTTACGCTGTTTTAGTTCTGCCGCGATCGCTTCCAGTGCAAATTCTAACTGGTCTTCTGGAGTGACAAAGTGTCGCGCTGGGTAAATATTCAACGCTTCCAAACTCTGAAGGATTTCCCCCGTCACCGGATCGACATATCGAATCGCGTCGATCTCGTCTCCAAAAAATTCTACTCTGACAATTCGGTCTTCGTAAGCGGGTCCAATTTCTAATACGTCACCCCGTACGCGAAATTTTCCCCGTCCCATTTCTACATCGTTGCGGTTGTACTGTACGGATGCTAAGCTGCGTAAAATTTCCCGCTGATTCACTTCCATTCCCACTTGTAAGGGAATCGAGGCGCGGAGGTATTCGGCTGGCATTCCCAAGCCGTAAATACAACTGATGGAAGCAACGACGATCGCGTCTCGCCGTTCAAAGAGCGATCGCGTGGCGGAGTGGCGTAGCATATCGATCTCGTCGTTGATCGAAGCGCTTTTTTCAATAAATGTATCGGTGACGGGGATGTAGGCTTCTGGTTGGTAGTAATCGTAGTAACTGACAAAGTACTCCACCGCATTGTTTGGGAAAAACTCTCTCAACTCGTTACAAAGTTGGGCAGCAAGGGTTTTATTATGAGCGAGTACCAGTGTTGGCTTGCCAATCTTTTCAATAACCGCAGCCATTGTAAAGGTCTTACCCGTTCCCGTAGCTCCAAGTAAAGTTTGGTAACGATGTCCGGCTTGAATGGACTTTACAAGTTGAGCGATCGCCGACGGTTGATCGCCTGTAGGTGCAAACGGCGCTTGAAGGCTAAATTGCATCATGAAGAAGGGAGTAGTTATCAGTGACCAGTGACCGGTGACCAGTTATTAGTGATATCTTGCCAACAACTAACAACTAACAACGCTCAACTAACAACTAATGACCAATGACCTTCATTTATCTTAACATATTTAAGTTTTTCTATGTTTATTCCGTTAAGATACCTATAACTATATAATCTTTTTTAACGTTAAACTCAGATAGCAGTAATTAACCGATAAAAACCACTCGGAATTTTCTCTGGCTATTTGCTATTGCTCGATAGAAACTTAGAGGTTTGCGATTATGACTAATGCCAGTAATGCGAGAAAAAATGGTAACGGTTCCACCAGCCGCAGACCGCGTGCCAAGAGTACCGAGTCTAAGGCTGAGAATCAAGTGGTGACTGGCGAGATCGAAAGTTCGGCTTTGAGTGTATCCGCCGATGGTAAGCCACTGGCTGGTAGTGTTGTCAACGTGGCAGGACTGCGCCCGATCGCCGCAAGCAGTTTAGTGGTGCGAGAAGAAGTGAACATGCATGGGATTCGCCCCATCATGGCTACCGATTTTGATACATTCGACACTGTTAACATCTCTGGTATTCGCCCGATTGAGGCAAATCATTTAGAGATTGTGGATACAATCAACTCAGCTGGATTGCGTCCGATTATGGCAGACCAGTTCAAATACTCCAACATTATTCCCTTAATGGGCGATCGCCCCATTGCCGAAGATGCCTTTGATTTCTCCACCACTTATGTATCTTCTGGAATGCGTCCAATTGCTTCTAATGAAATCGACAACTATCCATATTTAATGGGTTATATCGATTAAGAAATCAAAATCTAATCGTGCCTTTATAAACCTAGTTGTTTAATACAGCTAGGTTTTTTTATCGGTCATTCGTCATTTGTCATTTGCGATAGTAATTCTTAACTTTTAACTTTTGACTTTTGACTTTTGACTTACTAAGCTTTATCTCTTTCTTTTTATAGAGAACTCGAATCAGTCTTGTGGCAGAAGGCTAAAACTATTATTTTCAGATAAATTGTTCAGTGTAGAGACAAAAGCTCTCTCAAGTTGGCACTCAACTTAGAAGCTAATTTGAATTCACAAGGAGAAATAGCATGAGCGCAGAAGATAGAGCAAAAGCTACTGCTAAAAATATTGAAGGAAAAGCCCAAGAAGCTTTAGGAAATATTACAGGCGATCCTGAAGATAAAGCAGAAGGCAAAGCTAAGCAAGCAGAAGGACAAACACGTCATGCTGCTGAAGACGTAAAAGATGAAGTGAAGAAGAACCTCTAATCAAACTTTAGAAAATCGGAAGGTAAAATAAGTGAGAGTGTGAAATTTTACCTTCCTCAATTTTTTCAAAAACGGAATTGACATCAATAATTTTAGGGAGGAAACGGAAGTGAATTTCATGCAGCACTTTCGTAGAATTGCGATCGTTCTTTCAGCCATTTTCTTACTGACAACAACAGTTGCTTGTAGTAGCAGCGTACAAGCAAAGCAACCCAATGCTAACGTACCAACAGTTAGCCGCAGTGCTGATTACGGACAAATTGCTCGTGGGAATACACCAGTCGGGCAAGACTTTGGGACTTGGGTAACTCGCACAGGCAAAGGACTGGTTCAAGACGCATATGTAAGAGACAACAATAAGCTAGGCGTAGTTATTACCCCGGATGTTCGTCCGAATGAAGTGAAGCCATTAGCGAAATCTTTGGCACAAGGGTTTCATAAAAACTTCCCTAACCAGGACTTGACAGTCTTAATGTACGCTCCTGACAAAAAACTGATTTTGACAGCACAATATGATGTGCAAACAAATCAGATTCAGTACAAATAGGGTCATTTTTTTGTCATTAGTTAAATGAACGATAACTGTAGGGGCGGGTTCACCCGAACTTCTTACTTATAAAAGTAGATATTAATAAACTCGCTCTCTTGATAAAACAGTTATTTAAACTAGCTGATGACAGGTGAACGGTTTAAAAAAAGGAGATTGGAATTATGACTAGCAGCGACAAATACAGAAGGGAAATCATGGGCGATCTAGCGCAAGGTAACACGGAAAACCTTGACGCATATCCCTCAAATAATCCAGAACAAGAGTACGAGAACTTTGACGATTTCGCTCAAAGATCGTCATACGATCAGCGCCGCCAAATGTTCGGTAACTCTTTACAGCACGAGCGCATTCCTCCAGCGCAAATGGAGCCAGAATTGCAAAAAGCGATCGCCCAAATTAAACCCAACGAACGGGATGATGTGGCGCGGGCTTTCTTCAAGCATTTAAGTAAGAAAGGTTTACACGATCGCGATTTAGAAAGACAACTGGGACTCTCTACCCACAATCCCAACCGTATGAGTGCTGATGATGTGAGCAAATTGGCTGCTTATGCATATCACAACCATCCAGACATCTTCCAAGAAGTCATGGCGGAACAACCAGCTATTATCAAGTTCCTTAGCAATCCCCTAGTAGCAGCCGTATTGGGTATCGCTGCGGCTAAGTGGCTAGGTAGTCATCGGAAATAAGATTTAGGCATAGAGATTGTATTGTGGTGCAATACATCATGTAGGGGCGCACGGCTGTGCGCCCCTACTACAACTTGTATCTCTACATAGGTGAAAGCGACATCTGAACTACTAGTTTTTCCCAGACTTTAATTGTCGATCGCAGAGGTTGAACTATGAATTGCATCACCCGGTCTACCGTAGAATGAAACATTCTTAATCTGTGTTTGTTACACTCATATCCTGCTCGTTCGCTGCGATCGCGAAAAATATAAATGTCTTTCCCATCAGAATATAGACATTCATATTCTGGGTTCTCATCAAAATTTGAATAATATTTTATACACGTACAAGCTTTATCAATTTTGCCTACAGATAGTCTAAATATTATCCTTATTGTATTTTTGACATAAGCTATATAATGATTGAGAATGCGGTTGAAATTCTGCCGCTCTTGGGGGAAAGATTTCACCTTTTCGTGTAAAAGCAATAGATGTAAATTTGCTGCGAGTGTAAAAGCTCCCAATCCTAGTAACCCTAAATTTTGTGCTTGTTGAACTAAATCTTTAAGTGCCTCATCTAAATCGCTTTGTAGAGATATTTCACAGCAATTTGCTATAGATGAAAACGCTTGAATAAAATAGTTATCGAGTAGTTCTTTCAGTAGCTCGGTTTGGGCTTCAAGTGTTGCGATCGCCTCCAAATCTGCTGGCTGTCTGACAATCGTACTAATATCATTAATAGTATTGTTTGTAAGTTTTTGATAATCTAGTTCTTGAAAGATAAACTGAAGCTGCTTCAAATCCTTTTGTTCTTCTACCAAAGCATCTGTAGTTTTCTCTAGAACCGATTGCCATGTAATTGCGAAAACATCAGTGGAATGAGGCTCGGAAGAACTATGCTCGCCAAAGTAAGTAGAGCGATCGCTTGGCGTAACGTTGGCAAAATCTGGCGGTGGCATTTTACTAACTTCTACTTCCAGAGGATCGCCAATAGACACGATCTTGACATCTTGCATGATGTCTCCAACCAACTGTCGCTGCTTAGGACTGAGTTTTTGCCAACTACTACCCCAAAGCTTAGCAACTTTCTGATTTTGGATGTCGCGCTCGTTTCCTGAGGTCATAAGAAAACTCATAAGTCAAAATGTATAGAAGCAGCTTAGTCAAGTTAAACGGCGTTGCGCTCGACTATTACAATTTTTGAGAGGTAAGTCAACTCGATCTGTCAGAATTCTTCCAATCGGAGCGTTTGTGTTGGTTAAACTTTGCTGTTAAGCTAGTTGACATTAGAAGGAATGCAACTAAGCAATAAAATAACTCTGAAAAATTCAAAGTTTACAGCTATGAGAATAGATATGCTTAAAGTAGTATATCTACTGAGGTAAAAAATGACTGTACGATAGCGGACGTAGACTCGCACAATCTCAACAGTGAATGAAGCGGCGAATTGATTGGGATTGCGTGTTAAATATTATGTGTTAAACGTATCAAGCGATCGAACTCATTTTTGACGACTTTGTAACACTCGCAGGCACTAGATTGCAGCAGTTGGCGATCGACTATAGCAATTTTGCCCCGAGAATATCGAATCATTCCCGCTTGTTGTAAAGCTGTAGCCGCTACAGTCACTCCAGAACGGCGGATACCTAACATTTGAGCGATAAATTCTTGAGTCAGTAACAATTGCTCGGACTCAATTCGATCTTCAATTGATAGCAACCACCGCGCCAAGCGCTGCTCTACAGTGTGGCGGCTGTTACAAGCAGCTGTTTGAGCTACTTGAGTAAACAAAGCTTGGGTATAGAGCAGTATGAGCCGGTGTAGCACTCCGTGGCGATCGAATTCGGCTTTGAGGCGATCGGCTGTTATTCCGATCGCCTCACCAGGAATCTGCACGATCGCCTGAGTTGTGACGCTGCCACCTCCCCAGCAGACTGGTAAACCCACCATACCATCTCTTCCCACTACACCAACTTCTATTGTCGCTCCGTCCTCCATCAGCGATACCATAGACACTAAAGCCTGAGTGGGAAAATAAACGTATTCGATTAGCTCGTTAATTTCATGCAAAATCTGCCGATGAGATAAGCAGACAACTTCTAAGTGAGGTTGTAGGCGTTGGTATTCCTCCGTTGGTAAAGCAGCCAGCAAGTGATTTTTGCGATAAAGCTCGTTAGCTTCAGAATCCGACACGTAAAGCTTCCTCCATCGATTTAATTGAAAATAATTGGGGTTTAACCTGCTTCGATCGCGCAAGATAAGTTTTGACATCACTCCAGCATTAGTTTCGAGGATGTCGGCACTGTCATCTATCGAGCGTCGCAGGAAAATTAAAATGAGGGGAAAATCAAAATATTTGAGCTATTTACTACTAGCTTGCTTCTACCAAGAAATAGCATTGACATAGTAGCCAATATCGAATATGAAGAATGAAGATCTCGTATTGAATTGGAGCGATAAATCGATAATATTTTGACTTCATGCAATTGGAGTTACAGGCATAGCTCAGCTTTTCACTTCAAAATCGTACACAAAGCTGACAAAAACCAAAGTACGATAACGTACATACACGGCTTGTTATACTAATTTTGTAGGTATTCTTAAGTAGGAGTTAAGATTTACTTCTCGGTGAGAAATATAATGAGGAAAAACACTGCCCTGTCCTGTGCCATACCTTTTCCTGATAAAAAACACATGGCTAAGGACATCTGCCAATGAGTGGATCTGAACTCGATCGAAAAGTTAATCAAAAGGATCTAAACAATCGCTTACTATCTGCTTTATCTCAAGAAGCCTATTGCAGCCTCCAATCTCATCTCGAAATTGTTTCTTTGGCATTCAAGCAGGTTTTGTTTCAGCCACAAGAGCGAATACCTTATGTCTATTTTCCAACGAGTTGTTTAGTTTCCCTCTTAACCGTTATGACAGACGGTACTGCCGTAGAGGTAGGTGTTGTAGGTAACGATGGCATGGCAGGGATTCCCTTATTTTTGGGAACCGACATATCTAACTTTAAGGCGATCGTTCAAATTCCAGGGGAAGCAATACGGCTGAGAGCCGATGTCTTCAAGCAAGCGATCGCTCAAGTCGATACTCTATCGCTCTGGATACAACGGTATATCAATCTGCTCCTAATCCAAATTGCTCAAACATCTGCTTGTAACAGCCGCCATCCCGTCGAACAACGATGCTGTCGCTGGTTGCTGATGATGCACGATAGTGCCAGAGACGATAAATTTGAATTGACCCAAGAGTTTTTAGCTCAAATGCTTTGCGTGCGCCGCGCTAGCGTGACAGAGGTGGCATTAAAACTGCAAAAAATAGGCTTACTTCAATATAATCGCGGTAAGATGACAATTTGCGATCGCCAAGGTTTAGAGGCGACAGCGTGCGAGTGTTACGGTTTGCTACGAGCAGAACGCGATCGCTTGTTTGGCTGATGGTTCGCAGTTGCGATTCCATCCTAAACGATTAAAAAATAGAAGAAACCCGCACGGGCGGGTTTTCTTAACCTTAGTTTTCTTAACCGGAGCTTTGTTCAAATTCGTGCCAGCTCGTGTTAAATAGTTTTGCGATCGCTGAGTCTTAGGATCGGATGTTAAAACTATCTACTAATTACCACCAGATACGGTAGACTTATCGTGTACTGCGGGATCTTCTGGTTTCTGATGCCACTGACCATCTTCCCCTTGTTCGTATTCTTGGCTAACGCTGTTCCAAGCAACGTTCGTTGCAGCGTCTTCACTCATCCCATCTGACTGTGCGGCATTAAATGCGGCTAAAAAGATCTGCTGTCCGTGTTGGGGTAACTTTTCGGTAATTTCTGCCGGTAATTCTTCTACATTGTTGTAAGCCACGATCTATTTTTCCTTACTTTCATTATTAGTTCAATCCTAAATAGGAAATAGAGAGGCTTCCTCTTTCCACAAGCATAAATACAACAGCAGGTAGTTTTTTCAATCGAGTATTCTAAATTACCACACTAATTATCTAAAAGTATTTTTTCGATTGATAAAGCTTAAGCGAAAGAACAAGAGCTTTTCCAAGCGAGACGGAGTAAAGAACGATATTCTTTCTCGCTGACTGTGTAAGCCCCAAATCTTGCTAAGTGAGGGTTCATCATTTGAGCGTCGAAGAAAACAAAGTGGCGATCGCGCAATCTTTCGACTAACCTCACCATTGCGACTTTAGAAGCTTCGGGGATGTGATAAAACATTGACTCACCGATAAAAGCACCACCAATCGCAATTCCTAAAATTCCTCCTGCTAATTCATCTCCTTGCCAAGTTTCAAAACTATAAGCATAACCAGATTGATAGAGCAACCAGTAAATTTCTTTTAATTGAGAGGAAATCCAAGTTGTTTGGCGGTTAGCACATCCAGCTACCACAGCTTTGAAATCGCGATTAATGGCAACAGTAAAACGGTTAGAGTTTAAAACTCGCCGTAAAGACTTAGGATAATGAAATCTTTCATCCAAGGGAATGAAAGTGCGATCGCTGCAAGAATACCAACTCAAATTTTCACCTGTCTCGTCAGCCATCAGGAAATAGCCTTGGGCATATCCCTCTACGATTGCAGACACGTCATATTTGGTCATTGGTCATTGGTGAGTGGATAGTGAAAGCGTGGCTAGTGACAAGAATTGAGTCCAGCCACTAGCCACTAGTCACTAATAACTGATACTTTTGATTCTGAACCGAAAATATAGAATAATATACTAAATTCTCTTACCCTAGCCCCCAGCCCCTAGCTCCTAACCCCTAGCTCCTAACCCCTAGCTCCTAACCCCTAGCTCCTCACCCCTAGTTATGGCTGAACCAATTCCGCCAGTCACATTGCCACCAGCTAAAGATCCTCTACAAGAGGGGGAATGGTTGCGAGCAGCCCTGCAACAATGGCTCGATACAGAATTTCTGCCAGAGCCAGCTAATCAACAAATATCTCGTCGCGCTGCTCAAATATTCGTCCGGCAGCGAATGGAAGGAGAGAACGATCTAGGTTCACTAGCGATCGCGATCGTCACAGAAATGCAAGAATTTGATTTTTCTAAAAGCTTTTACAGCGAATTTGCTGTTGCTAATGCAGTCAGCGATCTGCTCCTAGATAGCTTGGGCATCGATCGCTGTTGCGGTCAATAAAACCTACCAGCTCGACTTAACGACTCCTGGTAATAGCCCTTCGTGCGCCCACTCTCTCAACACGTTCCGAGACAGCCCAAAGTCTCTGTAATACCCTCTAGGACGACCCGTAACCCAGCAACGATTGTGGAGGCGGGTGCGAGAGCTACTGCGGGGTAAGCGTTGAATTTGCCGATGGATTTCTAGTTTCTCGACTTGAGATTCGGCGTTGTGAAAATCCTCAAGTAATGCCTCACGTTTGTCAGCATACTTTGCAACTATCTTTTGGCGCTTTTTCTCGCGCTCGATCATGCTCTTTTTAGCCATAAATGCTGAAAGCTATTGTTCCCTAAAGACACCGTTTTCCATTGTATCTCATCAGTTATCAGTTATCAGTTATCAGTGGCTAGTGGCTAGTGGCTAGTGGCTAGTGAGGTGTAGGGTGTGGAGATTGTAAATTTCTTTCTCCCTCAGCTGGGCGACTCTCCCCCAGTTCCCTTGTCTCCCCCCTCTCCCTTGTCTCCCTCACTCCTCGCTCCTCACTCCTCACTCAAAACACTAGGGGGAATCTCGTCTAATAACGGCAGATCGGCTGAGGGACACAAATCGGAGAGCAAACATGCCTGACATGCAGGATTGCGTGCTTTGCAAATAGCTCGTCCGTGATAAATAATCCGAATTGAAAAGTTTTCCCAGTCATCTGAGGGGAGCAACCGAATCAAATCGCGCTCGATGTGAATGGGATCTGTATTTTTCGTCAATCCTAAACGATAGCTCAAGCGTTTGACGTGGGTATCTACCGTGACTCCAGCATTAATCCCAAAGGCATGAGCCAGCACCACATTTGCCGTTTTTCGCGCCACTCCTGGCAAGCGTAAAAGCTGTTCCATGCTGGGAGGAACTTGTCCTCCATATTCCGCTACCAAGATCCGGCAGGCGGCTTGAATGTTCTTAGCTTTGTTGCGATAGAACCCTGTCGAACGGATGAGATTTTCAATCTCAACTGGTTCCGCCTTAGCTAGTGCTTCAGCATCGGGAAACTGCCCGAATAAAGCAGGCGTGACTAAGTTCACGCGCTCGTCCGTACACTGAGCTGAAAGTATAGTTGCAACCAGAAGCTGAACAGGTGTTGCATAATTGAGCGTACAAGGGGCATTGGGGTACAGCCGCTTCAGGCGCACTAGAATTTCCAATGCCCGTTGTTTTTTCGATGCCCACTTCCGAGTTATGTTCACTGAAAGAACTTTTGCACCCAAGGTAGGTTAGCAGTATCGCGCACGATCAGGAAAATTCCCAATCCTAACAATAGCATTAGCCCTGTTTGCATTACGCCGTCTTGAATGCGAGTCGGTAGGGGCTTACCGCGCAGTCCTTCCACAAATAAGAACGCCAATTGACCACCATCTAGAGCTGGTAGAGGCAAGATGTTGATGATAGCAAGGTTGATGCTGATTAAAGCGGCAAATTGAAGTAAATTAGCTGGATTCGATTGGGCAATATTTGCGCCAAACTCTACAATTTTGACTGGTCCTGCAACTTGGTTGGCAGTTTGGCTGAAGTTACTAATCAGTTGGACGAATCCCTGACCCGTGAGAACGACAATTTTTTGGAATTCGTTTGCTCCCACGTTGAAAGCTTGCAGAATATTCGCAGCACGGCGAGTTTCTAGTTTACCGTTGGGGTTGAGTTGAACGCCGATCCGTCCTTGACCTTCAGGGCTGCGTTCTGGCGTAATAGTTAAATCTAGAGTTCGATCGCCCCGTTGAAGTTGTAGTTCTAAAGGTTGGTTGGGATGCGTTGCGATCGTCTGCTTGACGTATTCCAAAGTCCCGGGAACAGCCTCTAATCGCTTTCCCTCGATTGCTAAAATTACATCTCCTGGTTGAATGCCCGCCTTAGCAGCCACAGAACTCACATCTGTAGCCACCACAGGGACGAGTACCCCAGGTTCGGGGACGAATTTTTGCACGCCTACAGTTCCTACTTGAGTCACCAAAAGCAAGTAGGCAAAAATTAAGTTGGCAATTACCCCAGCACTAATGACAATTGCGCGATCGAGAATCGGGCGATTGCGTAAAAGATTGGGGTCATTAGGAGGAATCGTACTATCGGGATCGTCGTCAGGAAATCCCACGAAACCACCCAAGGGAAAAGCACGAACCGCGTATTCGGTTTCCGGTCCCTGATATTTCCACAAAATCGGTCCAAAGCCCAAGGAAAAACGATTGACATGAATACCCTGTGACCGTGCGGCTATAAAGTGTCCTAGCTCGTGTACCAAAATTAAAACGGCTAAGACTGCGATCGCTGCCAAAACTGACATAGAATCAATTCTCGATAAATTTAGCTACATATTTCTTCATTGTAATGAGTGGTGCGTGGTAATTAGTGACTAGTGACTAGTGGCTAGTGGTTAGATTCTTCAAGACACTAGCCACTAGCCACAGATAACTAGCCACAGATAACTGGTCACCGATCGCTGTTCCCTCACCTCTCCCCAATGACTTCTCGCCTTAAGTAAGGTTGCAACACCTCCGGTACTTTTATCGTGCCATCTGGCTGCTGGTAATTTTCTAAAATTGCTGCCATTGTCCGACCTACAGCTAAGCCGGAACCGTTGAGAGTATGGACGTACTGGGTTCCTTTTTTGCCTGCTTCCTTAAACCGAATGCTCCCCCTGCGAGCTTGAAAATCCATGCAATTAGAACAACTGGAGATTTCTCGATATTTTTCTGATGAGGGTAGCCATACTTCTAAGTCATAGGTTTTTGTAGACGAAAAGCCAAGATCGCCTGTACACAGTTCTAGAACTCTATAAGGCAGTTGTAATGCCTGTAAGATCGCTTCTGCGTCGTGCAATAGTTTTTGATGCTCTTGTTCCGAGGTGTCGGGATGGACGAATTTGTATAATTCGACTTTATTAAATTGGTGTAGTCGAATCAGTCCCCGTGTATCTCTACCATAGCTACCAGCTTCGCGGCGAAAGCAAGGCGTATAAGCACAGTGATTAATTGGCAAATCTTCTGCTGTTAAAATTTCCCCTCGATAGAAATTAGTAATTGGAACTTCAGCTGTGGGACTGAGCCACAGATCGTCATTGGCGCACTTAAAGCTTTCTTCAGCAAATTTGGGTAGTTGACCGGAGGCTGTGAGGGATTGAGAATTAATCAAAAAGGGTGGGATAATTTCTACATAACCTGCGGCGGTTTGGCGATCGAGCATGAATTGAATTAACGCTCTTTCCAACTGCGCCCCAATACCAATTAAACTGACAAAACGGCTTTGAGCTATTTTTGTCGATCGCTCGAAATTGAGCAGACCTAGCTTTTCACCAATTTCCCAATGGGGCAGAATGTTCGCGTTTTGGGGCAGATACTCATCGCCCCAACGCCGCACTTCAATGTTTTCTGTTTCGTTTTTGCCAATCGGAGTAGAATCGCTTGGTAAGTTGGGAATTGTTAGCAAGAAAGTTTCGATTTGTTCTTTTAGCTCTCTTTCTTGCGGTTCGAGTTCGCTCAACCGAGTTTTGATCGTGTTGCCTTCTTCTCGCAAATCTTGCACTTCTGGAGAGTCAGGACTGCTACCAGATTTAATTTTTTGTCCGACGAGTTTACCAATTTCGTTACTACGGGCTTGGAGTTGCGATCGCGCTTGTTCTAATTCCCGCTGTTGACGGTCTAACTCCAACAATGGTTGCAAGTCATAGTCGCCACGACGCTGCAACCGTTCTTGCACGGTTTGGGGATTTTCTCTAATTTGCTTAATATCCAGCACGGATCTGTTTAGCTTCTTCTAGTTCTGGTTACAACACTATCACGAGCGGTAAGGAGTGGGGAGTGAGGGGTGAGGAGCGAGGAGCGAGGGATTATTGGAAAAAACAGACAGGAGACAAGGGAAAAATAAATACCATTTCTTCTCCCTCTCCCCAAATCTCCTATTCTCCCACTTCTTCCCTCACTCCTCACTCCTTGCTCCTCACTCCTCGCTTAACTCCGATTAATCCGATTGAGTAGCCATAAAGCGCTGGATAATCCCAGAAAGTGAGCAAAAATGGTGTTCGTGTTTGCTTGCACTGCTAATATGTCCAATCCGCCAATAATCCGATTGGGATCGAATATTCCGGTTGCGATCGCCTGGGGTGATATGGCTCTAGCAAATAGAGTCCCAATAATCGCATAAGCTCCAAACAGGCTCAAGAGCATTCCTACCAAGTTAACGACTAAAGCAAATTTGATCACTTGAATCGTATAAACTTTGCGCGGACGGTTAGCAGGATTAGATGACCGAAGTTGTCTGCCTAGTCTGGTGTATCGAAAAGCACAGTAGACGCTCATGCCAAGGGCAATCAAGCCGCAGACAGCGAGAAAAATACCAAATCCAGTCCCAGGATTGTTACTAGGACTACCAGTTCGCTGACTGAATACGGCAAATAGCAATAAAACTATGGCAGAAACAACACCCAAAACGATCTGCGACCAGAAGCCAATCCAACCAGTCAGCCGAAACTGGTTAGCAATGGATTCAAGCGATGCCGGAGGAGGCTTCGTACCCGACTTATCAAACATATTTATCTCCAGTTTGGATTTATTAAACAGATACTTATCACTCTTAAAATAGAATTCATAATTCGTAACTTGTAATAATTCTTACATCCAAAATCCTCAAACCCTACTCCACAGCCCTTCCTGTAAGAGATCTTGTCGCGTTAGGTCAGACAAGAAGCAAAAATGTAATGAATTTTGAATGAAGTTTAGCAGACAACTTATGGTTCTGCGTTTAAAATTGCCTCAACCGCATTCCGGTGCGATCGGCGAAGTTTTGCAGAGCGATCGCGGCTGAGTGTGAGAAACAAGGATTTCGTCAGAGATGATTGTCAAAAGTGCTGTTTTTTGTGATTTATGGATGAGAAGTAAACTAAAGCTATGAGAATTGAGGATATTTATCAGTTTTTCCAAAATCCTCCTCCGACCTATTTGAGCCAAGAACTTGCAGTATGTTACGTGCTGTCAGTTTTGTTAAAAGGAGAATCCTACGGCACGGAACTGATTCAAAAGCTGGAGAGCGAATACCCTAATTATCGCCTTTCCGATACAGTCCTATATAGCGCACTTAAGTTCCTGGAAGATGAAAAGGCAATTCTCGGCTACTGGAAGAAGGTTGAGGGAAGAGGGCGACCGCGACGGATGTATCAGATAAGCCCAGAATGGCAAGTACAGGCGCAGGAGTTATCTCGACTGTGGCAAGAGTATATTAGTAAGGTGGTACGCTAATGGCCGATCGATCGTGCAAAAATCGATTGTGAAAAAGTCGAACAGGCGCTGTTCAAACGCAAGATAGCTATGACTCCGATTCTCTCATCGACCCTACTGCTGACTTTATTGCTGTCAGTGGGGCTATTTTTCTTCATTCGAGCCTCTACTAAAGACCGAACGCAAACGCTCCATCTGGTGTCCGCACAGCCAGAAGCTTCGTTGATGGCGCAACTACAACAGTATTTGCGCTCGCGTTCCTACACTGTGTCCGAGGTGGATGCTGAGAAAAATTCTGTTACGTTTGAGGGAGTTATCCGACCGAGCTTGTTTCTAGCTGTGTTTCTCTCAATCCTTGCCACGGTGGGAATTCTTTGCCTGATCTTGGTTTGGTCGTTACTATTTCCAAACTGGACGGCGGCTTTCTCGCTCCTGATTTTGCTAGCTCCAACAGCAGGTATTTTCTATTGGAAAAAAGCAGCCAGGAAAGAACGGGTATCTCTTAAATTAGAGGCAAATACGGGCGATCGCATCTCGCCACAAAGCCTACTCACAGTCACCGCTCATCGGGATGAGTTAATTCAATTGCAGCGATCGCTGAATTTGAAGCCAGCAGAGTAAGGAGATCGAAATCTGGAATTCGCGTAGCCTTGCGTGTAGCAATATTTTAGGGGAAGTATATACTTCCCCTAAATTTCATCTTTGCTTTGCTAAACGCGACTCACTCGCATTTGACTAAAACGCTAATGATTTCAAAATCTCCAATACCTAACTTTTGGTTGTCATTTAGCTTCGGCAACGCCTTAGGCTACCTGTGTGCGGCAACGAGTTCCTTTTCAGGAGGATTTTCTAGTACCCGTAGACTAGGGAACAAGAAATGATTCTCTTCTACATACTGCGCCCCAAACAAACCTTTTTCTGCCCAGAAGTAGCGATCTGTAGTGTGCTCGTTTCGCTTAACCAGCAGCAATGCAGGCGGAGCAATTCCCTCCGCTTGAATAAACTTCCGAGCAGCAGTCACGGGTTTATCTTCGCCACTTTCAATGCTATATTGAGGCACATGCTCGAGGATGCGACGTCCTTCCTGGCGACGACGACTTTTGCGCTTGCGTCTTCTTGCCAACCTGTCTCCCTCCTTTTTTTAACCAGAAAATTGTATTTATATTTACAAAATCCGTCGTCAGTATATCGATTTGAGTTAGAAAAATCAACTTATGTTAAGCGTTTGCAACAAAAAACCCGCTAATGTTGAAAATATGATTAATAAAACGACACAAGCGATCGCAGTCAATTAAGATTCTTAATCCACTTACAATTCAGTTATCAGTTGTCAGTTATCAACGACTTGTGACTCGTGACTTGTCTTGCTCCCCCAGCTCTCTTCCCCCGACTCCCAAATTCTTGCCGTAGCCCTTCGTAATGCCTGCCAGTGCTGAGTTTATTTCATTGTGTCGCTCTCAAGTTGCCTTGCTAACCCAAGGAATGGGGGCGGCTTTGAGCGTGGTATATCTGACGGAAAGATTAGTAGAGGAAGGAACAGCACAGGAGAAGCTGATCCCTGTCGTAGCCTATCCAGAGTCAGCAGTGAGGTGGCAGGGACTAGAGTTAAATAGTGCAGCACTTCCTGCTACAACAAGTCGCCTTCAGCCACCGCGATTGCAAGCAAAAGCCACTGCAAAAAATATAGATACTGTATCTTTGCCGGAACTACCGACCGAGGCAAATGTAGCTGAAGCGGCAGAAACGGCAGATAAAGCGCTAGTACCGAGCCAACAGATTGTTTTACCACTGCTTAATGAAGGAGTGTTAATTGGACTACTCGTGACTAGTCGGGAGGATAGAGCATGGAACGAGCGAGAACGGCATGAAATCGAACGAGTGGCGCAAACGCTAGCGTTGGCAAGACTTTTAGATCGGCGACGAGAGCGATCGGAGCAGCAGCTCAGCCAGCAAAAGCAACTACAAGCCCAGCAGCGAGAGTTATTAGATAACTTACTGCACCAGTTTCGCAACCCACTGACGGCGTTGCGGACGTTCGGCAAATTGCTGCTCAAGCGCCTGCTGCCTGGAGATGCAAACCGAGCTGTGGCAGACAATATCGTGAGAGAAAGCGATCGCTTGCAAGAATTGCTGCAACAATTCGATCGAGTCATCGACATGACAGAGGAAGATTTAGAACCAACCAAATCCCTTCCTCCAGCCACAGAGGTGCGATCGGCAATACCTATACTCAATACCCCTTTACCACTGCTGCCCAATCGCGAAGGCACTCAGAGCGAGATTTGCACGATTGAGGACGTGCTAAAACCCTTGCTAGCTTCTGCTTGGGCGATCGCTCAAGAACGCAACTTAGAGCTGCAAGCAGATCTGCCACCAAATTTACCAGCAGTGCGCGCTCATCTAAGAGAATTGCGTGAGGTATTAAGCAATTTGCTTGACAATGCGATTAAATATACTCCGCCTGGAGGCAAAATTTACGTCCAAGCAGGATTAGAGCGAGACAACTTCCAGGGCATCGCCATTAGCGACACGGGGGTAGGTATCCCCCCGCAAGATAAGGAGCGAATTTTCGATCGCCACTACCGAGGTAGACAAGCAGATTCAGATATTCCTGGTACGGGTTTGGGACTAGCAATTGCTAAGGCACTGATCGAACAAATGCAAGGCACGATTGAAGTTTTTAGTCCTGCTTTGTGGCATCCCACCCCAGAAAGTAGCGGGGGAACTACGTTTATTGTTTGGTTAATGGTAATGGGTAATGGGTAGTTAGTAGTTGGTAGTTGGTAGTTGGTTGTAGCTCCTAGTCTCCTCTGCTCCTTACTCGATCGCTCCCTGCTTCCTGATAACTGTTCACTCATAACTGATAACTGAACGAGCAAAGCGCTGCGCTAGGGGTGGGATGATAACGAGGGGATTGCTGAATCCAGAGAAGGTGTGGATGCCTGTTTTGCCAGGAATGTTACCGATTAGTGGCAGGGGATAACTTCGTTCAGCTTTGCTAACGCGGCTGAAACTAACTAAACAGTGATGCCAAGTTCCCGGCAGGTTTTTGAGTGCTGGTAAAATTTGCCCTACACTTGCTCGAATAGTAGCTTCGCTGGCTTCGGGATTAATGATGGCTTGGGTATCGGTCAAAGTGCGGCTCAACTGCCCTAATCGCAGGCTACCATCGAGAAATTGAATCGCCCCAGCATCTAAAATTGGGGGTGCGAGTTCTAATCCTTGTTCGTCCCATAGGCGATCGTTTGTCGTCGATGCGGCTTCTAGTTGAAAGCGTTGAAGTCGAGCTGGCATCACGAGCGATCGCAATTGGATGTCAACTGGTGGAATGTCAATTAACTCAGCATGAGTAAAGTACAGTTCGATCGAAATGCCTGCTGCTTTGAGTAAAGCACGACTCAATCCACCCGCGCAGATCGCTGTGTTGGCACTGCAATACGTCTCGCTAACGGTTTTTACCCCTTCTACCTTGTCGCCTTGTTGCCAGAGTTTGAGTACTTGAGCAAACTGAAGATCGCCCCCCGCCCGTAAAAAGGCTTGGATGTAGGCTTGAGCGGTTTTTTCAGCATTGATATGACCGTGTTTTACCGTCAATGCTCCGGCGATCGCGTCAGGGTTTAATAATGGTTCTAATTCGCAGGCTTCTGAAATGCTGAGAAATTGTGGCGGAATGGCAAAATCAGCATAGGTAGCAGCGACTGCTGCGGGGTCGTCATCAGCTGCAATTGTCAGCAGTAAGTCTAGTTCCCGAAATTGAGTGTCGGCGGCTAATTCTTCCGAGAGAATGCGATGACGGGCGATTCCTTCAGCGCACAATTGACGCATCGTATCGGTAGTACCAGACCAAAAAGCTAAACCACCATAGCTATAGCGAGTCGCATTTTGTCCTGTTGGATCT
Organism: Chroococcidiopsis thermalis PCC 7203; assembly: GCF_000317125.1. GTDB lineage: Bacteria > Cyanobacteriota > Cyanobacteriia > Cyanobacteriales > Chroococcidiopsidaceae > Chroococcidiopsis > Chroococcidiopsis thermalis. The sequence goes on from NC_019695.1 coordinate 1,671,128, forward strand.
TGTTCTAGCAGCAGGACGGAAAAGCCTTGCTGAACTAATTCGTAGCTCAAAGCTGCGCCAGCAATACCTCCACCTACTACAATCCAATCGTATATTTTCATACTTCACATACGCTGTTCGATCGCTCATCCAGATCCTACCGTAGCTGCTAAGTAAGTCAAAAGTTAAATGTCAAAAGTCAAAAGTACAAATTAAGCTGTTTATTCATAATTAATGCCCTTTATGTGGCGGATATTTGGCATTAGTGCGTCTGACTAACCAGTAACAAATAGAAAGAGCAATAATCGCTGCCGCAAGTGCTAATAGTTGAGAATCAGTAATTTTGCCAAGATCGAGAATGATAATTTTGCGAGCAATTGCAATTAAAGATGTGACAATTACCATCTCGATTTGAATGATATGACTGCTAAGATAAGAAGTAATATTTTGCGTAATTTCTAGAGCAATAAGAATGTTTAAAAATAAACCAAATATTCTGAGTAAGCCAGCAGAAAAATTCCCTAGTTCAGAAACAAGTAGCAGTTCTTTAGCTAAAGTCACGCCCAAATCTATAATGGCAAATAAAATAACTCCTAACATTGCTAGCGTTAAGAGTTTGGCAAAAAAATCTTCTACTTTATCAACAAAAACTAAAAAATTTGGATTCGTGTTTTTATCTACTAGGGGTGATATTAGTTTTCGCAATAACTTCATTGGTTAAAAGTCAAAAGTTAAAAGTTAAAATTCAAAAGACTGCAAGCTAACTACACCCAGCAAATTAAATGTCGAATAACTAATGCTGATGAGAAGATCGTACCAGAGATAAGCCAAGATAGAAGTATTCTGCTAAACGTTACAGTTCCAGCAAACCTGGTGGCGGTGCGATTTCAATTCTTCTCATCTCTAGATCTACAACAGGTGCGATCGCTTTCACAAATGGAATCAAAACTTTTCTTGGGTGAGTCGGGAGTTGGGAAGCGGGTGGAGGCGGAGGTGTCCTCCGCATCGGAACCGCGTAGTCGGGAGTCGGGAGTGGAGGATCGCTAATTTTGACTTCTGACTTTTGACTTTTGGCTTCTTGATGCAACTGTACTTCTAACAAGTCGTTTCCAGCAGGAATGACATCTGTTACCGTACCGATGCTCTCGCCAGTTTCTTGTAAGAAGACTTCTAAACCGATCAGATCGACGACATGATATTCATCTTCTCCTAATTCGGGGCGATCGCTTTCTGGTACGAGCAAGACACAATCCCGTAGTGCTTCAGCTTGGCTGCGATCTTCAATTCCCTCTAAGGCTACCACGTACAATCCCTTACCTGGAATATCTCGACCTTCAATTAATTCAATTGGTTCTGGTTCTGTTTTCCCTGGACGCAATAACCAACGCTGTCCTGGTTCGATAAATCGTTCGGGAAAGTCTGAATCGGGGTAAACTCTGACTTCTCCATCTAATCCTTGAGGTGCAACGATTGTACCAATTGCTAACCAGCCATCGGGAATTTGTGGTTTTTGATTTTGAGATTTAAGTTTTGAACTCGTATTTTTGCCATTCATAATAGTAGCGTTAAACCGCAAACTCCTGGGCTAAATCTATCAACGATCGGTCGGTTACTCTGAAGACAGTCCACTCATTCATTGGTACTGCTCCTAGTTTTTGATAAAAGTTTATTGCTGTCTCATTCCAGTCTAATACCCACCACTCCAAGCGACCGCAGTTTCGCTCTTGAGCAAGATAGGCTAGATAACTGAGCATAACACGACCGATTCCCCGTCCGCGCATCTCTGGTTTTACGTACAAATCTTCTAGATAAATACCCGCACGTCCGAGAAATGTTGAGAAGTTATGAAAGAAAAGTGCAAAACTGACAGGTTGCTTTTGATAGTAACCTAAAATAACTTCTGCGCCTTTTCTGTCGCCAAAAAGAGACTCTCGTAAAATAGCTTCAGTAGCAACAACTTCATGACTCAGTTGCTCGTACTCAGCCAGCTCTTTGATAAATTGTAATACTACTGGTACGTCATCCGGTTCGGCAAATCTCATCTCAAAATTGAGAATTTTAGTTTCAATCATAAAACTACTGAGATGTCGATTGGGAATCTTTTAACTTTTAACTTTTAACTTTTGACTTTGCATAAACCTGTTCTGCTACTTTTGCGAGTCGCTGCATTCCCACTGCAATTTCTTCATTGCTAGCAGTCAGACTAATCCGCAAACATTGCTGTTTGTGAATCCAATCTTCGTGCAAACCAGGGAAGAAGGAACTACCAGGAACGACAATGACATTTTCTTGTTTGAGTTGTTGATAAAATTCCCAATCGGTTAAAGGTAAATCTTTTAACCATAACCAAGCAAAAATTGCTCCTTCGCCACGATGCAAAAACCAAGGTATATCAGGCATCGCCTGTTCTAAAGTAGATTCTAATACCTCAAACTTTTGCCGATAAAAAGGTCGAATAACATTGCTAGAAATTTCTGCTAAAGCACCAGAATTAATCGCTAAAGCCGCGATCGCCTGTCCGTAACGTGACGGATGGATGCACATATTTGTCTGAAACGATTCCAGAATTTGAATTAATTTTTCATCTCCGATCGCCACTCCAATTCTTTCACCTGGCAATCCGGCTTTGGATAAACTCATGCAATGGAGAATGTTGTCACCAAATACAGGAGACATTTCCGTAAAATTCAAAGCTGGAAAGGGAGGCGCATAGGCAGAGTCGATAATAACTGGAACGTTATAAGGTGCAGCCAAAGCTGCAATTTTCTTGACTTCCTCATCCGTCAAAACGTTACCCGTAGGATTGCAGGGACGAGAAAATATGACGCATCCCGTCTCTTCGTTAATTTTAAGTTGACTGAAATCGGGGCGATATTTGAATCTATGGGCGGCTGCATCGATATCTAGTGCAGGCTTATAGGCAATTAACGCTTCTGGGGCAAGACTTACGCCACCATAACCCGTGTAATCTGGACTTAGGGGTAGAACGATCTGCCTTAACTCACCATCGAGACAGTAACCACCAAAAGCATTTGCAGCGTAGAAATAGAGAGTTTGACTACCAGGCGTAATCAGGATATTGCGATCGCTTAAGTTTAACCCGTAGCGGCGATTGAAATCAGATGCGATCGCGCTAATCAGTGGCGCGTACCCCTGACTCGATCCATAACGACAGACGACTTCGCCATAGTCAGAACTGGCTAACAACTGCGCCGTACAGTCTCGCCATAACTGCTCTACCTCCGGCAAAATCAGCGGATTTCCCGCACTTAAATTAATAAACTCCTTACCTGCACCTGCTTGCAGCGTTTCAATAATATCTTTCATAATTGCTCGCACCCCCGTTAGGTGGGACATTTGAGCGCCAATTTTCGTTAGGGCAGGGTTCATAAGCAGATATGTAGGAGACTTTCTTAATTTAACCAAATCGGAGGAGTCGGGAGTCGGGGAAGAGAGCTGAGGAAGCAGAGGGGACTAGGGAGACAAGGTAGACAAGGGAGACAAGGGAGACAAGGGAGACAAGGGAGACAAGGGATCTGAGGGTGAAACTGGCTGTTGCCTCTTGCCTTATTAACCAACTACCAACTACCCATTACCCATTACCAAACTTAACATCCAGCAAAATTTTGTTAAAACATCCTTTATCTAATTTGACACTGAAATCTGGAAAAAGTGTAAATAAAAATCTTAAAGTAGACATACTCCGTATATGCTAAAAATCCTAACTGGGATGATGTTGGCGAGGATAAATTACCCAGGTTTCTATTACCGAGTCGAGTTTTAATTGGTTTGTATTGCCATCGGTTTTAGAGCAGAGAGTTCACAAGAGAGTACTGGAATAATATGACGAATAAATCTGCGATCGCCCCAGCACAAAAGCTGAGCGAAAAACTACCCCTGCCACTCAAAAGATTGGCAGATCTGGCTTATAACTATTGGTGGAGTTGGACGAGCGAACGAGTTTTCCTATTTCAAAACATTTCGCCGGAAGCTTGGGAGCGTTACGGGCATAACCCTGTAGCCGTGTTGGAATCGGCTTCTTACGAACGCCTGACCCAATTAGCAGAAGACCCTTTCTACATCAAACATTTATCCCAGGTGGTGGCTGAGTTTGATGCTTACATGAATCAGCAAGATACCTGGGTGAGTCGAGTTGCACCGCAAATTTCCTGGCAAAATCCGATCGCCTATTTCTGTGCTGAGTTTGGCATTCACGAATCTCTCCCCGTTTATTCGGGCGGTTTGGGTATTCTAGCTGGAGATCACCTCAAATCTGCTTCCGATCTGGGCGTACCTCTGATCGGCGTAGGATTGTTGTATCGTCAAGGCTATTTCCGGCAGCGGCTCAATCGTAGTGGTTGGCAAGAAGATTACTACATTGACAATGTTTTCCAGCAAATGCCGCTGGAGTTGATGTTGAACGAACGGGGAGAAGCCCTGACGATCGCGCTGCAAGTTAGACAGCGGATGGTCAAAGTTCAAATTTGGCGGACGCAAGTGGGTAGGGTGAGTCTCTACTTGCTCGATACAGACCGCGAAGACAACGACCCGATCGATCGCTGGCTCACGGGACACCTCTACGGGGGCAACCAAGACACGCGGATCGCCCAAGAGGTGGTTTTGGGGATTGGCGGAGTCAAGGCGCTTACAGCTTTGGGAATTCAGCCCTCAATTCACCACTTGAACGAGGGACACGCTGCGTTTTGCACCCTAGAGATTGCTTGGCAAGAAATGGAGCGGACGGGCAAACCTTTCTACGATGTGGAAGCGAGCGTCCGCAATCGCTGCGTCTTTACGACTCATACCCCCGTACCCGCCGGACACGATGTCTTCTCTCCCGATTTGATGGATTCTCATTTTGCGCAATATTGGGCGCAGTTGCGGCTATCGCGAGAGCAGTTTTTAGCTTTGGGCGCGAAAAGACTGGGCGATCCTTGGGAGCCTTTTGGTATGACTGTCTTAGCGCTGCGGATGTGCCGCGCTGCTAATGGCGTGAGCGAATTGCACGGCAGAGTTTCGCGGCAAATGTGGACTGCTTTGTATCCCGATCGCCCTGAAAACCGCGTACCCATCGGTCACATCACCAATGGCGTTCACGCCCCGACTTGGACGGCTCCGTTGATGGCTGACCTTTATACTCAGTATCTAGGTACAGATTGGCAGACGCGGGCGATCGATCCGGCAATGTGGGCAGATGTCGATCGCATTCCCGATGCGGAATTATGGCAGCGACATCAAGTTTTGAAAGAGCGTTTGATTGCCTTTACCCGTTACAGAATCAAAAAAGCCAGAACGGATCGGGGTGAAGTAGGCGATCGCATCCATGCTGCCGATCTGTTGCTCGATCCCAATGCCCTCACGATTGGTTTCGCCCGTCGCTTCTCCCAATACAAACGGGGCAATCTGCTGTTACGGGATGCGGAAAGAGCGTTGAAGATCTTTGGTAATGCTCAGCGTCCAGTCCAAATTGTCTTTGCTGGTAAAGCTCACCCCGCCGATGAGGAAGGTAAGCGGATCATCCAAAAATTGATGGAGTGGTGTCAGCATTCTGCAATTCAGCATCGAGTGGCGTTTATTGAAGACTACGACATTTACGTAGCACAGAAGTTAGTGCAAGGCGTAGATGTTTGGTTGAATAATCCCCGTCGTCCCCTGGAGGCTTCTGGTACGAGCGGGCAAAAAGTCTGTTTTAATGGCGGGATCAACTGTAGCGTCCTTGATGGTTGGTGGTGCGAAGGCTATCAAGTTGGGATGGATGGCAAGGGAATCAACGGTTGGGCGATCGGTGAAGATGCTCATACAAGCAATCAAGAGTTGCAGGATCGGATCGATTCTGAATCCCTCTACAAGTTATTGGAAGAGGAAATTGCGCCTCTATACTACGATCGCGACAACAACGGCATTCCGCACCGCTGGATTCAAATGATGAAGGCATCGATTAAGACGAATGCACCTCTGTTTAATACGGATCGGATGATCGCCGATTACGTGACGCGCATCTACGCTCCTGGTTGTTCGACAATCTCTACACCAAGTTTGGCTCAAGTGATTGTCTAATTTGATTTGCCAATTTTTTTAAAAGGGGACGATACAACAATACAATTGGAGATCCCCCAACCCCCTTCACAAGGGGGCTTTCTTTGGAGATCCCTCAATCCCCTTCACAAGGGGGCTTTCTTTTTCCCCTTTTGACGAGGGCTTTATTCCTCGCCTTAAAAAGGGGGCTTTCCCCCCTTAAAAAGGGGGCTAGGGGGATCTAGTTGGAGTTTCTCCCTGAAAATAAAAGTTATTTTCGTCCAATTAACAGCGCTACGGGAAACTCTTTCAACGTGTCAGCAACTGGCAACTTTCCATCAGTTTGAATATTTTGATGAGTAATTGTGTCCTCCCACTTTGAAGCTATTTCGGCAGGTATTTGAATATAAGTATCTTGCCAAACTTCGCCAAATGGATACTCACCAGGTTGAATTAAACTCGTTAAGAAGCGAGGGGCGATCGCAATAGCTGTTGTATTTTCAAAACTGCGTGCGAAAGCCACGATATTTTCTTTGTACTTGCCGCTAATTTCTAGAGGTTGATATTCTCCTTTTTGAAAAACATCTAAATATTTCGTTCTCGCTTTCAAAATTTGATGAGTTAGAAACAGCTTAATTCTGCCATCTTCCTTTGTAGCTAGCAGATCGGCAATTAGAGCAGAAATATTCGTGCTAATTTTCTCTTTGATTTCCGACAAATAAGAGTTTCTCTGCTCGAAATCAACTGGACGACGATTATCTGGATCGACTAAACTTAAATCCCATAGTTCCGTTCCTTGGTAAAAATCAGGAACCCCAGGAGAAACTGATTTTAGCAGAGTTTGAGATAGGGAATTAAAGATACCATAGTAAGAAACCTTCTTTTGAAATGGGAGAAACTCTTTCAGAAATTGATTGTTTTCCGACTGATTCAAGACTGCTTCGACAAAACTAGTGCAAGCATCTTCATAAGTCTGATTTTGCCGCAGCCAAGCCGTGTAGACTTTTGCTTCGCGAATTGCCTTGAGCATATATTCTTTGACGCGATCGCTAAAGCCATTTATTTCACTCTCTAAGAATGGATATGCCCCTACTAAAGTTTGATAAAATGCGTATTCATCATTGCGATCGGGAAAAATTGAGTTTTTATGTTGCGTTTTATAAGAACGATTTAATTCCATCCAACTACGAACTTGTTGCTGCCATTCGTCAGGAATTTCTGACAGAACGTTGATTCTCGCCCTCACATCTTCACCCCGTTTGGTATCGTGGGTTGAAGTTGCACTCATAGCATGAGTCCATGTCTGATTTCGATGTTGGTTAAAACTATGAAACTCAGCTAAATCCATTCCAAAATGGTCTGGTTCGCCACCAACTTCATTTAAAGAAAGCAAGCGGTAATAGACATATAAAGCTGTATCTTCTACCCCTTTTGCCATCAGCGGTCCCGTATATTGTTGCATTCGCATAACAAAATATAACCACTGGTCTTTCTCAGCTTGAGTCAGAGTGGGTTCGTATTCTAGTAAGAGTAGTTTCTCGATAAAATTTAGTTCGTTTTGTAACAGAGGTGTGCCATCTTTAGCAGCTTGAATGACTGCTTGAATATACTGTCGATCCTGCTCAGAAATTCCGGCAGCATTGATGTAAGTACAATAGATGGGAAAACGGGTGAGAACTTCTGCGATCGCACGTTTTAAGCCATTGAGAGTAAAATCATTACCATAACGATATCTACCCGCAATTTTCTTTAGCAAGACACTCAAGTTATCAATATCACCTGCTAGATTTTTATCGATAATTAAATGCTTTTTCTCGGCTACAACATCAGGAAAAATCGTGATAAATCCGGTTAGATTTCGATAAATTTCGTCAAACTTATCTCGATTTGCTTTTTGACAGAAAAGTCCATTCACATAGTTTAGATAATCGTAGCCAGAAGTCCCCTGAATTTGCCAGTAATTAGGTATGTCTTCCCCAATTTGCAAAATCTTTTCGACGGTGATATAAGTATCACCTACTTTTTCCCGCAGTCTTTCTAAGTATTGAGTAGGATCGTAAAGACCATCGATGTGATCGATTCTTAAACCTGTAAACTTGCCTTCGTTAACTAATTTTGCAATGAGTTCGTGAGTAGCGTTGAAGACTTTGAGTTCTTCTACTTTGACTGAGATTAATTCGTTGACTGTAAAAAATCTGCGATAATTAATTTCTTCTGCACCTACTTTCCAGTAAGAAAGTCGAAAGAACTGTTCTGAAAGTAACTTATCTAAAAGATTAAAACTTTCAGTATTTCCTGGTTCGCCATTAAAAACCTTAATATTATCATCGATAAAAGCTTTTACTTCAGGATTGCCTTCATACAGTTCCCAAAGTAAGCCTCTAACAAATTCTGTTTGATCTTGTCTTCTTTGTTTACCAACAACATCAGCAGAGATATTCTTAAGAATGTAGAGAATTGCTAGAAGTTTAACAAAATCTGGATGTCTTCTACCTAGCGTTCTAGCTAATTTACCTAAATTGTAGGTCAAGAAAGTTGCATAGGATTCTAGTTTTAACGGCAAGCTTAGACTGTAATAGTTGACAGTCAAGCCGGTTTGTTCGTACTTGAGTTGAATTTCTCCATTCTCTAACGATTCTCCATAAAAATTTCCTAGCATCGGTGCTAAGATTGGTTCTTTGTTATCAGTGAAAGGAGCATTCCAAGCAATGTCAAAATATTCTACATAGGCTGAATCAGACCCATTTTCTAGGACATCCATCAACCATACATTTTGGCTGTCATAAGCCATGTGGTTAGGGACGATATCTTGCAACCAACCTAATTGATGCTGTTTAATTTCGGCAATCAAAGCATCAAAATCTGCTTCAGTTCCTAGTTCGGGATTGAGTTGAGTTGGATCGACAACATCGTAACCGTGAGTACTACCCGTTCTAGCTTTAAATATCGGTGAAGCGTAGAGATCGGAAACTCCCAAAGCTGCTAGATACGCGGTAATTTTTTTCGCATCTGCAAATTTAAATTCCGAGTTAAATTGAATGCGGTAAGTAGCTGTGGGAATGCGCATGAGAATGGTAATGGGTAATGGGTGATGGGTGATGGGTGATGGGTAACTGTTAATTATTAGATTTGATAGCAACCAAGCTATAACAACCACCAATTAACAATTACCAATTACCAAAACTACGTGTTTTCGTAAAGTACAAAGTTGTACGATCGCAGTTTTATTTCTTCGCCCGAATTGATTTTATCTGGGGCGACAGTACCGGAACCTTGCCATTTTTCATCGGCAGAATCGAGAATCTTTTGCCAATTATTGTGGCTGAGTTCTGGTGCGAAGCTAACATCATTTTGGTTGAAGTTCATCAGACAAAGAATTTGGCTGTCGTCACTCCATCGCCGCCACCAGACAATTTTTTGTTGTTCGTCTGCACCTGCTTCTATGCTGTTTCTTTCTTTTTTAATTAAAGCAGGAACAGTAGTGCGAAGTTGAATTAATTTTTGATACCAAGACCAGATAACTTGGTGTTTACCTTCTTGGCGTTTTTCCCAATCCATTTTACAGCCGAGAAAAGTTTTGGAAGATTCTGGATCGGGTGGGTCTCCTACGGCGTGAAAGGCAGCAAATTCCTGTTTTCTGCCCTCACGAACTGCTTTAATTAAATCTGGGTCAGAGTGGCTGACAAAGTATGTAAAAGGTGCTTCTTCGGCATACTCTTCACCCATGAATAGCAGAGGAATATAAGGTGAAAGAATTACCGCTCCAGCAGCTAGTTTGAGAGCATCAAAAGAGATGAGTTTTGATAGTCTTTCTCCTAACAACTGATTGCCAATTTGATCGTGATTTTGAATGCAAACGACAAATTGAGCGAGATCGGTGCGATCGCGAGCAGAACTACCATGAAATCTCTGACGATGAGGTGCATATTTCCAGTCATAGACAAATGTATCGCGATAGGCTTTTGCCAAGTCTTCGCATTTACCAAAGTCTTGATAATAACCGTCACTATCGCCTGTTAATAATGCATGTAAAGCATGGTGAAAATCATCGCTCCACTGAGCATCAAGTTCGTATCCACCTACTTCTTTGGGACGAATAATTTTTGGATCGTTTAAATCGCTTTCAGCAATTAAGTAATACTTTCTCCCTTGTCGTTCAGAAAATTCTCGAACTTTTTCGGCTAATTCCGCTAAAAAGTGTTTTGCGCCTAAATCGTAAATCGCGTGAACTGCATCTAATCGCAAACCATCGATATGAAATTCTCGCAGCCAATAAAGGGCATTTTCGATAAAAAAGTGGCGCACGTCGTGACTGTGGGCATCATCAAAATTAATGGCGCTGCCCCAAGGAGTGCGGTAGGTTTGAGTAAAATAAGGAGCAAAATTGCTGGTGTAATTACCTTCAGGTCCAAAATGGTTGTACACCACATCGAGAATCACCGAAATTCCCTGTTGATGACAAGCTGCAACTAATTGCTTTAACTCTTCGGGAGTACCGTAGGAATTTTGCACGGCAAACGGGTAAACCCCATCGTAGCCCCAGTTGCGATAGGCGCAACTCCCATCTGGGGGAATATTGCCAGGAAATTGCGCGATCGGCATAATTTCGATCGCGTTGACTCCCAACTCTTTCAAATCTGCCAAACGGGGAATAATTGCAGTAAAAGTCCCTTCTGGGGTAAACGTACCGACATGTAATTCATAAATAATCATCGCGTCTAGCGGTACGCCAGCCCAATCGCCATCATTCCAAGTAAATTCATGGCTTATCACTTGAGAAGGCTTATGTACGCCATGCGGTTGAAAATAGGAAGCTGGGTCGGGGCGAGTTTCGCCACCATTTAATTCCAGAAGATATTGCGTACCTGGAGGGATATTATCGGCTACAACTTTCCAGTAGCCATCTTCCTGTTCCATCTGCAAAAAGCGTTCTTCGGGGGATACAATTTGAACGCCCAGTGACTCGATATTCGGTCCCCACACGATAAATTCACAGCGATCGCCGCCTAAATAGTTAGCACCAATTTTCATAAATTTGTCATTTGTCATTTGTCATTTGTGAGTGACTGGTGGCTGGTGACTAGACTCAATTCTAGTCACCAGCCACGACGAACCACTCGCCACTGCTTAAACCATCTGACGCAGCAGAACGAGCGATCGCGCTGTAACTGGAACGGTGCGATCGCCTGTATAGATGCTTTCTTCTTGAATAAAGCGCGGTTCTTTGGTATCAATAACTAATACCCACTGGTTATCTTGCATTCCCTGTGGCAAGTTGAATTCAAGAGTTTCATAGTGGGCGTTCAAGAAGATGAGAAAGCTATCGTCGCTGATGCGTTGACCTTGTTTCCCAGGACTGGGAATCATGTTTCCATTTAAGAACACGCCCATTGACTTCGCATATCCGATTTCCCACTGTTCCTGATCCATCTCGCTACCGTCAGGATTGAACCACATGATATCGCTGACACCAGAACCGTGAATCGCTTGACCTTGGAACCACTTACGGCGACGAAATACAGGATGTTGGCGGCGGAAATAGATCAACTCGCGAGTAAAATCTAATAAATCTGTATTTCCCTGTACCAAATCCCAATTAAACCAAGAAATTTCACTGTCTTGGCAGTATCCGTTATTGTTTCCATGCTGCGTCCGACCCATTTCATCACCCCCAAGTATCATGGGGATACCTTGGGACAGCATCAGCGTCACGAGGAAGTTCCGGCGCTGGCGTTCCCGTAATTGCAATACTTCTGAGTCATCTGTCTCGCCTTCTGCGCCGCAGTTCCAAGACCGATTGTGACTTTCACCGTCGCGGCTTTCTTCGCCGTTAGCTTCGTTGTGTTTCTCGTTGTAACTGACGAGATCGTTGAGCGTAAATCCGTCATGGGCGGTGATGAAGTTAATGCTAGCATTCGGTCGCCGTCCGTTTTCTTGATAGTACAAGTCGGGGCTACCCGTCAGCCGATAGGCAAATTCTCCCAGAGTACTGTCCACGCCACGCCAGAAGTCTCGCGCCGTGTCTCGATATTTGCCGTTCCACTCCGACCAGAGAACGGGGAAGTTACCAACTTGATAACCACCCGTACCGATGTCCCAAGGTTCGGCAATTAATTTAACATCCGCGATCGTCGGATCTTGGTGAATGATATCGAAGAATGCTGACAGTCGATCTACTTCGTACAGTTCTCTTGCCAAGGCTGAAGCTAGATCGAAGCGGAAGCCATCGACGTGCATTTCTGTCACCCAGTAGCGCAGGCTATCCATGATCATCTTCAAAACTTGGGCGTGGCGCACGTTGAGGGAGTTACCGCAACCTGTAAAGTCCATGTAGTATCGCGGATCGCCGTCTACCAATCGGTAATAATTGGCGTTGTCAATTCCCCGCATTGATAGAGTGGGACCCATGTGATTGCCTTCACCTGTGTGGTTGTATACCACGTCTAGAATGACTTCAATTCCAGCCCGGTGCAGGGCTTTAACCATTTCCTTGAACTCCCTCACCTGCTCGCCTAAAGTGCCACTAGAGCTGTATTCGGAGTGAGGCGCGAAATAATTGATCGAATCGTAGCCCCAGTAATTTCTCAACCCTTTGTCCGCCAAATGTCCTGGGACGGAGAGGAAATGATGTACGGGCATCAACTCAACGGCGGAGATTCCCAAACGTTGCAAATGCTCGATCGCCGCTGGGTGTGCCATTCCTGCGTAAGTCCCGCGCAGTTCTTCGGGAATATCGGGGTGTAGCTTAGTAAAACCCTTGACGTGAGTTTCGTAGATAATTGTCTCGTTCCAAGGAGTACGCAGGAGTTTATCGTCTTCCCAGTTAAAACTTTGATCGACAACGACCGATTTCGGCATCAATGGGGCGCTATCCAAATCGGAAAACGATAAATCGGCTTCTTCAGACTCCCAAGAGTAACCATATAATTCTGGACCATTGCCAACTTCCCCCGCGATCGCTTTTGTGTACGGATCGATCAGCAGTTTATTGGGGTTAAAGCGATGTCCTTCTTGGGGTGCGTATGGTCCATGCACTCTATACCCGTACCGTTGACCTGGACCTATACCTGGTATGTAGCCATGCCAGACGAAATTACTGACTTCTGTTAGCTGTATGCGAGTTTCTTCGTCATCGCGATCGAACAAGCACAATTCTACACCTGTGGCATTTTCCGAAAACAAGGTGAAGTTCGTGCCTTTGCCGTCCCAACAGGAACCCAAAGGATAGACATTGCCTGGCCAGAGTGCAACATACATAGGTTTGACTGCGTGTCAAGTATTAAGTAGTGAATGACTGATGACAGTAGGAATTTAACTAAAGGTTCTTCCTACTTTTGGTAGAGTCTCTCTCAACACAGTACCGATTCCGAATTAGCTTGACTATCTATCCTAAGCAGGAATCAGTTGTCAGCGATCGGTTACTAGTGGCTAGTGGCTGGTGACTAGAATTGCTCTCTTGTCTCCCTTGTCCCCCAACTCCCGACTCTCGACTCCCGACTTCCTAATTAGCGGCTATAAATTTGTGTCATTTCCAATAGGCGATCGCGTAGTTGAGGTGTTAGCATTTCAGAACTTTCGTAACGCCAACGCCAGTTGCCTGCATTGACACTGGGATCGTTCATGCGGGCGCGATCGTCTAAGCCTAAAATGTCTTGTAGAGGTAGAATGGCTAAGTCTGCAACTGAGGCTAATGCCAGTTGGATGAATTCCCAATTAATTTCTGTTATTTCTGCCGCAGATTCGTCACCCAAATATTTCGCGACAAATTGCTTTTCTTTGTCGCTAGCTTTGTTCCACCAACCAATAGCTGTATCGTTATCGTGAGTACCGGGATAAACGACGCTGTTATGGACATAATTGTGAGGTAAATAGGCATTACTTGAGTCGTCTCCAAAGGCAAATTGCAGAATTCTCATGCCTGGAAATTGAAAGCGATCGCGCAATTCTTCGACTTCTGGAGTAATAATGCCTAAATCTTCTGCCATAATTGGCAAACTTCCCAAAGCGTTACCTAAAGTTTCAAAAAATTCTACTCCTGGGGCTTTAATCCACTCGCCATTAATGGCAGTCTCTTCGCCTGCTGGGACTTGCCAGTATGCCTCAAAACCGCGAAAATGATCGACGCGAACGATATCGACATATTCTAAGGTGGCTTGAAAGCGTTGAATCCACCAAGCAAAGTTTGTTTGTTGCAATTTATCCCAGTTATAGACAGGATTTCCCCATAATTGTCCCGTAGCGCTGAAATAATCTGGGGGAACGCCAGCGATATATGTAGGTTCAAAAGTCTGGGGATCTAATTTAAATATTTCTGGACTCGACCAGACATCAGAACTATTGTGACAAACATAAATTGAAATATCGCCGACAATTTGAATATTTTTGTCGTTGGCGTATTTTCGTAGTTGTTTCCACTGCTCGAAAAATTTGAATTGAACGAAATTATGATAAGCGATACTATCTTTTAAAGAATCTCTTGCTGCTTGCAACGCATCTGGCTCTCGACGCGCGATCGCTCGTTCCCAATTATTCCAGCTTTTCCCTTCGTTGGCTTCTAATAATGACATAAAAAGTACGTAGTCATCGAGCCAGTAAGATTGAGATTGACAAAATTGTGCGTATTCGGGGTTTTGATGAGTATTAGCTTGTTGAAAGTTTTCAAAAGCGATTTTAAGAAATTTAGTTTTATGCGGAATGACGCGATCGAAATTAACTCGATTCAAATCCACATTTTCTAATGGACTTAGTTCTTCTTTCTTCAACAATCCTTCTTCTGCTAGCGTATCGAGACTAATTAATAATGGATTGCCAGCAAAACTGCTGAAATTCATGATGTATGGAGAATGCTCGTATCCCGTAGGACCCAAAGGCAAAACTTGCCACAATTTTTGTCCGCTACTGGCGAGAAAATCGATGAATTCGTAAGCCGATTTTCCTAAATCGCCAATTCCATATCGGCTGGGAAGACAGGTAGGATGCAATAAAACGCCGCTAGCACGTTGGAATGTCATAGGGATATTTGAGGTGAACCAGGATAGAAGATAGCGCGTTATTGTCTGTTTTTCATGCTGCTAGGGGTAGAAAATGAGGTAGGAATGGGTTTTGACCAAACATCTGCTACTACAACCGAAATTTTATCTGCTAAACCCGCCCCTACAAGAAACCCGTCCCTATGCCTAAATTTCCCTCTCTGGGTACTTGTGGAAATCGCGCTAGACTCAATAACTTGAAACAGTGGTTTTTGGGAATACAACTAGCGAGAACATGCAGTACGTATTAAAAGATGACCCCCTCTGGTTCAAAGATGCCATTATCTACGAAGTGCCTGTACGCGCCTTTGCCGATAGTAATAGTGATGGGATCGGTGACTTCCGGGGGCTGACGGAAAAACTCGATTACCTTCAAGACTTAGGCGTTACCGCAGTTTGGATACTACCATTCTTTCCCTCACCACTCAGAGATGATGGCTACGATATTGCCGATTATAAGAATGTTAATTCAATTTACGGTAATTTAGACGATTTTCGCGAATTTTTGAAAGCCGCCCACCAACGGGGCATTCGCGTCATTATAGAATTGATCGTCAACCATACTTCCGACCAACACCCTTGGTTTCAAAGAGCGAGACGTGCGCCTAAAGACAGTCCAGAACGAGATTTTTATGTTTGGAGTGACACGCCGGAGAAATACCAAGAAGCGCGGATTATCTTCCAAGATTTTGAAACTTCTAATTGGGCTTGGGACCCAGTAGCTAAAGCTTACTACTGGCACCGCTTCTACTCTCACCAGCCCGATATTAACTACGATAATCCAGCCGTGCGGGAAGCCGTGTTTGACGTGCTAGATTTTTGGTTGGGTATGGGTGTTGATGGGCTGCGGATGGATGCCGTACCTTATCTCTACGAACGGCAGGGAACGAACTGCGAAAATTTGGATGAAACTCATGTTTTCCTCAAACAACTCCGCCAGCGGGTAGATGCCAAATTTCCCAACCGAATGCTGCTAGCTGAGGCAAATCAGTGGCCCGAAGATGCAGCAGAATATTACGGAAATGGAGATGAGTGTCACATGAACTTCCATTTTCCGCTAATGCCGCGCTTGTTCATGTCGCTGCGGATGGAAGATAGCTTCCCCATTTTTGATATTTTGCAACAAACGCCAACAATTCCCGATAACTGTCAGTGGGCGCTGTTTTTGCGCAATCACGACGAACTCACGCTAGAAATGGTGACGGATGAAGACCGCGATTATATGTATCGAGTCTACGCCCGCGATCCAGCAATGCGGTTGAATTTGGGAATTCGTCGCCGTCTCGCGCCTCTACTCGGAAACGATCGCCGCCAAATTGAATTACTCAACAGCCTGTTACTCTCTCTTCCTGGCACTCCTGTACTCTACTACGGCGATGAAATTGGCATGGGAGATAACGTATATATAGGCGATCGCAATGGCGTGCGGACACCAATGCAGTGGAGTTCCGATCGCAATGCTGGTTTCAGCCGCGCTAATCCGCAAAAGTTATACTCGCCCGTCATTATTGATTCAGAATATCACTACGCCGCCATCAACGTTGAAGCACAACGAGCTAATACCAATTCTCTCTGGTATTGGATGAAACGCTTAATTGCCACCCGCAAGCGTTTCCAAGCCTTCGGACGCGGTAGTTTTGAATTATTGCATCCAGATAACCGCAAAGTGCTTACCTTTACGCGCACTTATCAAGGCGAACATATTCTAGTGGTGGCAAATCTGTCTCGCTTCGTGCAAACAGTGGAACTGGATTTATCAGCTTTTAAAGGCACGACTCCAGTAGAAATTTTTGGTCGCACGGAGTTTCCAGCGATTGGCGATACTCCCTACTTCTTTAGCATCAGCCCTTATGCCTTTTATTGGTTGAGTCTAGTTGCCAAGCCGAGCGAAATCCAGCCTGCTAGACCCCAAGCAGAGTTACCAACATTAGTTGTCAATAGCAAATGGCAAAATATCTTTGCCCAACGGGATTTAAGAGTCAGACTAGAAGCTATACTGCCAGAATATCTGTCTACGTGTTCCTGGTTCAATCCTAAAACTCGGATAATTCAAGGGGTACAAATCGCCGAAGTTGTTGCCATCCCCTACAAAAATACCGAAGCCAGAGCCGTTTGGTTGCAGGTAGATTACGTGCAGGGCGATCCAGAAACTTACTTGATGCTGCTGGCTTATGCCGAGGGAGAACAAGCAACACAGACTTTAACAGATAATCGTAACGCGGTTGTCGCTAATTTGTTGGTGCAAGGTAAAGATAAATTCGGCGTATTATTTGAAGCCACCGCAGATAAAAGTTTTCTTGCCTCGTTGATTGAGGCGATCGCCTGTCAGCGACAGTATAAAGGTATGGCAGGGGAACTCATGGCAAGTGCTACCGATCTCTATCCTCAAGCGAGTCACAACGGTAAAAAACCTCTAGAACCGACAGTATTAAAGCAAGAACAGGGCAAGACTTTTATTGTCTACGAGGGATTGGGTGCTAACGGTGCTAACCCCAACAACCATCTCGTACTCAAACTCTTCCGCCAGCAAGAAGAAGGAATTAACCCAGATCTCGAAATTCGCCGCTTTTTGGGCGAGAAAAAACGCTTGCAACACTTTGCCCCATTAGTAGGAGCGATCGAATATCACCGTCCGTCAACAACACCAGTTACGGTAGGGATATTACAGGAATACATCCGCGATACCCGTAGTGGTTGGGAATATACCCTCGATAGCCTGCGAGATTACTTTGAGTTAGTCACAACACAACATGCAGAAATGACTGAGATCCCCATACCTGGGGGAAATCTGATCGATATGGGGAGTCGGGAGTCGGGAGTCGGGAGTCGGGAGTCGGTAGGGGCGATTGGCAGTGCGCCTGTACTGGGGACTCAGGAAGAAGAGTTCGAGCCATTTTCTTTGGCTAATCGAACCATCGGTTCTTATTTAGACAGCGCTCAAATTTTGGGACAATCGACAGCAGAACTGCATATCGCCCTTGCTGCTGATGGCGACAATTCTGGATTTACTCCAGAACCATTCTCGACATTTTACCAACGTTCCATTTACCAACAAGCCCGCAATCTCGCGGGACAAGTCCTCATCGTTCTCAGACAACGTTTAAAAACGCTGACACCACACGCCCAAGAATTAGCTCAAGATGTCCTGAATCGCCAAGAGCAAATCATGGAGCGCTTTGGGCTGATCCTCAACCAAAAAATTACTGCTATGCGGACTCGCTGTCATGGCGATTATCATTTGGGACAAGTACTCTATACGGGTAAAGACTTCATCATCTCCGATTTTGAAGGAGAATCGGGACGCAGTTTAAGCGATCGCCGCATTAAACGCTCTCCTTTGCGCGATGTTGCCAATATGTTGCAGTCTTTTCATTACGCTGCTAACGTTGGACTGCGCAACGAAATTGAAAGCGGGATGCTTCGTACAGAGAATTTACCCGTCATGCAGCAATGGGCGCAGTTTTGGTCTACCTGCGTCGGTGCGGCTTTCCTCAATTCATATCTGGCGATCGCTTCTCAAGACTCTTTCTTACCCAAAACCAAGACTGAGTTACAAGTTCTGCTAGATGCTTACCTCTTAGAAAAAGCAATCCACGGCTTGGGCTACGATCTCAATTCCCGCCTCGACTGGGTAGAGATCACCTTGGGGCGGATTTTGCAACTGTTGGATACTTAAGGTTTTTTCTAGCAATTCCTGTAGTAGGGGCGCACAGCTGTGCGCCCCTACTACTAGTTGCTGAATTATCCGCTCGATTTCCATTGGTGCGTCTCTACTGCAAATAAAAATTGATAAAACTTGATATTAATTTTTTAAAGAAAGACGCTTCACGCAGCTTTTGATAGATTTTTAATGTAAAATCATCGCAATCTCAGCCTTACGGTCGTTGCTCGAAGAATAATCTTATCGGGCGATCGCAGTCGATAACAGGAGCGTAAATGCTGCTACGAGTACACTTAGGTGGCGATCGCTAACATCATACAAATATAAGTATCACAACAAGCAAGCTATAAGAAGCTATAAGTTATATGAAACTAGCAAAGCCAGAAGATTTACAAGTTTTAGAGCGAATTCTATACCAACGCTTGCAAACTGAGTTTTCTCAAGTCGATCGCCTGAAAGTCGGTTGCGCGATCGGCGATGATGGTGCTTTAGTGATTTTGAGCCAACACCCACCACAAGTCAATCTCAATACTGATAAAACTTTTACTGCAATTGGGCAGGCTTTACAGTCTCTACGTCCTCAAGCAGTTCAGTCGGTCAGGGTTTATTTGAGAGAGGCGGGGCAAAAACAAATTTACGCTCAACACGATATCACTTTAGAACCAGTGGAGGTGGCTCCTGACTCTCAGGTGATGTTAAATGAGCCTTCCCCCATTATTTCAGAAACAACCGTATCTTCACCCGAGACAGAATCATCTCCGCCTGTGGTACAGCCATTCTCAGGCGATCGCAGCATCGTAGATGAACCGCCAGCACCCCCAATTCCTACAGTAGAAGAGCCACTACCAGCTAGTCACGTCATTGAAACACCACCTGCGCCTTTTGTTCCTGCCGTAGAAGAGTCAGAGCCGCCCACTAGCCCTGTTGTCATTGAAACACCACTGGCAACTACGACAGAACAGCCACTAGCAGCCAATAACATCGATTTATCGACTAGCGATCGCACTCCGGCAGCACCAGCAGCACCAGAATTATCTTCTCCTACAGAAGCAGCAGAACCGTCAACAGAAGATGAGGCTGAAATTACTGCTGGCGATTCCATAACTGAGACGAAGAGCGATCCCATATCCTCCCCACAACCATTAAAGCCTCCAGTCGAGGAACCTCAAATCAAGGAGGCTCCGGCAGCAGAATCTACGCCTGTTGTCAATCGAGAAGATGTACCCGTCGAAACGTCAAGTTTAAGCCCAGCAACTTCTTCACCGGAAACGTCTAGCGAAACCTGGCGATCGCGATCTTTCGAGCAACGGTTAGAAACAATCGCTAAGCCTGAACCAGCAACTCAAGCAGAATCAACAGCAGAATCAACAGCAGACTCCACTACAAACATCAATACAGCTACACTTCCCTACCCTGTCTTACCCTTACAGCGATTGCCGAAAGCAGCCAAGACAAAAATTCCTCGGGCGGCGCTAATTGCTGGAGGTGGAGTCGCAATCGTAGCATTCTTTAGCAGTGCATATGTCTTATCTAGCCCCTGTACGATTGGTAGGTGTCAGCAGTTCGCAACAGCAAAGCAGTTATATCAAGAGTCAAATCGAATCGTACAAGGAGCCAAGCAGCGATCGGAATTAATTGATGCTGAAAAACAACTGCAAGACGCAAATAACCTACTCAAACAAATTCCACCTTGGTCGAGCCGCCACCAGGAAGCACAAAATTTTTCCAGTACGATCGCCAATCGAGCCACTAATATAGATCGAGTGCTGGCGGCGTTGGAAGAAGGCGATACAGCAGCAAACAAGCTGAAACAACCCATCCGCTCTTTGGAAGATTGGCGCGCCATCCAAGCCTTGTGGCAAAGAGCGATCGCCTCTTTATCTGCGGTTCCTAAAGATAGCGATCTATATCCCTTAGCACAGAAAAAAACTACTGAGTACCGAGGCAGCTTGCAGGCTGTAGAGCAGAAAATGCAAGCGGAGCAACAAGCATTTCAAAAATTTCCCCAAGCGCAAAGTTCAGCGCAGGCAGCACAACAACAGCAACTAACGGCGCGATCTTTACAAGCTTGGCAAATAGTTCGTACCAATTGGCAAAACGCAGTAGATAATCTGAGCTCGATTCCGCAATCGAGTACAACTTACCAACAAGCACAGCAACTACTCGCACAATATCGCCCTCAACTTCAAGCAGCTAGCGATCGCGTTGCCAAAGAAACAATATCCACCAAAGCATTTTCCCAAGCAGTAAACTCCGCCGAACTTGCCGAACGGCAAGAACAACAAAATCAATTTGCTACAGCTCAAACCAACTGGAGACAGGCTTTAATCTTCGCTCAACAGATTCCTAGTGGGACTCAGTATTACGACCGAGCGCGATCGCTAATTAATACTTATACCGCGAAGCTCGAACAAGCTAACAGCAACCTGCAAGGCGCTAATCTCACCCAAAAAGTTCGCGCCGACCTCGATCGCGCTTGCTCCGGTAGAATTCGGGTATGTAGATACAAGTTAGATAACAAACAAATCTTCGTTCAGTTGACTTCCAGCTACGAACAGGCTGTCGAGAAAACATTTATCAACGCCAGACTCAGGGCTGACTCCAAAGCCCAAGCTGATATCGCGACTCAATATCGCACCCTCAAGCAAGTTCTCGAAGGCATTAGCAACGCGACTCGCCTACCCCTACAAATTTATGCTTCTGATGGCGGGCAAATGCATTCTTATACACCTAAGAACGTGAGTAGCGAGCAGTGAGTTGTGGTAATGGGTAATGGGTAATTGGTAGTTGCTCCCTTGTCCCCCTTGTCCCAATGCGTGAATTTTGAATTTTGTCCCCGACTCCCGACTCCCCAATTCACCGAACCAACTGCGCGGCGGAATTGAAAAATTGGCGACAAAGCCCTTGGGTAACGAGAATTGCTGTGGCTAAGTTAGTGAAGGCAAGCATGAACATGACTAAAATTTGGTAGGATGCAGCATCGAGGGGACTCACGCCGCTGAGAATTTGTCCTGTAATGATGCCTGGAAGGGTAACGATACCGATGACCATCATTTGATTCAGGATTGGAATTAACCCAGCGCGGATAGCATCTTTACGGTACTGAGCTACAGCTTGTTGGGGTGTCGCACCTAAACTTAAATGAGTCTCAATCTCTAGCTGGCTGGCATTAATTGTACTGACAAGACGCTCCCCCGCGATCGCCGCCCCATTAATCGCATTTCCTAGAATAATTCCCGCCAAAGGAATGATATATTGCGGTTCGTACCACTTCTGCGGTTGAACGATCAGCAGGTTGACATAGCTTAAAGTAAAAGCCGTGCTGACAAATATTGAAACCCAAACTAGCGGTAGCAATTGGGGAATCTTTTTGCCAATCCGGTTGCGAGACACCACAGCCGCAATTGTCAGCATCACCAGCACTACCGCTAGCACTGCCCAAGGGTTATCTAGCCGAAAAATAATATCTAAAATCGCTCCTACAACGAACAGTTGCAAGATCGTTCTTACCGTCGCGATCGCCAAACTCCACTCTAAGCCCAAACGCTGCCCAGCCGATAGCCCTATTGCGATCGCCATCAGCGCTACAGCCAGAACAAAATCTACTAAATCGAGTCTAATTAGAGTGTCCATAGTGAGGAGTGAGGAGTGAGGAGTGAGGAGTGAGGGGACAAGGGGGACAAGGGAGACAAGGGGGACAAGGGAGACAAGGGAGACAAGGGAGCCGAGGAGAATTTACCAACTACCAACTACCAACTACCAACTACCAATGACTAACAACCAATTTGCCATTTTCTTGCGATACAACTTCTGATTTGATTAACTAATAGAAAAACTTATGGTTCAAAGCGTGACTCAATCTACTCGCGTTCCTATCTTAAATCTGGCGCAGCAATATACGGATCTTGCAACTGAAATTAATGATGTTGTTTTCAAAGTACTTGCCTCTGGCGGTTATGTCGGTGGGGCAAATGTTGCTAACTTTGAGCAAGAATTTGCCACATATACAAATGTGTCTGAGTGCGTCGCCTGTAATTCCGGTACGGATGCACTGCTGCTAGCATTGCGGGCGTTAGGTGTTGGGGCTGGGGATGAAGTGATTACCACGCCCTTTTCTTTTTTTGCTACGACTGAGACTATTAGTGCTGTCGGTGCTAAGCCAATCTTTGTAGATATTGACGCGCCAACATTTAATCTTGACGTGACTCAGGTAGAGTCAGCAATTACAGCTAAAACTAAAGCTATTATTCCGGTTCATTTATACGGACAGCCAGTTGACATGACTGCCCTAATGGCGATCGCTCAAACCCACAAACTTGCTGTGATTGAAGACTGCGCCCAAGCAACAGGAGCATTGTGGGCGGGACAAAAAGTCGGTAGCATCGGTCATGTTGGCTGTTTTAGTTTCTACCCTACAAAGAATTTAGGTGCTTGTGGCGATGGCGGTGCGGTGACGACGAACGATCCAGAAATTGCGGCAAAGATGCGAATGCTACGCAATCACGGGGAGAAAAATCGTTACTATCACGAAGATATTGGATTAAATAGTCGTCTGGACGCTATACAAGCAGCGATTTTGCGAGTCAAGTTACGTTATTTAGATACTTGGAACGAACAACGACGGGCGATCGCTTCTCGCTATCAAGAATATCTCGCTCCAGTTCCAGGTGTCGTCCTTCCCCAAGAATTACCAGGCGGCGAGGGAGTTTGGAACCAATACACAATTCGTTTGCCAGACGTAGGGACACACAGCTGTGCGTCCAATAGCAATTATCGGGATGAGATCCGCCAGCGCCTACAAGAAAAAGGTGTGGGTTCGATGGTTTACTATCCTTTGCCTTTACACTTGCAACCTGTGTATCAAAATTTAGACTACCAACAAGGGCAATTTCCGATCTCGGAACAAACTTGTCATGAAGTCTTATCCCTGCCTATCTTCCCTGAACTTTCTCCTGAAGCACAAGAACAGGTCGTTTATTGCCTGAAGGATTGTTTAACGTAAAGGCGGGTTCACCCAGAATATCTGTAAGAGCAAGGTTTTTTGGTAAACGCGCCCCGTACACGAGTCGAGAATCGTAGGGGCGCACAGCTGTGCGCCCGTACAGGAGTCGGAAAACAATAATCCAAAAGTCCCCCTTGTGTAAGGGGGATTTAGGGGGATCTATCCTTGAGTTCTTAAAACGGGACGGTTAACAGTGGCAAGAGATTCAACCAAACTACGAACGGCTGCAATCATAGCCACTTCGCTATTGAGTTGGTTAATTGCCGAACCTACACCCACACCAGCCGCACCAGATGCGATCGCCATTGGTGCGGTTACGTTAGAAATACCGGAAGCACACAACACTGGTACGGATACGGCGCGGGAGATTTCGTAGGCGGCGGCAAGGGTAGGTGCAGCTTTCTCAACCAAACCCAACGTACCAGGATGAACGGGACTGCTGCTCGTACCACCTTCGGTTTGGATAATATCAGCTCCAGCTTTTACAAGCTCCTCTGCTAGTTGCACTTGGCGATCGAGTTCTAAAATGTGGGGAACGGTAACGGAAAGGGTAATTTCAGGCAAGAGCGATCGCGTAATTTCTGTTAAGGCGAGGACTTCCTCTGCTTCAAATCTGCGTCCTTGAGCGTAGAAGCTATCGAAGTTACCAATTTCAATGAGATCTGCACCAGCTGCTACACAGGTGACAAATTTTTCTGGGTCAACTGCTGACACACAAATTGGCAAATTTGTCAATTCTTTTACCATCTGTACTAGCTCGACATCAGCAGCAATATCAACAAAAGTAGCACCACCGCGATCGGCTGCGTTGACTGTCGCTGCTACGCTTTGGCGATCGAGGTTATTCAAACCGCTAATAATTTTTAGCGCCCGTCCTTGGGCAAAAGCTTGGTGGAGTAGAGGATGCATGGTCATGATTTCTCTCTTGTGTCCTGTAAAGGAATATTGTGACATTCTCGGAGGTTTGAAGCTAGTATTAGCTCACGCAAAGATGAGGACACTCTCGTCTTGTCTTCCTTGTCTTCCTTGTCTTCCTTGTCCCCCTTGTCCCCCTTGTCTTCCTTGTCTTCCCGATTCTCCACTCCCCCTGAATTACCGCTGGGCGCTCCGAGAAAGAGCAGTTACGCGCCGCACATCAGAAAATACTCCTTCCCCATGTAGTTCGTACATTGTCGGCTTCACTTCAACTTTTAGCAAGCAAGATGTATTGACGCAAATCGTTTGTTCTGGCAAATGTAGCAAGCACCAAGGTTTGTCCAGATGTTTCAAAATCCGCTGATGAATTTCTTGAGGAGTCAGAGCATTATCTTCGTGCAAAACCACATTGAAGGCTTCTATTTGACCGTTAGTGTAGAAAAACGTGATTTGTAGCATATTGTGGTCGTTCATCGCTAGGAATTACCTCTCTTGCTTGGTTTTCAAGTAACTTTTGCCTTAACTCTCCCAAATCCAGCATTCTGTCAAGGCTAGTATTGTATTACCCAAAATTCAGTTGTCAGTTATCAGAGAGCAGGGAGTAGGGAGCAGAGGGGAAGAGGGGGAGAGTGGGAGAAGGGGAGTAATTACCAATTACCCATTACCCATTACCCATTACCCATTACCATCCATACACAAATTTCTAGTCTTCTTCTATACAAACTTCACCATTTTGTGATTGAGTCGTGATATCTTGTTGAGCATCTGCAAAATAAAATCATCCTTAGGTTAGATGCCAAGATCTATGAAGTGGAATCTCAGTCTGGAGGCAGAATTTTTTTATCAACAGGGATTGCGTCGCAATAAAGCCGAACAATACGCAGAAGCTCTACTAAGCTTAGATGTAGCTGTGGAATACAAGCCAGATTACGCTGATGCTTGGTCGCAGCGAGGTATAGCCTTGGGTAGTTTAAACCGCCATGAAGAGGCGATCGCCAGTTTCGATCGCGCTATTACCCTGCGTCCAGATGCTAGCTGGGTTTGGCACAATCGCGGAATTGCCCTGGGTAAGCTGGGTCGTTATATTGAAGCTCTCAATAGCTTCGATCGCGCTTTAGAATTTAACCCTGATGCGGCGACAATTTGGCACAACCGAGGGATTACTCTGATCGATCTTGGTTGCTACGAAAAAGCTGTTATCAACTTTGAAAAAACAATCCAGCTACGACCAGATGCTTACTGGGCATGGTACAACCGAGGTACGGCACTGGGACATCTCAAGCAATATGCAGCAGCAGTTGATAGCTTCGATCGCGCTCTAGAGTTCCAACCTGACGATCTCTTGACTTGGAATAATCGCGGCATCACTCTAAGCGACTGGGGTGAATATACCAAAGCAGTAGCTAGCTTCGATCGCGCTTTGGCAATCGATCCAGAATATAGCAAGGCTTGGTACAACAAGGGGGTAGCGCTGCGAAAATTAGGAGATTTCACAGCAGCAGTCGTCTGTTTCGATCGCACTGTTGAGTTGGAGCCTAATGATTTTTGGGCGTGGTATAACAGGGGACTATCTCTAGCACAAGTTGGTGAAAAAGAAGCAGCGATCGCTAGCTACAAACATGCTCTTAGCATTCAACCCCAAGATATGGCAGTTTGGTACGATTGTGGTTTGGCTTTGTATGAATTGTGCCGTTACCAAGAAGCGATCGCCATTTACACCAAAGCTTTAGAAGTCCAGCCTCATACACCTATATTTTGGTACAATATTGCCTGCTGTTATGCTTTGCAATCGCAAGCCGAACAAGCAGTTATTAGCTTACAACAGGCAATTCAAATCAGTCCAGATAAGTATCGTACTCTTGCCAAGAATAGCTCGGTCTTTCATACCATTTCTCAAGACGAAAGATTTCAAAATTTGATCTCTGAGTCGCGTGTAGATGTATAGCATTAGAGTATTTTTACTTTAAAAGTTCTGTCAGTCATATAGATTTTCTTAGCCAGCAACAACTGGCTATTTTTTTGTTACACATAGCGATTCTTATGATGGTGGAATACCCTCGTAGGGGCGCACAGCTGTGCGCCCCTACAGATCTTGTATCTCATCCAATTGAAAAAGGCTAGAACACGGACGTACAGCGTTACCTCTCTATAAACTTGTATGCGCTTTACAATTTCAATAAAAGTCTCAGACTTTCTCTCAGTAAAACTACACAAACGTATTTGTGAAATCTTCAGCATAATTACCGCGATCGTGCGGCAAGAAATTACTGTACTTCAGGGCAAACTAGATCTTAAGTTCAATGCAATCTAGGAAAAACCTTGTCGTTACAAACCTTTCTAATTAAACTTTTAGCGCTAAAACGATCTCAAGAGCGAGGGTTTACTATAGTTCTTGCTCTCAGTATGGGTTTGATCGTGATGGCAATTGCGACTACCCTAATTTTTCGTGCTTCTCGTAACGAAGCGATCGCATCTACCCGCACTCAAACTGGAGATAGTTTAGCTGTGGCTGAAGGAGGTGTTGCTAGAATTCTAACTCTCATGACTAAACCAGAAAACTCAGTTTTACTAACTCGGAATTACGATCCGATCGATTCAAAAACGGGAAAGAATTATCTAGGAGCCGATGGCATTCCTAAAACAAGCGATGATACTACAATTGCTATTAATGAATGGATAACTCCGATTACTTTTCCTTGTCTACCGTCAGTATCTCCTAATATAACTGCACTGACTGGTTCTAACAGTATTGGTAACGGTCAATTTCAGTTATTAGCATATCGTTACGATAATTTAAAGCAAACAGGAACTTTCTTAATATCAGGTCAGAATGATAATTCTATCGTTTATCTTGCAGTCACAGTAGCAATTAGTGTAACAATTCAAGATTTTCCTGGCGCTATTAGCACTCATACTACTTTCGATCCCGATCGCATTGAAATACAAACACGTAGAATTGCAGGTAAGAATGCTAATATTTACTTCGATCCTGTTACTGCTTTCGATAATTCTAATTTGAATGGATACGCCATAAAAGGTGGTGCAAATAGATCGCAATATCTCACTGCTATCGGTTCGGCATTAGATACCACAGATACTAGTATTGATGGTACGATCTTCGCCTGTAAATTGCAACTCAACTTTCCATTTACTGCACAAGGTACGGATTTAGGAGACATCACAGATCCCAGGTTTTCATTGCTGTCGCTTCCACTTACTGGTACTAGCGGACAAATTACTCATTATCAAACTAATAAAATTGATATCACTGATAAAATAATTGATGTTGATACAACTGCTGGTTCAGTTTATCTTTATATAAAAGGTTCGTATTTAAATAAAGAAGGATTTCATTTGCGAGGAGATTCTAAAATTCGTAATATTCGCACTGATGGACAACTGCCCAGAGTTGGAGATTTACGAATTATTATTTTGTATAGTGGTTCGGGAACGCCGCAATCAGCTTATCTTTACAATACTGCTTGTATTCAAAATGCTTTTGTTTACAATCGGGATGCAGATTTCAAATTAGAAACTTCAGGCGACGGATGTGAGAGTCCTGGGAATAGTAATTTTGATGGAGTTGTGTGGGCTGAAGATCTTCAAAACACTAATACTAGCAATACTGGCATTAATGTACCAGATGACGTTCTCAGTTTATCAGACTTAGCTAATAGCTTTAACCTATATACTATTAATAAAATCGGCTCGATTCAGAAGTGGCAGCAATATAAGCTGTAGAGTTGGAAATTTTGTTTTTTTTAGTACTTTGCGATCGCATCAATTTCCCTCATTCAATTCACCGTAAATTTACTGAAAACCCAGCAATAATATTCATTAAGATTACCGTAATTCTACGGCAATAAGTCAGTATAGAGTAGGGCAAACTAGATATGATTTTTAGTTTGCCTAACAGATAAAATATCGTTTTTATTTCACCAACACAGAATTTTTATGAATAAAATTGCTTTTTATATAGTAGTTTTAAATGATTTGTAAAGTAAGCTTCTAGCCTGCTCCACGTTCATTAATCAAATAGGATTGCTATATATAGTTAGTGCAATAGCTCATTAGTAATCGCATCATACTATCAAATAAATTAGCAGCGATTCAATTATAAAACTTTCAACATGGCGCGATCGATGCATCTACAGAAATTGCCGCTACAAGATAAAGGATTTACTCTTTTTGAGGTATTAATATCCATACTTATAGTTAGTGTATTTCTTGCTGTAGCAATGCAAGCGCTTTTATTTGCGATTATTTTTAAAGTACGCGCCGAACAACGTCACGAAGCAATCACTTGGATTCAGAAGGATTTAGAATTCGTTAAAAATCAAGCTAAAGAATACGAAATTAATACTTTTCCTTATTCCAATAGATGTAACGCCACTACTTCTGCTGACGGCTTTGCTGCGGGATTACTACATAGTATACTTGGCACTCCAACGTCACCACCTCCATCAGCACCATCTACGACAACATCTGTTTCTAAAACTTTAGCAGGAAAAAGTTTCACTCTAACTCGAACTGCTATTTACGATAATCCTACTTATGCTTATAAATTACTTCAGCTAACTTATAATGTCACGCCAGCAGACAGTAGTTCTCCAATCGCAACGCTTTCAACTGAGGTAATTCCTGATGCGTCGCTTAAATGTCCGTAAAAATAATCAAAACAAAGGTTTTTCTTTAATAGAGATATCAATAATAGTTGTCATTATTGGTATTCTAGCCGCGATCGCAGTTCCTAGCTTTGCTGGTTCTTTAGATCGCGTCAAATTGAATCAAGCAGTAGTTGAAGTCAGAGGGATTTTGCAAGAAGCGCAAAGACAAGCTATCCGTAAAAGTCAGCCTTGCGATGTTATGTTGATGTTATCGACTACACCAGTACAAATTACCGCAAATTGTGGTGTTACGGGCGATCGCAATTTATCAGAGCGAGTTCAACTAATAACAAATATTAGTCAAGTAACAGGAAATCCCATCAAAATTACTTTTGGTATTTTAGGCACAGCAGAATTTACAGTTCTCAGTTCTAGAAACCCTCCTCCTCCAGTCGATCCGAGTGGAAAATTGATCTTTTCTGTTGCTCGCAGCTCTATTCAAGATCAAAAATGTCTGGCTATATCTAATACTTTAGGATTGACAAGAGCTGGTAACTACACTGGTGATTCTACTGCGGCAAATCACATTACTGACGATGGGATTTGTACTGCATCCTAACTAAGAGTTATATGAAAAAGTATTTTGCTCAAATTTATCGTCGATTTCATACTTCTAAGCCTTCCAGAGGATTTACACTTGTAGAGTTACTAATTACAGTCCTAATTAGTACAATGGTAATTGTCATTGCAGGATTTGCCCTGGTCACAATTACATCTTTTGATAATAAAGCAGAAGCCAGAACAGAAAGACAAATCGATCTCAATCGTGCGTTCGATTTCATGACTCATGAAATTAGAATGGCAAGCAGAATAAATCGGCTTGAAACTGAAGTTGCAGATGGCTCTACTACAACATTGGAAAAAATTGTAGAAGACGCTGGTATTAAAGCAAAGCTAGGTAGTTACGGCACAATTGCTTTATATCTAGAAATTCCGATCGACACTATTCCTACTTCATGTCCTCCACCAACTCCTCCTGCTATAATTCCCAGCGATTATCAAGCGGGATTTGACAGGGTAGTTTACGATATTCGTCCTACCACTGGAAGTTGGTTAAGTCCGAGGGTAATTGCGCGTTACGGACGCATACCTAGCGCGGATGGTTCTATCGATGCTTGTAAACCCCCCATACCTAACGATATTTTAGTTGACTCTATTTCCGATACAGATATCAATCCAACTTGCACCGTCAAATTTGGTGCTGGCGGTTTTTATGCTTGTCTTGACGGTAGTTTAGTCGAACTGTTCTTGCGCGGTGCAGTAAGTGCTAGAGAAAATCAAGATGTCACGGGTAGGGCATTTTCTCGCCTCAGCAGCTACAGTACCGAACTCGCACCCGTGCTATTCGGTAGCAAGTCAGGAACAACCGAGATGAATTTGACTTGGACTTGGAGTGGTACGGGTAATCCGACTTACAAAGTTTATCGTACTGTGGATGGAGTAGCGACAGAAGTTTATAGTGGCTCTGTCTCTAGTTTAGATAGCAGTACTACTCCCAGCCTTCATCCTACCTCTGGTAAACAGAATTGCTACACAGTTAGAGCAACTATCGGTTCGTATACCAGTGCGCCAAGCAATGCAAGGTGTGAAGATTTCTAAGCGTAGTTTTCAATTGGATGCAATACACATCTGGTAGGGGCGCACAGCTGTGCGCCCCTACAAATATCATCCACATAATCGAGAATTGCTATAAGATACCAAGCGAATAGAATGCTAGGTAGTTTAGTTATTAGGTCGGTAGCAAGCCCGCGTAGAGAACTTGCTTGAGCAAGTACTATGCGACGGACTAAATTTGCCATAAAATTATTTTTTAATTAGAAATTAGGAGTTTGAAGAGAGCGTGAGAGCTGAGGAAGCAATTCGCAATAAACGCTTCGCTACACTACGTGAACGCAATTCGCAATTTAACCCCACACCCCACAACCAACATCCTTTCTTCACTGATAACTGGTCACTGGTCACTGGTCACTGTTTATGCGATCGCAATGGCAATATTTGCTACAAAATTTGGGTGAATGGCAGGGTTCGTTTACACGATTCTCACCCCAAGCAGAGTTTATAGAAGATACTCCTACAGTCGTATCTCTAGCTGGATTAAACGACAATAAAACTATCCGTCAAATTGTCCGTTTCCTACCATCCAATCGTCCCGCCGAGGAAAAAGTATTTGAATACAGTTCTCTGGGTAAGGGGGTACTGTTTTTTGAAAATGGTGCGTTTTCTCAAGGTTCGATTCAACTCAGTCCGTTTGCAGAATTTGGCGCAGAACTTGGTTTAATTCATGGCGATCGCCGCTTGCGCTTAGTGCAACTTTTTACACCGAATGGAAAGTTGGATAAAATTACGCTGATTCGCGAATATCTTGCTGGTACGACAACTCCAGAACGTCCCCCTCTACAGGTTGATGACTTGGTAGGTAAGTGGCAAGGGGAAGCGGTCACAATTTATCCCGACTGGCGATCGCCCGATACTTATTCTACACAACTGCAAATCGAGCGCCTTGGTAGCGATCGCCTCGCACAACAATTGACTATCTACTCTACGCCAGAAAACCCTTACCAAATCAGTTCCACAGGCAAAATTACCGGATCGTTACTCTACTTTGAGGGTTCTCAGCCCGATCGCCAAATGACTCAAGTTATGCTACTACCAGATGGCGCTTCTGCCACTTGCCCTCAGCAAGTGCAGTTAAGACAAGCCTTTTTTCTCGAAGTTGGTTGGCTAGTACAGCCAAATCTACGACAAAGACTGATAAGACGTTACAACGATAAAGGTGAATGGACTAGCCTTACTTTGGTTACTGAAAGGAAGTGAGTGGTAATTGGTAATTGGTAATTGGTTGTTGCTTCTCTGTCCCTCTGCCCCCCTGCTCCCAGCTCGTCCCAGCTCCCTGCTCCCTAATCACTGATGTGCGTAAATTTACTGAAAAATTCATTGATATCTATCTGATTCTAGTGGCGATTCCGTAGTGTTTATGGTAGAAATACGTAATATATCTGTTAAAATAATTACTAAATTTATGCCCGTACACAGCTTTCGAGTCAGTAAATCGCAAAATCCTTGGGCTGAGGGTTCTAAGTTACTGGGAATAACATTGCTAATTGGATTTGGCATTCGGATAACTGCGGAGCAGTGTTACTTAATCCCTTCTACTTCCATGAAGCCCACTTTACAGATTGACGATCGCCTCTTCGTAGACAAAATTAGCTACCACATCGGCAATCCTCAGCGAGGAGATATCATCGTGTTTACTCCTCCAGAAGCAGTGATTCAGGAAGAGCATTCTCGCGATGCATATGTGAAGCGAGTTATTGGACTGCCAGGAGAGAAAGTAGAAGTGAAAAATGGGATCGTATATATCAACGATCGCCCTTTAACAGAACATTACATTGCCGAGCCACCGGAATACATTTTAGCAGCAGCGATCGTGCCACCCAAGTCTTACCTTGTGTTGGGAGATAATCGCAATCGCAGCTATGACAGCCATGCTTGGGGTTTTATTAGTCGCGATCGCATTATTGGTAAGGCAGCAGTGCGTTTTTGGCCTCCCTACCGTGTAGGTAGTTTGTACGCTGAAACCGCCAGCAGTAACTAGGTAATTAGGTAAAGCCTACTTTCAGTTCAGTGCATAGAAAATTCCCCCAAATCTCGATCGAGAAATGAGGGGAATTTACAACCACTAACTAACAATCACTAACTAACAACTAAAACTCAAACGTTGTCCTCAACGTACCGACAACAATATCGCTATTGTCGCTATCGTGACCAGGAGCAGTCAGCCAAATTACGCCCGGTGCAACCGAGATATTATCAGTCAGTTGATATCGATACGACGCTTCAACGTGCAACCCAGTATCGGGATCTCTTCTTCTTTCTACACCGTCGCCATCAGCAACAGTAAAACCACTCGTACCCGTTAGTTTAGGTTCCACCGCCACAATAATATTGAGTAGGTTTCCTTCCTTGCCCAAATCGGGAAAACTGAGAGACAGAGCATAGTTCCACACATCAGCATCACCCAATCCAAGCACGATCGCCTTACTCAATCCTGCCCATCCACCAATTCTAATTCCAGGGGTGATGTCAAACTGTGCTTCTACACCGTAGTGATTGCCCACTACCGATCGCGTGCTGCCATCAGCATCTGTGACTTCTACCAGCGATCTGATACTACCTTGCTCTGTCGTGTTTAAGGCTTCGTCATACGTATGGAGATAGGCAAAGGCAACCTTAAATCTGTCAGTCCCGTACTCTAATCGTCCGAGAAAGCTATTGCTACCGTTAAATAAACCGTTACCAGGGGCAGGATCTTCAGCATTACCAGCTTGATAGCCAAGCCCCAGTTTCAAAGCTTCAGTTATCGAGAATTCTGTAATTATCCCTGCATTCTGTCCCCCTGCATTATAGATGGGGTTGAAGCTGAGATTACCAATTGCACCTACATTCGTGTCGGTAATCAGGTTATCGACAATATCAAAAACGTCGTCGTATTCTCCAGAGTTAGCTAGCAGCCAAACTCTTAGATTATCGCCAACTTGAAAACTGTAGTTGAGGTTATCTACGACAACATCGTTATCAGTACCCGTAGCATATGCTATCTGTCCTTCATTTGTAATGTTGCCTACATAGTCAAAGGCACTAAAATTACCTGCTTGCAAGCGAACTTGCAGTTGATCTGTACCAGTAAAACTAGACAGGAAATTGAACCGCATTCTCGTTTGTAGGACTGTGTTGTCCTCCACGTCATCGCCAAAAGTATCGCTAGCCGCCATAATGACTTGAGCGCTCAATTTGGTTGTGGTGGAAAATTGATTTGCTTCTAGTTCGGCGGTGGTTGCTTCTAAAGCATCGACTCGACCGCGCAAAGTTGCAAGTTCCGTACCGAACTCCTCTTGCAACCGTTGTAAAGTTGCCAAGTCTTCTTTGTTGACCATATCAGCAGAAGCGGTGGCAATCAGTTCGTTGACTCGATCTAAACAAGCGTTTAACCCTGCGGCAAATTCATAACGAGTTAAAGCGCGATTACCGCGATAAGTTCCATCGGGGTATCCCGCAATGCAACCATATCGTTCTACCAAAGATTGCAATGCCTGAAATGCCCAATCTGTAGGCTGCACGTCTGATAATTGGGAAACTGAAGTCACTTGAGCTAGCTGTGGCGATCGCTCTTTTGTCGTTAATGTCTCAACGCTGGTTGTTGCAGTCATGGGAGTCACTGAACTTATATCTCCTGCGATCGCTGAGTTTAAATATAAAGAATTGGCAGCAATAACCGCTAGAGAAACGAAAAATGAATCTCTAAAAAGTCGTTTCATTAGTATATACCTCACACCTTTTTACATAATTACCGAGAATGGCAAAGAAAAAAAGTTACATGGATTACGATATTTTCTCAAACTCAAAAAACTGTTTTACTTGAAGATGGCAGTTGCTGATTTCGTCGAATTCTACAACTCTTTTGGCTTATTAGACCTCCTGCGTGAATACTTGAATTGTCATCCACACGCGAAGCGAAACATCTGGGAGATTCTTCACTACACTGCGTTGCGTACCCTTCGGGAAGGCTTCGCCAACAGAATGACATCCATGATTTTTTGATTCCTGCAGCAGGTTTATTCTTTTGAACTCATTCCTAAGATAGATGTTCAAAAATCAGTCGAGAACATCTTTTGGGTTCGTCGAGCGGCGAAGTGATTCTGTCTTTTTATAAGTGTTTAAATATTATCAAAAAATAACTTTTGTAAAAAATGACTTCAGGTAACTAAAATAACAATATTTTGCACGCTACGACTGTATTATAAGATGCACAAAATATAGGTTTCAGTTGCGGTGTTAGCTATAGCTATTGCCATATTTTTTGTAGTCGCGTGCAGGGTATTATTAAGAGTAAACAATTCCAGTCTGGTAACTGCCACCTTTGCCAACAGTGAAGCTACAAAGCAGACGCGATCCTTTCACTTGCCATTCTTGCACCTGATAAGTTTCTAGCAGTTGGTCCTACTTGTAATGCCGCTAAACCGCCCATCATGTATAATTCGCATCCCGACCAGCGCAAGCAGGGATCGAGAACGGGTAAACCTCTAGCTATAGTTAGAGGAAAGGTATTGAGCATGTCTGACAGCAGAGGTTCGGCAGTCACGTCAAGTGTCGTCCCTGTTGCGACCCAAATGCGATCGCATTCATTCTCTTCCCCATTATGGCAATGCACTAACCAACTATTCCCTTGCCATACTGCTTTGACGACTTGGCATTGTTCTTGAATTTGCAAGCGATCGCACCGCATGAGCCGCCGCAACTGTAGCATCATTGCTGGCGTGAGGGAACCCCCATTTCTAGCTTGTTGAATCAAATACCAACGCTTTTCCCAGTCCGGTTCTGCCCAAAAATCTTTGAGATATTTCGGTCCCAGCCACCCTGGTTCGGCATCAAATAATTTCTCTTGTAAGTTGCGCCTTGCCATCAACACGACTTTAGCACCACGGGCGATCGCACCTACAGCTAAATGCCCGCTAGTTAATCCACCACCAATAATTAATATGCGTTCTCCAGCTAAGTTCAATTTTCGCAAATCCACTTGTTGAGAGTGACATAACCGTTCTGGCGGATAAGGAGACTGAATTTGACTCACCCACTCAGGTGTGTGAATTTGACTGCTACCCTTGGCGAATACTACCCTACGGGCAACAACCGTGCGATCGTCTGCTAGCCACAAGCGAAACCGAGGACGCAACCGATGTTGTAAGGGTTCGATCCGCAAAACCTTTGCTTTGAAAACTGGTGGCAAATCCAAACGGCGAATTAAATCGGTACAAAAATCTTGAAATAATTGCGTTCCTGGCAGATCGTAAGGGGCAAATAATTCCTGGGGACGACATGCGGCAAATTTTCGCAAGGCGTATGGGTTGGGATCGGGATGGTGGACGGCAGGAGAACGTAAATGAGGGATCTCAAAAGCCGCAAATTGTTGCTGCCACTGCTGCAACCACATTCCACTTGGATCGAAAACAGCAAACCTGTGCCGCAGCTTTTTCCGCTTTTGCAGCAAGTAGGCAATAAACGTGAGAGCGTGGGGACCAGCGCCAATGATGGCAATATCGGTATTGGAAGCTTCTGCAAGCATGACAATCGTGCTAGACAATACTTAAAAATGATAATCATTCTTATTCAAGATAGCATCGGGAGTCAAAAGTCAGAAGTTAAAAGTTAAAAGTCAAAAATAATCCTGACTCCCGTACAGACGTTGCCTGCAACGTCTCTACACCGACTCCCGCAACTGAGAGTAAATTGGTATGATGCCTTTATCTATCTCCCTATGATTCCTACCAGAAGAGTTTATTTGTTGCTGTTGTTGGGAATAGCAATCGCACCCCTATTAGCCACAATTTGGAACGTACCGCGCAGTATCTTGGTGATGCTGCTGTTTGATGCTGTTATCTTAGGGCTGACGATCGCCGATAGCCTAATGGTACGCCGTCATCGCGTCCAAGTCGAGCGATCTCTGCCTGCTAGACTCTCCATCGGACGGGATAATTCGGTGGTTTTGACAGTGCGATCGCTGAAAAAATCAGCTCAAATTCAGATTTGCGATTATTACCCAATGCAGTTTGCTGTTTCTGCAACTACGCTGACTGCTGCGCTTGCACCCAACAGCACGACAGAATTAACTTATACAATTCACCCTAACCAACGGGGAGAATTTGCCTGGGGAGATCTGCAAGTGAGACAATTGGGTGCTTGGGGATTAGGTTGGGATAACTGGAAAATTCCTCAAAGTCAGAAAGTCAAGGTTTATCCTGACTTGGTAGGATTGCGATCGCTCTCCATTCGTCTGACGCTACAATCGGCTGGTTCAATTCGCAAGCTGCGCCAACGGGGAATCGGAACGGAATTTGCCGAACTTAAAGATTATGGTACGGGTGACGATTTGCGGTTGATTGACTGGAAAGCTACGGCACGTCGCAACCGTCCTTTGGTGCGAGTTTTGGAGCCAGAACACGAACAAACCCTGATTATTCTATTGGATAAAGGACGCTTGATGACGGCTCAAGTATCGGGTTTAAAGCGATTTGATTGGGGTTTAAACGCAACTTTGGCTTTAGCACTAGCGGGAATTCATCGCGGCGATCGCGTGGGTGTGGGAGTATTTGATAAGCAAATGCAGACTTGGATACCACCGGAACGAGGACAAAATCAATTAAACCAACTGATCGATCGCCTGACACCAATTCAACCCGTATTACTCGAATCTGACTATATTGGTGCTGTCACGAGTATTATCAAACAACAAACTCGCAGAGCCTTGGTAGTATTAATTACAGACATTGTTGATATAACCGCTTCTGCCGAATTATTAGCTGCATTAGGAAGACTGACACCCCGTTATTTACCTTTTTGCGTTACGTTACGCGATCGGCAAGTGGATCGTTTAGCTCATACTTCTACGAATGAAGTGAATCCGACTTATGCCCGTGCTGTGGCTTTAGATTTATTATCTCAGCGTCAAGTTGCCTTTGCTGGTTTGAAACAAAAAGGGGTTTTGGTATTAGATGCACCAGCCGATTTGATTTCCGAACAGTTGGTAGAGCGGTATTTGCAGCTCAAGGCAAGGAATCAATTGTAGTTGCTAATTGGTAATCGATCATTGGTAAGGATATTGTTATGTCCTAATCTCGCGGCAATAATTGCCGCAATTCTTGTGGGAGACAGCGATCGAAGAAATGCTCAATGACTCTACTATGGCGTTGATATAGCACACCTAGATAAATAATAGATATTCCTAAAACAGTGAGTGCGAACGGAAATAGTAGGGCATCTTTAAACACTGTATAAGCCAGGTGACTTAAATATCCAAAGACTCCTATAGCTCCGAATATCATAAAAACTCTGCGTTTCAACAACACCGATAACAAAATCAATCCCAAATTAATTAGACAATAAATAAATTTTTGCCATTCATTGCTATCTCTCATCAAAGTCATACCAAACCAGAAGGCAAGTAAGCCAAATAAATACAACCAAAAAGCAAAATCTCCATCGCGCCTGCGGGTGCGAAGATCGACTAAATACGCAACGATAATACACGCAATTCCAAACCATAGAGAAACCAAAAGTCTTTGTTCCCAGGTAAATTCATTTTTACCAAATAGCAATGGCGTTAAATCCATCGACATAAAATATAGTGAAAAAGCAATCGGCGCAGTCAAAAATGGAAATCGGACAAACTTGAGCGCGATTAAACCTGAAATAACAGTCCCCAATTCCATCAAAAACCAACTGCCTTTAATCCAAATATAGTAATCTCGATATACACCTGGATCGCCTTGAATCCAAAATCCCGTCCATCTTTGTAGTCCGTAAATTGCTAGAGGAGTCATGCAAACTGCGATCGCAAATAGCAATCCCCCAGGAACTTTCATGTTTTGGCGAAAGTACAAAGTTTTGCCTGCCATTACAAAACAAAACGCATAAATACTAGCTAATAGGAAGATTCCGCCGCCACCAAACGATTCCCATGCTAAATTCATAAACCAACTCATGGCAGAGATGACAACCAAAGCCCCAAAATAGAAAGCTACGTTGGCAAAATTAAATTGGGGGCGATGGTCGCTCCGGTGAGATAATGCTTGCCATAGCGCGTCTGCTTGCGCCTCAGTAATTAAGCCTTGGGAAGCTGCCCAATGCAAATCTTCTTTGTAAATTTTCATACTCGAAACTATAGGAGCGTTTACTCAATCATGAGAGGTAGTTTCGAGAAGATATACGGTTGTTGTGCCACTATTAAAGGTGCTTATTTTTACATATATTTTTGTAGGATACGTTATTTAACGTACCCTTAGCTCAACCCTGGAAACAATGGCGCTTCTTCCCTGTGATATTTCGCTAAATAATCTTTAAAAGACGTACCCCCAGTCCCGACTTCTACTCCAACAATTTTAAGTTGTTGAATTGCCAAGCCTAAATGTCCTTGATGAAATTGAGTCTGACATTTATCGTAGGCTTGCAAAAAGGTGAGAACTGCATTGGCATCAGGATAAGTGCGTAAATGGGCAACTTTCTCAGCTTGCGTGTCACCTATAGCACGACTTATGAGGAAATCGTAATAATGTGCTAAGTTATGTTCTTTATAATGCTCGAACCATTGAGTAATGCGATCGCCATATTTGCGATCGAATTCAGTCTCGGCAATATGTAACTTACCTTCAGAATCTTTAGTCCCACCTACCCAATATTTTCTCACTCCGCTCATAATTTCTAACTGCCGAAATTGAACTGATTGAAAGCCACTTGTAGGACCAATGCTAGTCCGAAATTCGACAAATGCTCGCATAGTGTTGAGAATCGGCATGGTAGTATTAACAACCTCATACAGTCGCAATACTCTTTGAAAGAAATAACACACTTCGCTAGTAGCACTAATAACTAAATCCGTATCTAATGCCTTTGATAAAGCATCTAACACCCGTTCCATGTCAATAATCATTTGATGGAAAGCAAGTTCGCAGATTTGATGTATGGAAATAAACAAATCTTCATCTTTTGAAGCAGTTAGAGTTTTTTTACAACTAATTAGCGCTTCAATGTTGTGATAATTCCAATAATGATTTTTGCTGATATCCAAACTAGGATCGAGAGGAGGTAGAGGTTGATAAGATTCAGACATAGTAGTACAAACGTTACACATAACGCCTATACATTATATTGACAAGAATTGCGATCGCACGATAGGAATTGTGGGGCGATCGCTATATCATCCATTTGGTGGTCAACAAATGTTGACTTATAGTAGTAATCTGAGAAATATAGACTGTTAGTATTACGGTTACACCCAAAGTTAGATTGATGCTGCTTTGAGAGGTCAATAGTATGGATAGATTGCAGCAACTGCTTCGGAACTCGTTCATTCGCCTAGAAGGCTTACTGTATCAGATATTTGGATTTTTCCGCCAAATTTTTAATCTCTTTTATCAACGCTTACTGGTTTTGCTGCAAGCGCTAGGATTTTCAAATTCTAGTTATTACGTAGAAGGCGATCGCCAAAATAATATAGAATCGGCAGCAGAGCGGCAAATAACTGAAGTCAAATCAGAAAAAATCGAACCCAGCTTCACGCCTAATCGTCGTCCCGATCCGCAGATGGAATATTACCGCAAACTGGCTGGACAAGTAAATCCGACGAAAAAATAGGAGTTCGGGGTTAGTGAAAGGAAAACGGGGACAAGGAAGACAAGGAAGACAAGGGAGACAAGGAGGTTATTCTAGTCACCAGCCACTAGCCACTAGCCACTAGCCACTAGCCACTTGATAACTGAAAATGCCAGAAGTCCGGTTCGATAAGTACTATCGCTATGCAGATTTGACCGAGATTGTCCGCGCATACGCCCGAGAATTTCCGCAATTTTTACGCCTGCAAAGCATTGGTAAAAGCTATGAAGGCAGAGATATTTGGCTATTAACAGTTACCAATTTCGCGACGGGCGACGATGTAGATAAGCCTGCTTTGTGGATAGATGGTAACATTCACGCTACCGAACTCGCGCCTTCAAGTGCTTGCTTATATTTACTGCAAACAT
This sequence comes from Chroococcidiopsis thermalis PCC 7203, assembly GCF_000317125.1. GTDB lineage: Bacteria > Cyanobacteriota > Cyanobacteriia > Cyanobacteriales > Chroococcidiopsidaceae > Chroococcidiopsis > Chroococcidiopsis thermalis. Next base: position 1,711,966 of record NC_019695.1, read on the forward strand.
TGGTGACTGGCTACGGTACTCAACCTGAGATCGCCCGTTGCTTGGATACTCGCGTATTTTATATCTGTCCTCGCGTCAACCCTGATGGTGCTGAGTTGGCTTTGGCAAACAAACCAAAGTTTATTCGTTCTAGCACTCGTCCTTATCCTCACCAGGGAGAACGAGAAGATGGGCTAGTGATGACAGATATGGACGGAGATGGGCGAATTCTACAAATGAGAATACTAGATCCGAATGGTGCTTGGAAAGTTTGCCCAACTGAACCGCGTTTATTAATTCCACGGGAACCGACAGAAACGGGCGGACAATATTATCGCATCCTCCCAGAGGGAGAAATTGAAAACTACAACGGTATCCAGATTGACATTCCACCACCGAAAGAAGGACTTGACTTAAACCGCAATTTCCCTAGTGGATGGCGACAAGAGCAAGAGCAAATGGGAGCTGGACCCTATCCTGCCTCAGAAGCAGAAGTGCGATCGCTAGTTGATTTTATTACGAGTCATCTCAATATTACAGGGGCGATCGCCTTTCATACTTTTAGTGGTGTTATCCTGCGCCCCTACAGCCATCAAAGCGACGACGAGTTACCTACTAAAGATTTGCGCGTTTATCAACGCATCGGTGATAAAGCCACAGAAATCACTCAATACCCTGCTGTCTCAGTCTTTCACGAATTTCGCTACGATCCCAAAGACTTTATTACAGGTGCATTTGACGATTGGGCTTACGAACATCAAGGGGTATTTGCCTGGACGGTAGAAATTTGGAGTCCGCAGCGTCAAGCCGGAATTAAAGAGTATAAATTCATCGACTGGTACAGGGAACACCCCTTTGAAGATGACTTAACCATGCTGCGTTGGAGCGATGAAGTTTTAGGTGGTAAGGGTTATATCGATTGGTATCCCTTCGAGCATCCTCAACTCGGTCAAGTCGAACTAGGAGGCTGGGATGCAATGTATGCCTGGTCAAATCCTCCCCCGCAGTTTTTGGAAAAAGAGCTTGCGCGTTTTCCCGAGTGGTTGGTATGGCACTTGTTAATCTCACCTCAGTTGGAAATCTATGAGGCGAGTATCAGTCACTTAGGCGGTTCTAACTACCGCATCCGCTTTGCCGTTCAAAATACAGGTTGGCTACCTACCTACGTTACCGAAAGAGCAATGGATAAAAAACTGGTACGGGGTTGTCTATGTGCAATCGAGCTACCAGAAGGGGCAAAATTGGTAACGGGTAAATTGCGAGAAGATGTAGGACAACTCGAAGGACGCGCCTACCAACCTTCTGCACCCCTAAGAAGACAAGCCGATTCCACAAGCGATCGCGCTTTAGTTGAATGGGTAGTATACGCGCCTGATGATGGTACGGTATTCAAATTAACTGCTCGTCACGATCGCGCCGGAGTCGTCAACTGTCAGTTATCAGCGATCGGTGACCAGTGACCAACCAACTACCAATTACCAACTACCGATAACTCTCCCATATTCTGTTCTTAAAGTCATGACGGTATGCTCCGATTATTCCTATCTTGCAGCGTAGGATTAAGACTTTCATAGAGGATCAGAAATATGGGGTTGAGAGTTCCGTTCAGTTGCAGTCTAGCTTCGCTCAAACGTTTTATCCCGATTGTTATTGTGACTTTCGGATTAACTTTTATATTTCACTCCTTTGCTGCAACTCCAGCTGTTAACAAACCTCATCCCAAGATCGTCCTGATTTCTTTAGATGGCGCAACACCACCGTTACTCGATCGCTACTTCGCAACTGGTGTATTGGACAAACGTAAGGGATTGGGATTTTTGCAAAGTCAAGGACTTGTTGCAAAACAAAATCAAACTATTACCCCATCTCTAACAGCACCAGCCCATATTGCGATCGGTACTGGTTCTACGGCTGCTCGTAACGATATTAATGCTAATAGCTTTCACCTCGTCGCCAGTCCTTTCAAACAAAATATCAGCGGTTTTGCGGCTCCAATTGGCGGCTACTCGGTGGGAATTGATGGACCTCTGGACGACCATACCCAAACTGCTGAATCTCTCTGGATTGCGCTGCGAAACAACGGTAAGAAAGTCGTTGCAGCTACCTTTCCCGGTGCAGATGGACTCGATATCAAAATTCCTGGTTTAGCAGACAGTCCGATCGTTCAACCAGCTAGCGATCGCACGGTAGATTATACCGTACCGTTTGGCGCATTTGGCGGCGTAGGAGCTAGGGGCTTTAGCTTTACAGCAGCAGATTTTAGCGACGCTGCTAGCGAGATTATTCAGCAACTCACAACCGCAGGCAGATCGTCTTTTAGCCGCGTCAAAGTAACGACTCTCGAAACCATCCCCGCAAGCGGTTCGGGTAGCTTGACGGGTGGCGGCGGTTCCTATAACCTGCAAGTAGCAGCGATCGATACGAGCAACGATAAAGCGGTTAACTACGATACTTTAATTATTTTTGATGCCGATCGCGGTATCCAACCTAGAGCATCTCAACCCCCTGCTACTGGTTCCGCCTACCTTAAAGCCAGCGATCGCACCTCCAGTTTATTTTACTTTGAAGGTAGTACAAATAAAGTCGGTACGAGTTTCTACGTGACTCAACTCGCCTCCGACCTTTCCCAGGTGCGGTTAGCGCGTTATTCTGCTAACTATATTCCTTGCAACCAAGCAGTTTTGGCGGATGTGGACGATGCAAATAACAATGTTGGGTTCTGGGTTCCTCAGCCCGACTTCCGCATCCCCGAAAGAATCAGTTCAGGCTTTGATGATTTTCCCGATTTAGAACTAGAAGCAATTTATCAAGATCAAGTCCGTACTTTTGTAGATTACCAAACGCGGATTGCTTTACGGGCGATCGCCCAAAATCCCGACGCAGATCTCGTACTGACATATATTGAACAACCCGATGGTTCGGGACACCAATTTCTAATTACCGATCCTCGCCAAGCGACTGATTTTCGCGATCCAAACTCAATTGCCAATAACCAAGACCGAGAAAAAATCGAGCGATATCAAAAGTATCTGCGATCGGCTTATCGAGCAGCAAATACAGCCGTGCAGCAAATTATTGAGGCGGTTGGGACAAATAAGCGCGGTAGACCGAATAGTAATATTATCGTAGTTTCCGACCACGGTTTTGCCCCGTTCCACACCGCAGTTAGCCTCAACAACTACCTCAGCAGCTTGGGATTTGATAATACAAAAGTACGAGCAATTACCTCGGGTCCAGCGGTGAACATTTACATCAATTTGCAGGGACGAGAACCGGATGGCACTGTGAGCAAAGCAGAATATGTCACGCTGCAACAACAGTTGGTTAATGCTTTAGCCAAATTTACCGATACTAATCCAAACTATACTGCGGGAAGCAAATCTGTAGCGATCTTCGATAAGATCTACGCTCGTCCCATACCCAACGATCCGAGCGATCGCAACTTTGGCTTAGATACAAGTGAGTTTATCGGTCAAGACAGCGGAGATGTTTTTGCAATTATGCGACTGGGGTACAATTTTGACGGCACTCAAACCCCAGTGGTACAACGTTTGGGCGATCCGGCTTCAGAGACTCCATTGCTATCAGTCCCCAACTTCTACGGCGCTCATGGCTACGATCCAGAATTACCAGAAATGAGCGCAATTTTTTATGCTGCTGGACCAGATATTGGTACTGGGACAATTAAGCGAGTGCGTAATATCGATATTGCTCCTACGATCCTGCGAATTTTGGGCGTGCAACCCGCGCCCACTGTGGAAGGCGATCCGGTCAATCTAGGTCGGGCGTAAAGTCTTACGCAGATCCCCCAACTGGGTTAAAAAGTGGCATTTATTTCCCCCCTTTTGAAGGGGGGCTAGGGAGGATCTCTCTTGTCGCAGTCAAACAATAAAATGACATTCGTTAGCAATTCCGTTCGCTCCAGACTTGGCAAAACATTAAGAATATCTTAAGAATAAAAATAAATTCCCGAAATATGCTGCTATGCTTATTCGCTAATTATTCAGCAGTAGATCGTTCTGGGATTTAATCTTGGATAGAATTCTGTCAATTTGAATACAAAAACTAGCTGAATTACGACCTAACAGAGGAAAACCAATGCAAGATAGCGTTTCCCTAGTGGATGGCAGATTTATCGGTTACGTATTTGCCAATTGCATATTTCTCGATCGCTCGCAGCTAATTTACTTATATTCGCAAAATTCACTCAAAACTTAAAAATTATAAGTAAGTGTGATGTATCGATTTACCTAAGTGCGATCGCAACTTTAACGACAGTTAACCATAGTTTAGATCGCTAAAATTCTGAATGTTTTTGCCGTTTACTTAATCCATGAGGAGTTTTTATGTCTAGACGTATGTGCTGGTTATCTCAAGCCCAAGAGGGAGAAAAAATCTTACACTTACAACTCTCGCCCGACGAGCCTTGGAAGCCATATACTGCTTTTCGCCAATTCGCCGTACCAGACTATCCTATTCCAGGTGGTTCTAAGGGTTGGGCAACCTACCAAAAGTTATTAAAAGCAGGTTGGACTTTAGTGCATAGCTCCCGCGCTCAAGAATTTACCCTTAAGGATACCAGTGTCGTCAAAAACTCATAACTCCTAAAAGGATTTTGTCAGAGGAGTTAGGAGTCATTCTAGTTTTCTGCCTCCTGTCTCCTGGCTCCTTCTAAAACACTACACGTTAAACCGAAACAGCATCACGTCCCCTTCCTTGACGATGTATTCTTTTCCTTCACTACGGACTAAGCCTTTCTCTTTGGCTCCATTCATCGAGCCATTGGCTACTAAATCGTCGTAAGCCACCGTTTCAGCGCGAATAAAACCGCGCTCAAAATCAGAGTGAATGACTCCAGCAGCTTGCGGTGCTACCATTCCTGCGGTAATTGTCCAAGCACGAGTTTCTTTTGGACCTGTAGTAAAGTAGGTACGCAAACCGAGTAATTCATAGGTAGCGCGAATTAAAGATTTTAAGCCGCCTTCTTCTACCCCTAATGTGGCAAGAAATTCGGCTCGTTCTTCTTCGGGGATCTCGACTAATTCCGATTCCACTTGTGCTGAAACTATAACCACCTGTGCTTTATCAGAGGCTGCAAACTGTCTGACTTTTTCCACCCATTGGTTTCCAGTTGACAGATCGTCCTCCGATACATTTGCGGCATAAATGACTGGTTTAGCTGTGAGCAATCCCAACCCTTTAATTAAAACAGCTTCTTCATCAGTTAGACTAACTTGACGCGCTGGTTTACCTAGATTGAGAGCTTCTGTCAGTTTATCTAACACAGTTAATTCTAGCTGAGCTTCTTTGCTGGTTCGAGCTAGCTTGCGGGCGCGATCGCTTCTACGTTCGATTTGAGCTAAATCTGCTAAACCCAGTTCTAAATTAATCACCTCAATGTCTCGCACCGGATCGACAGAACCAGCGACGTGAATGATATCGTCATTCTCGAAACAACGCACGACATGAACGATGGCATCAACTTCGCGGATGTGGGACAGAAATTGATTGCCTAGTCCTTCTCCCTGACTTGCACCTTCGACCAAACCCGCAATATCGACAAACTCAACCCGCGTAGGCACGATTTGCGCGGAGTTAGAAATTTCGGCAAGCACCTTTAATCGTTCGTCTGGTACGGCAACCACGCCCACATTTGGTTCAATTGTACAAAAAGGAAAATTAGCTGCTTCCGCTTTGGCATTGGCAACTAAAGCATTAAACAATGTAGATTTGCCGACATTAGGCAGTCCGACAATTCCGGCTCTGAGCATGGCTGTGTAACGATCGCTTATTCCTTTGTCAGGATAACAAAATCTCAGAGGGATATATGAAACTTAATTTCACAAAATTCACGGAGGTTTTTACTACAGGTGAATTCTATCCTGAGAAAACTATCTAGGTTAACGTTTGTGTTGCAGAATCAGACTTCTATTTTACTTATTGCTGCTAGCTTGTGCTTACCAGTTATTGGTGCGATCGCTCCAGCCGCCAGAGCCGATATCCGCGATTTTACGCTGCACAATGAAACCAGCGTCAATATTCAGGAACTACATATATCTAATTCTGGCGCTGACAAGTGGGGAGTAAATCTTTTGGATAAAGATATTCTACTTCCAGATGAATCGGCGGACATAGTTTTTGAAGACAACTCCACCTCATGCCTTTACGACATCCGTGCTATTACTGATGATGGTGAAATAGACAAGCGCCAAGTTAATCTTTGCGAAACTGTATATTTCTCAGTCAAGGAATAGCATTTGCTGCTAGTTACACCGGTTCGGGAATTGGTTGTGGAATTGGTGCGGGGACAGGTTGGGGAATTGGTGCGGGTACGGGTTCTGGTGCTGGCGATGGAATTGGCTGCGGTACTGGACTCGGTACGGGTTCCGGTGCTGGTGAGGGAGTTGGTTCTGGAGTCGGTTGAGGTAGGGGACTTGGTGTCGGATCGGGAATTTGTGGCTCGGGAATATAAATCATAGATGGGTGAAAGTAAATACAATACTCATCTAAGCTAAAGAGCGATCGCCACTTCTGACATCTCCCGAAATGCCTACACCTAGATACTGAAAAAACTAGGCAACTTGCTTGTATGGCAGTCACAAAAATTGCCTAGTTATTCATTTTCCCTCAGACATTATTTAGATCTCCATTTGTGGAAAATCAGAAAGATTATTCTCTATAAGTTGTGCTACCTACAGTTCGATCGGGGTCGCGATATGCTGTAGGTTCTTTTTTCTTTCTTCCAGCTAGTCCGAGTAACCCAGCTAGACCGAGTAAGCCAAGCCAACCCCAGTTACTATCATCATCGCGATCGTCTACGTCATCGTCAACAACTGTAGGTTGAGTCGTTGTTGTTCCAGAGTCTGGGGTGGTGGTAGTTTGCGCAGATACAGGTAGTGCTGTCAAGCTGAAGGCGAGAACTCCAGCACTAATTATTTTAGAAAGAGCAGCAATTTTCATGGTTATGTTTTCTAGTTGAATTGTTATGCTGCCTACTAATCTATTCAGTAGCAATCTAAACTAAATCGCTCTTAAGCCAGAAAACTCATTTGTTGGTAGATCTAGCTAAAGAAATAGAAAAAACACTTTTCTTAACCAAATTTAACTTTTTGCTTGTAGTTAAATTAACTTCTAATTAGTAGTTTTTCATCGCCCTTTGTATCTCTCTTTGGTCTTGACGGCGCTTTAAATCTTCCCGCTTGTCATGGAGTTTTTTCCCTTTAGCCAGTCCAATACTAATTTTGACTAAGCCGCGTTTGAGATACAGTTTTAGCGGCACTAATGTCAAACCCTGTTGTTCTACCTTACCAATCAGCTTGCGAATTTCCTGCCGATGCAGTAGTAGTTTACGAGTGCGGCGAGGGTCGTGATTAAAATATTGACTGCTGTTAGTATAGGGTGAGATATGAACGTTAATTAGCCATGCCTCTCCGTTACGAATAAGAGCATAGCCATCTTGCAGGTTGACTTTACCTGCACGGATTGACTTGACTTCTGTACCCATGAGTTGCAGTCCTGCCTCATAGGTTTCGAGGATATCGTACAAAAAGCGGGCTTTGCGATTGTCGCTCAATACCTTATAACCGTCGTTGTCGCTCATTGAAGTTTTCTTGCAGTATTCTCGTGCTGCTCTAAAGTACTAAAGTAAGGGGAAAATAAATTATCGACTATTTGCTAAAAGATTTACATCTACCTTGCTAAAAGTTAAGGTATGCTGGCTATTGCGAACTTATCACGTTTCTCGCTATCTTGCCATGCTAAATCGCTACTCTCGAAATTAGAAATACATCTCATTTTCTGAGGTAAAGACACAGAAGACAGAATTATTCCCACGGATGAACTGTTAGAGTTCAGTGAAGATGCCTTGTTTAAACTCTCTCCATAGATTATCTTAGGGACTTTAACCCGTCAAACAAACTTCTAACATCCCTGACTCCTATCTCCTACTGTAGCGATCGCGATGACAATTTTCTATCAAGAGTTGAAATTACTTGCATGGATATGTTTCGGTAGGATAAATAAATCCTCGGTTAATACTGTCAAAGTACAGCCAGAAACCGCACCATCTTTACTCAGTGTAGTAACTCCATATTATTCATGCCTCTGACTATTCTTGTTGTTGATGACGATCCTGGGACTCGTCTGGCTATCAGTGATTATCTTGAGATGGCTGGTTACTCAGTCATTACGGCTGCTGATGGGCAACAAGGCTTGGATATGGTCGAGACTTATCGCCCTCATTTGATGGTGACAGATATTGTAATGCCGCGCATGAATGGCTATCAATTGGTACGGAGTGTCAGACAACACCCTTCATTTCGACTGCTGCCAGTCATTTTTTTAACAGAACGTAACAAAACTGAAGAGCGAATTCAAGGCTATCAGTCGGGAGCAGATCTTTACCTACCTAAACCGTTTGAGTTACAAGAACTAGGAGCGGCAATCCGCAATTTGTTGGAGCGATCGCAAATGATCCAATCAGAGTATCGCCTATCCCAGGAAGAAGGTTTGCGTCCCCAGACAACCGCAACGGCGATCGTCGAAAAACTTGATTTTCCCTTCCACCTCACCCAACGCGAGCAGGAGGTGTTAGTCATGCTCACTCACGGTCTTTCCAACGCTCAAATTGGCAGCCAGCTCCACCTCAGTCCCCGCACGGTAGAAAAATACGTTAGCAATCTCCTGCGCAAAACAGAAACCAACAACCGAGCCGAACTCGTCGGTTATGCCATGAAGCATCGGTTGGTTGAATAATGCGTGGCGCGTGGCGCGTGGTGCGTGGTGCGTGGTCACTGATAACTGATAACTGATAGCTGTTCACTGTTCGCTGTCTACAATTTCCTGTTTGACGCGATCGAGCAGTCCGTTACAGGCATCAAGTAGGAGGTCAATTACCTGGTTGAAACCCTCTGCACCACCGTAGTAGGGGTCAGGCACTTCTTTTATGGTATGCGCGGTACAAAAGTCACACATCAAATGCACTTTATCGCGGTATTTACCACTGAAATCTAGCGCCAGAATATCGTAGTAATTTTCTCGATCCATTGCCAAAATTAGATCGAATTCCACCAAATCTGATTTTTGCAACTGGCGCGCTCGACCGCATAGCTGAATTCCCAGCCGATTAGCTGCTGCAAATGTCATGCGACGGTCTGGCGGACTGCCAACATGATAGCCACCCGTACCAGCAGAATCGCAAACAACGCGATCGCTTAACTGATGGCGATCGATCAGATGGTTCATAATATTTTCTGCCGCTGGAGAACGGCAGATATTTCCCAGGCAGACAAAAAGTAACTTATACATACAAATAATTTTTGACAATTGCTTTTTGTCTGTCATTTGTCATTTGCCATCAGCCATTAGTTGTATACAAATGACGAATGACGAATGACGAATGACGAATTTACATTCCTGGCAATTCCAAACCACTAGTTAACTCTTCCATCCGCTCTCGCATGGTAGCAGTAGATTTGTTGTACGCATCTTTCATCGCTGCCAGCACTAAATCGGAAAGGACATCTGCGCCTTCTTGCAGTGCTTCTGGAGCCACTTCTACCCGTCGAGGTTCTTGGTTACCGCTGAGAGACACTTTGACCATACCTCCACCAGCTTCGCCCTGGATCTCCATCATCTCCAATTCTTCTTGAAGCTTTTTCGCACCTTCTTGCACCTGCTGCGCTTTTTTGAAGGCATCTGCGAGTTCCTTCATTTTGCCCAGACCGAAGCCAAATCCTTTTCCTTGTCCTTGTGTCATATGCTAGTTGAGTCGATTTAATCGAAGTTCCATTAAATTATAGATGCGCCGAGAATCGATAAAGGGCAAAGGTGAAGTTGTGATACGTAATTTGTAATTAGGGAGTCGGGAGCGGCACTTTGTAGAGACGTTACATGTAACGTCTCTACAAAGTATCGATAACTGATATAGCCTTTTTCAATTCGATGAAATACAAGATCTGTAGGGGCGCACAGCTGTGCGCCCCTACGAATGTATCGCATCATAACGAGAATCGCTATAACTGATAGCTGGTCACTAATATTAAAATTCTCCAATTGTTTTCACTTCTGGCTCTAGCAGTAGTGACCAACGTTCTTCTACATGATGCTGGACGTAACGAATTAGCTGCCAAATATCGTTAGCTTTCGCACCACCACAGTTGAGAATGAAGTTAGCATGGCGCTGTGCGACCTGAGCTGCACCAATTTGATAGCCCTTCAAGCCTGACTGTTCGATCAACCAGCCAGCGGTGTAGGGTAGGGGGTTACGGAACACGCTACCACAGCTAGGTAGATGATAGGGTTGAGTACGCCGCCTTTGCTCTAGGTGTTCGGTGGTGGCTGCTAGCACTTGTTGCGGATCTGCGCCTGGTTGCAGTTGGAAGATAGCTTGAGTGACGAGGCGCTGGCTGCCTTGCAAAATTGAGGTGCGATAGCTGTAACTTAGTTGGTCTGGAGTAAGGGTTTCTAGCTGCCCAGAGGGAGACAAAACTTGAGCGCTGACTAAAATATCGGCAATGCAGCTTTTGTGCGCTCCTGCATTCATGACCACAGCACCGCCGACACTACCAGGAATTCCAACAGCCCACTCCAGCCCTTGCCAGCCTAATTCTGCCACTTGCCAAGCTACGCGAGGTAAAGGTTCTCCAGCAGCCACGGTCAATTGACCGGTTCCCAGATCGAAGCGGCTGTAGCGCAAATGACGAGTGCCAATGACCAAACCAGTAAGACCGCGATCGCTAACTAATAAATTAGAACCTGCTCCAATTAGTGTCACGGCTAATCCTTCTGAGCGCGACCACTCCAAACTAGCTTGCAATTCTGCTAGATTTTGAGGTGCTACATACCATTGGGCTGGTCCTCCAACCCGAAAGGATGTGAGACTAGCTAGTGGGACTTGAGATTTAATCGCGCATTTTGTTCCAGGCAAGTATATTATCTGGCGATCGCCAGCAGTTTCTGAAATCGGAATTGGATTGGGGTGTTGGGAGGAGTTCATAGTGAGTGATGCGTGGTGTGTGGTTTGTGGTGCGTAGCTAGTGGCGATTGAGAGCTGGATTCTTTTCTAGTCACCAGCCACTAGTCACGCTTTCACCGATAACTGATAACTGATAACTGTCAGCCTTTAGCCTTGATTCTTTCAATTGCATTGGGAATAATTTGATTCAAGTTCCCTGCACCTAAAAATAAAGCTGTGTCTCCAGAACGCAAATTATCTACCAAAAACTCCTCGACAGCAGCAAGTGTAGGTAAATACGTGACTTGAGGATGATGGTTTGCAACCAGTGCTGCTAGTCTCTCGCCGTCAATCTGCCCTGAATTGGACTCGCCTGCGCTATAGATATCCGTGAGAACGACGGCATCGGCATGACTAAAAGATTTAGCAAAGTCTGACAAAAAAGTCAGAGTACGGCTGTAGCGGTGAGGCTGAAAGATCGCCACGACTCTAGTTTGGGGTTTAGCTTGCAACTTCGCAGCCGCCAGGGTTGCCTGGAGTTCGCTGGGGTGGTGCGCGTAGTCGTCGATGAATTGGATGTCATTAACAACACCACGCAGTTCAAATCTACGCCTAGCGCCTTCAAAGGTGGTTAGACTGTCGGCGATCGCCGCAAATTCTACTCCCAGCAGCCGACCGACAGCGATCGCGGCTAAGGCATTACTGAGATTATGTTGTCCTAGCAATGGCAAACGCAACTGCCCTAACTCTTTGCCTCGCTCCCATACCGTGGCGATCGTCCCATCAGCACCGTAAATCACGTTGGATACCGTGTAGTCTGCCGCCATCTCTGGATTGAGGCTGTAGCTAATTGTCGGTTGCAGGCGATCGCGGACTGTTTGGCAATCTATACAACCTACGACATGCTGGCACTGTTGCGCAAAAGTTTGAAAAGTCTTGACTACCTGCTCTAGAGACTTGTAGTGGTCGGGATGGTCGAGTTCGATGTTAGTAACTACGCCAATTTGACAAGCCAATTTGACTAAAGAACCATCCGATTCATCTGCTTCTGCTACTAAATACTGACTGTTACCGAGCCTCGCGTTACCCTCCCATGCTTTTACCTCTCCACCAACGATGATGGTAGGGTCGAGACCAGCTTTGAGTAGCATATACCCGATCGCGCTGCTGGTGGTTGTTTTACCGTGAGTCCCAGCTACGGCAATGCTATAACGCTCTTGAATCAGTGCTGCCAACAAATCGGAACGATGAAAGATCGGACAACCCAAATCTAGCGCTGCTTGATACTCTAAATTACCTGCATGAATTGCCGTCGAACAGATGACTTGTGGTAAGTCGGCAATTTTGCTGTTGGCGATCGCTGGACTAGCTCGTCTTGATGACTTGAGAAATACAGGCGCACTATTACCGCTCACTGCTAAGGCTTGGGGGCTGGCATCGGTCTGAGAGCGAAAAAACTCCAGATTGGATGCATCTTGGCGACTAAAAATATGCGCTCCTAAAGCTGCTAATTTCTCGGTGATATGACTCTCTCGGATATCGGAGCCAGAAACAGGTAAACGACGCTTGGCTAAGATATAAGCAAGAGCAGACATTCCGATACCACCAATACCGACGAAATGGAATGGTTTACCGCTTAAATCGACATAATTAGTCATTTTTACTCCTCACACCTCACCCCAAAGTCCAGTATACAAATGTCACGCGATATCATATCAGGAAATAAATTTTACGGATGGCTCGACTGTTTAAGTTTTTTATATCTGACATCAATTCGCTCTGTCCTCCCCAGGCGATGTTTATTTACAGGAATTTACGTACTTAGCTAATAGAGTTTAATTTTTATTTTGAGAAAGTATTTTATTTGGCAGAGATTTTAGTTTTTTTTCTGAAAAAAAGCACCCAAATGCTGAATGTCATTGGGTGCAGTATAACTAAGTACTGATTAAAACTGACTAAAGCGCGATCGCAAATTATCAGACCATGTGGTGACGAAAAGAATACACTCTTTACGACTTCTGATTCACTAGTACGGGCGCACAGCCGTGCACCCCTACGACTCCCCAATCAATTAGAAGAAAGCTGGTTGATGGCGAATCAAGTTGAAAAACTCTTCGCGGGTTTTTTGCTCGTCCTGGAATACTCCAAGCATGGCACTCGTAACAGTCCAAGAACCAGGTTTTTGCACCCCACGCATTACCATACACATATGGGTTGCTTCCATAACCACTGCTACGCCTTGAGGGTCTAAAATTTCCTGTACTGCTTCAGCAATTTGGCGCGTCAGTCGTTCTTGTACTTGCAAGCGGCGGGAGTACATCTCGACAATTCGAGCTAGCTTGCTCAGACCCACCACTTTTTGATTGGGAATATAGGCTACGTGCGCTCTACCCATAAAAGGCAGCATATGATGCTCGCACAAGCTGAAAAAGTTGATATCGCGCACGAGTACCATCTCGTTATGACCTTCATCAAAAATGGCTCCGTTGACGAGTTCTTCTAAAGATTGACTGTAGCCACTGGTGAGAAACCGCATGGCTTCCGCAACACGCTTAGGAGTTTTCAACAAACCTTCTCGCTCTGGATCTTCGCCTACACCGATCAAGAGGGCGCGTACAGCCTCCATCATCGACTCGTGGGCTTCTGCTTCGGTAGGAGTCTGTAAGTTTGGTTTTTGACCGTTGTGGGTGTTGCGGTCTGGTCGGGATTGAATCGCCTCCACCAGATCGGAATTCAAAGGCGATGATTGAAAGCGATTGGTAGAACCATTAGAACCGTTAGAAGCAGCAATAGTCATGGTGTATGTCTCAGATAAAGTTTAACAATGGTTATTGGTCATTAGTCATTGGTCATTAGCCATGAGTTAGCAGGAAGTGGAAAGTTAACCAGTGACAACGGGTAGACTGTCCAACTTTGAGAATCTAAAACCACAAGCTATATTTCTAATTGCTTGTGGATATCGTAGACGCTTCGATAGCATTCACTTACAAATGACAAATAACAAATGACTTATAGAGCGCCACCACCGGGCATGAGAGTTAATTCGGCGATCGCGGCTGGTGTTGGTAATAAGGCTGTATGTACGATTGACTGAGCGACAATTTCTGGTGTCAGCATGGCATTACGGTCAAAGTTATGCTGAACTGTTTCGCTGTCCCAAAGTTCTGTATTCACAGCACCAGGACAGATGGTGGTGACGCGAATACCGCGAGCGCTTTCCTCTGCTGCTAGGGTCTTGGATAGGGCAATCAAACCAGCTTTGCTGACGGAATAAGCTCCCCAGTTGGGGAAGGGAGTTTGTCCGGCGATGGAAGCAACGTTAATAATTGTACCGGAGCCGCGCTGGTGCATTGTGGGTAAAACTGCCAAGATGCACCCAAACACGCTAGTTAGGTTTAAATCTATCACTTTTTGCCAGTCAGGCAGAGGCGTAGCACTCAAAGCCCCCGTGTAGCCCATACCCGCACTATTGACCAAAATATCTATAGCTCCACAATCGGCTGCGATCGCAGCCATCTTCTCTGGCACGACATGAACTTGGGCAAGATCCAGGGCGTAAGTTTTTGCTTCTACGCCTGTCTGCCTTGCTGCACTTGCAACTGCCTCTAACTTATCTAGCGAACGACCAACTAGAGCTAAGTTTACTCCCGTCTTTGCAAAGGCGAGGGCTGTTGCTTTACCAATCCCACTACTAGCACCCGTAATTAGGGCGCGTTTTCCCGTTGTCAATGTCATAAACTCCAACTTAATCGCACCACAAATTGCATGGCTGTTGTACTCATGTCAATCTCTTACCCCTGATAGATGCAACTACCTCTAGATTCAACTTATACTTTACCTGCAAGAATTGTTGTCTCGAACGTTCGGGCAGATGATTAATTCTTTATTCATGTTGGCTATAGCCATTCAATCGCGGATTTATTATGTAAATCTCTAGTAGAGTTGAATAGAACATAGAGATTACCAATCGATTGGCGATCGCCAGCCGTTACGGTAGACATTGCTGCTACCTATTGTCCACTTTGCTTTGTTTTGCCTAGCATGAGACAAAAATGAGAGGTTGTAAAAAATCTTTACACCCCTCGTTGATTATATCACCATCTTTTCCGTCTTCATCTTCTGACAAAACTTAGGAGTCAAATTCGGTAAAAACACCAATTTGACGGAATTTTTGATACCGCAGTTGACGGCGCTGTTGGCTGGTAAGTTGAGTTAATTCTTCTAAATGTTGTAGCAAAGCTTGCTTGAGAGCGATCGCGGCTTTGAGAGGGTCGGAGTGAGCGCCGCCGATTGGCTCTGGTAAGATTTGGTCAACAATACCTAAATTTTGTAAATCGATTGCTGTCATTTTTAATGCCATAGCAGCTTGAGCGGCTTTACTTGCATCTCGCCAAACAATTGCAGCACAAGCCTCGGGGGTGATGACAGTATAAACTGCGTGTTCAAACATGAGCAGGCGTTCGCCGACACCAATACCCAAAGCACCACCAGAAAAAGCTTCACCAATTGCGGTACAAATAATCGGTACGTCGAGGCTAAACATTTCGCGTAAATTATAGGCGATCGCTTCCCCAATTCCTTGTTCTTCAGCTGCGACTGTAGGTAAAGCCCCTGGAGTATCAATAAAAGTTAAAATTGGCATTCCAAAGCGGTTGGCGTGTTCCATCAACCGCATAGCTTTGCGATAGCCACCAGGGGAAGCCATCCCAAAATTACGGGCAATATTATCTTTTGTATCGCGTCCTTTCTGATTGCCTAAGATGACGACTGGTCGCCCTGCAAGGCGCGCAACGCCACCAACTATAGCAGAATCATCGCTTCCACGGCGATCGCCGTGTAACTCCATCCATTCGTCGCTAATAGCTTGAATGTAATCCAAGGTGCTGGGACGACGGGGATGCCTTGCTAATTGTAATTTTTGCGACGGCGATAAACTATTAAAAATCTCCTGGCGCAATTGGCGGGCGCGAGCTTCTAGTCGGCGAATCTCTTCCGACACGTCAACGCCATTTTCTGTTGCTAGCTCTCGAATTTGGTCGATGCGCGACTCCAAATCAACTAGTGGCTTTTCAAAATCTAACAGTAGAGTTTTGCGTTCGGTTGTTGCCATCTCGGAAGTGAGTAGTGAGTAGCGAGGGGTGGGGTAGTGAGTAGCGAGGGGTGGGGAGTGGTGAGTCAGTTGTCAGTTATCAGTTATCGGTGACCAGTTAGTTTTGACTTCTGACTTCTGTTTTCTGACTCCTCAGTTTTGACTTTTGACTTTTAACTTTTGACTTACTCTTCAATCCCTTAAACTGGTGAATTCTCAAACAGTAGAGGGCGAAAGCCGTGTTTGCGAGACATTTGACCAATTTGATCCATCTTTGCCACAGTAATTTGGTTGCGTCCCCAAGAAAAGTTAGTGTAGACCTTTTCAAATTCCAGTAGCATTGATTCAGCAAAGCAGGCAAACAACTGACGAGCTGGTACATCCATGAAGTTAACAATCTTCATAATTTTCCAGTCGATATCCAAAGAGTGTTCGACAATGCCACCGTTGAGAATATAAACCCCTGGATGTTGAATTTTTGTTGCCAGATTTTTAGGATAACCACCATCAATCATCAAACAGGGGTGTTTTAACATTTGGGCATCGATTTCAATTCCCTTGGGCATACTTGCCACCCAGACGACGATATCTGCTTGCGGTAGGGCAGTTTCCAAGTCTAAGATTTTACCTCGTCCTAACTCTGCCTGTAATGCTTGTAGGCGCTCTTGATTGCGGGCAATTAGTAATAAATCTGCTACGTCGGTACGAGCATTTAACCAGCGACAAACTGCACTACCGATGTCACCGCTAGCACCGCAAACGGCAACAGTAGCTCGATTGAGGTCAATACCCAACTGCTTTGCTGCTTGCTCCACCTGCTGACAGATAATGTACGCAGTATGAGTGTTCCCCGTCGTGAACTGCTCGAATTTCAGTTGTACGTTACGGACTTGTTTGATCTGCTGCAAGTTAAAGTTTTCAAAAATAATCGAAGAAAAGCCGCCCAAAGCTGTAATGTCAATCCCATGCTTTTGAGCGTGCGCCATTGCGTTGATGATTTTTCGCGTTGCAGCTTTAATCCGTCGCGTAGCAAGCATTTCTGGCAGAAAGCAAGATTCGACATACTTGCCCTCGATTTGCTGTCCAGTAACGCTAGTAACTTTGATATCATCGACTATCTGTGGTGGTGCGCTGCACCAGAAATCAAGTCCTTGATCGGCATATTCGGGGTAGCCTAATTCTTGTGCTACCGATTGTGCGTGTTCCAGACTGTTTAAGTGACCGATTAGACCAAACATGTATTACGGATGTCAAACTGGTAGCTCTGACAAAGCAGAGCGGGTGGATGAGAATTTTTGTATCTTTAATCTTAAAAATACTACATAAAGTCAGTTACCAGTTATCAGTTACCAGTTACCAGTTATTAGTTATCAGTTACCCAGATTTCTTTGTTACGGTCACTGGTCGCTGTTCGCTGGTCACTGGTTACTGGTTACTGGTCACTGTTTCAAGCGGCTTGTAGTCCGTAGGCGGATAGACGCATGATGTCACGGGTGGAGAAGCCAATATTGGCAAGGGTTTCACCGTATTGGATCATGAAGTCTTCCACCAAAGCATCTTTTTCCATGCCTAAAACCCGAGCATCATCCTCGACTTTATTCAGCATTTGCCAGACAATCGGGAGATTTTGGCGATTGGCTGCTTCTAGTTCGGCTTTGGACTGTTCAAAGTTGTCTTTCAGCCAAACTTCGCCGAAATTGAGGTGAGTATACTCGTCTTTGACAACGCCCTCGGTAATTTTACGGGCGAAGTCATCGGCACAGGGAATGTAGATGTTGTAAGCCGCGATCGCAAAACACTCAATAATCAGCGATTGGATTAACAAGCACGTCACGACTTGTCCTGCTGATGCTGCTTGTTGAAAGTTTTGATGCAGCCCAGAAAAGAACTCGCGAGCAAATTGCATATCCGGTGTAACTTGGAGATTGCGCCCGCAGGCTTCAAACCCTTTTTTGTGGCGGTTCTCCATTTTAGATAGGCGAATCAGCTCATCCTTGAGGTTCGGTAGCATTTGAGCCAAACGAATATAGTTTTCGTAGGCTTCTTGTTCCCCTTCGATCACGATCGCGTTAATGCGACTGTATGCGTCCTTATAGGTTTCGCTGTGGAAATCGATTTCGGAGGTGGCAGCAACTTGCTGCATAGTCGTTCACTCCTATTGGCGTAAATCAGCTTTGTCGATTGCGGTTGACTCTTTAGCTCTATGCATCAGCGTCAACAATAATTAAAATTAAACCTAACAAATCCCAAGGGGATCTGTTATCTATTGCAGCAAAATAGAGTCCATTTGGGAGAATATCACCTCTAGGTATAAAAGCATAGAGGAAAGCGAACAATTCATGCTTCAGAAAGATGTGAATGCCAAACATAAGAATCTCTCTATACCATCTCTTAGTTTTATAGTGCTGATACTGGGAGCGGTAATTGTCTTGCTCCCATTGGGAGTTGTCTTCCTCACATCCTTTGCACCGCCTGGCTCAACACCCGATTTGTTAACGCGATCGGGATGGACTTTGGTAAACTACCAACAAGCATGGCAGCGAGCAAATTTCTTGCTAGCATTTGCTAATTCCACGCTGGTAGCTTTAGCCGTGACTGGAATTCAAATCGTGACTTCAGCTTTAGCGGGTTATGCCTTAGCAAGATTGAAATTCCGAGGACGACAAGCATTACTGCTGGTTGTTTTGGCAACTTTGGTCATTCCATTTCAGTTATTAGTTATTCCTATCTTTCTCGTCCTCAAATGGGGACATTTAATTAATACCTATGGAGCTTTAATTCTACCTACAGCTGTAAATGGTTTTGGCATTTTCTTACTCAGGCAGTATTTTCAAACTATTCCCATAGAGTTAGAAGAAGCAGCAGCGATCGATGGGGCGAACCGCCTGCAAATCTTATGGCGGGTAATGTTGCCTTTATCTCGTCCGGCTTTGGTAACATTATTTTTGTTTACATTTATCGGTGAGTGGAACGATTTATTTAAACCGCTTGTCTTCACAACGCGCCCAGAATTGCGGACGGTTCAATTAGCACTAGCTGAGTTTCAAGAACAATTTACTAATAACTGGTCTTTACTGATGGCAGCAGTCGCGATCGCTACCTTGCCAGTCATATTAATATTTCTGATCGGACAGAAACAATTTATTCAGGGAATCGCTTCGACAGGAATCAAAAATTAAGGACAAGGGAGACAAGGAGGACAAGGAAGCAGGGGAGCAATTCACGCATTCAAAATTTCCCGACTCCCGACTCCCGACTCCCGACTCCCGCTTATTCTTCGCTAATTTGCAAGCGGATCGTGCGTTCGTTATCTCCACCTAAACTGACTTCCATCACTTCACCACCGAGGGGTTCGAGACAACTCAAAAGCGATCGCAAGTGGGGAGTACTCGCCCCCGTATCTACATACAGGCGATCGGCTAAACTACCAATCCGCTTCCAAGTACCGTAAAGTTTAGCTATGGTTTGTTCTAACTGCGATGCCTGATTTACCAAGTCAGCCGCGACGTTAATACAGCCTACTCGAATTGCTTCCTGAATCGCCCGTTCTAAGTCTACATCGTCATTGTTTAGGGCTTGGACGGTCGTAGCAGCATTAATATATTTGGACAGGTACTTTGCTTCCGTTGTCACTTCTTTAATTGTGTCTACGTCAGGATTTGCTGCAATTTCCCGCTGTAACTCTTTTTGGTGAGACTCTGGTAATTTTTCCATTTCTTTCACCAGAGGCGCAAGATAGCGGGGCGGAAGCGCGTTTTCTGAAGCTTTCACTTTAACGGGTTCGGGCAGGAGTTCGGACGACATCGCCATCCACTCATCTGATAGCTGACGCACTTCACGACGGGTAATGCGATCGCCTCGTTTCGCTGCATCGGTGACTAATTGTTGAATTTCTGGTTCCGCTTTTGCAGTTTCGATAAACGCTCGTTTACTAAAGCATCTTACGGCATTGGGGTCTAAATGCCCTTGTTCTACTAGCGTATCGGCGCTGTTAGCTAACTCGATTAAGGAGTATGCTTGACTTTTACTAATTTCCCGCGCCTTCAACCAGTTGAGAAAACCACTCCCACGGGCATCTCCTTGTTTTTTCTCGCGATCGCGCACTGCCCTTAAAATTCTGCCCCGCCAGATTTCTGTCTGTAGATCGAAGCGATCGCAAACTAGCCATGCATTATCTAGCTGCTGCTGAAAATCATGTTCCGAAATTTCTTCGTCTTCAGGATCGGGCAGTTCAAAATTGAGATCGATTGACTCTGCTAGGACAGCAGCTAGGTCGTCAGTAGAAGCGGAGGATTGCAACATGAGAAGGCGAACGATCTGGTCACAGACCGTTTATTATTGCACGACCAGCCGAGCATGAATAGCTCGTACTTTTCCCCTTTCCTGCCATCTGCGTCGCGCTAACTGTTGAAAGGCAAATCGGGGCGACGAAACCAGTTTCGATCTACCCACTCAGCTTTAAACTTGCCTCTCGTCAACTTTTCTACCAAATTCGGAGTGTGGGGACCTGGCAAAATATTAACCCCCATTCTACTTTTTGCCTTATAAGCAGGTATAATCGAAAACATTATTAATATAGTAGCGATCGCTACTTGTTGTTTCTTGAGCATATAGGTTGGCAATATTTATGACTTTATTAAGTTAAGTATACAGTAAAGACAGTTTTTCAAGTATAAATAAAAACAATTTAATAAATGTTCTACTTAGATATCAGGCAATATCTATAAGAGAAAACACCTACTAGAGACGATGAAGCCTCACATAGAGTTCCTTCAATTGGACTCTATCCAATTCCAGAAAACGATCTATGTTGCCTATCCTCAGAAGATATTTGGAACTCGATAGTTAAGTTGTTGAGGCACGATCGCCGACCTTGTTTTAAAACGAACTCTACCAACTAGGCGATGTGCCTGGAGCCAGGATTAGAGAGAATCGAAACCAGGAATTTAGAAAATTGCGATCGCAGCTACTTAACCTACATTAGTAAGCGATCGCTCTAAAACATCGAGCCGAAAAATAGTATGCTTCGATCTGGTAGTTGCCAGCGTCACCTAGACTAAAGGCAGCACGTTCACTTGACTGTCATAGGAGGATAGGCTATTGACCGATCGTAACAACCCATCCTCGACCCTGCAAAACTTCTCGCGTAAAGAATTACGCAACCTCGTACGCACTCAACTGCTAGCCCTACTAGAACAGGGAGACTTACAGGGAGCTAAAGCCATTTTGGTTCCGGTACAGCCTGCTGATATTGCCGAAGCCATTGAAGGCTTACCCGAACCAATGCAAGTACTTGCCTTTCGCTTGCTTTCTAAAGGCGAGGCGATCGAAGTTTACGAATATCTCGACCATAGCGTACAAGAAGCACTCGTTCAAGAATTCAAGCGCCAAGACGTGATCGATATTGTGGATAAAATGTCGCCAGACGATCGCGCCCGCTTATTCGACGAACTACCCGCTAAAATTGTCAATCGCTTGCTAGAACAACTCAGCCCTTCCGAACGGCAAGCCACCGCCTTACTATTAGGCTACGAAACGGGAACAGCAGGGCGGATCATGACCCCAGAGTTAATCTCTCTGAAAGAGGGAATGACCGTCACGCAAGCCTTGGAACGCATTCGCTATTTAGCTAAAAATACAGAAACTATTTACTACCTTTACGTCACCGATGCAGCGAGAAGGCTGACGGGAACCTTATCTTTACGCGATTTAGTCACTGCCGATCCGCAAGAAACGATTGGCGAAATTATGACCCGCGATGCTATCTGCGTGCATACAGATACCGATCAAGAAGAAGTAGCTCGATTAATTCAGCGTTACGATTTTCTCGCTGTCCCAGTCGTCGATCGCGAACAGCGACTTGTTGGCATCGTTACTGTAGATGACGTAATTGATATTATTCAACAGGAAACTACCGAGGATATCTACGCTTTAGGTGGAGGCGTGCAATCTGGGGGCGATGGTTATTTTCAGAGTAATTTATTCTCCGTTGCCCGCAAGCGAGTTGTTTGGTTATTCGTCTTACTCATTACAAATACCGTTACAGGCACAATTATTAAAGCTGAAGAAGAGATTTTACAAAAAGTTGTCACCCTAGCGGCGTTTATTCCCTTACTCACTGGTACTGGTGGTAACGTAGGGGCGCAGTCTTCAACTGTCGTCATTCGCGGGATGAATACCGATGAAATTAGGGCGTTAGGACCAGCACAAGTCATCATTAGAGAGGCACTAGCTGGATTGTTACTCGGTTCCATGTTGGGGACGATCGCCACGATTTGGGCTTTTTTCTTACAAGGAAACTTATCGGTAGCGATCGCCGTAGGAGCCAGTCTTGTAGCAATTTCTGTTTTGGCTTCTGTTTCCGGTTCTGCACTACCATTTTTATTTCGCTTACTAGGCTTAGATCCGGCTTTGATGTCAGCGCCGTTTATTACAACCGCAGTTGACGTACTGGGAGTTTTAATTTATTTCAATTTGGCAAGAGTCATTTTACGGGTCTAAAATTCCCAGTTTCTAATCCCCGCTCACAGTTCCGAAGCACTATCGGGTGCAACAATTTCCCCTTTACCCATTTGAAGGATCATCTCATCATCGGTAATGAGTTCGCTCAGTTCCTTCACTTGTAAATTCATACTCTCGCAGGCTCGCTTGAGCGCTTGTGAAAAACCATTTAAATCTTCACCAAAACCGCACTGACGGGCAGCAGTTTCAATTCCCTGCTTAGCGTTTGCTCTCGCACAGTCAACTAATTCAGTACCTTGCAGTGGTGTAGGTGATGCCATATTTTAATTACTACTGTCTCGGTATTTTTTGTTAGAGTAGCAAATCTGTGGATATGGCTGCATCTTTCCTAAGTCAGTTGTTAGGGAGCAGGGAGCGGGGAGCAGGGAGAGAAGATGAATTTCTGACTTCTACTTCTATTGCCAATACTTCACCGCAGCGTAGGCAAGGGTGACGACACCAGTAACGATCGCGGCTTCGTTAACTTCAAATTGAGGATGGTGCAGGGGATAGTTGGTGCGATCTTCGTATCCTACCCCTAAGCGAAACATAGCACCAGGAGCGTGTTCGAGATAGCGTGAAAAGTCTTCTGCACCAAGGGAAGGTTCGGTTAAAACTAAAACGCGATCGCTTCCCCAAGCCTCTTCTGCGGCTGTTTGTAAAATTTGGGATAGACCAATATTATTTTGCACCCCTGGTACTCCTGGGCGATAGCTCATTTCGTATTGCGCTCCGTAGGAGTGGCAAATATTAGCGACGATTTTTTCGATCCACCCAGGTAGATTAGTCCGGGTTTCGGGATGGAGCGATCGCACGCTGCCAAGTAATTTTACTTGGTCGGCAATGACGTTTGGCGCTCTACCACCTGTAATCTGTCCAATGCTTAGTACCACTGGACGCAACGGGTTTTGCGTGCGGCTGATGGCTTGTTGCAGGGTGGTAATGACTTGCGCGGCGATCCAAATAGCATCGATCGCTTCGTGGGGTCGCGCCCCATGCCCCGATTCACCGATAATAGTAATTTCTAACTCGTCTGCTGCTGCTGTTAGCGCCCCATAGCGGATACCTACCTTTCCGGCGGGAATGGAAGGGAAGACGTGTACGGATAGAATTGCCGAGACATTTTCCATCACCCCGTCAGCAATCATCCAGCTGGCTCCTTGAGCAGTTTCCTCTGCTGGCTGGAACAACAGCCGCACGTTACCTGGTAACTGGGATGCTAGTTCGGAAAGAACCATAGCAGTTCCAAGTCCTACGGTGGTGTGGACATCGTGTCCACAGGCGTGCATCACACCTGTCGCTCTGGAAGTAAATTCTAATCCCGTGCGTTCGTTAATGGGTAGTGCATCCATGTCGGTACGAATTGCCAATAAGCGGCGATCGCTACCATGTCCCTGTACTTCTCCTACTACACCAGTTTTACCAACCGCCTCTCTGACATGAACTCCACTAGACGAAAGGACACCAGCAACATAAGCAGATGTGTGATACTCTTGACCGCTTAATTCTGGGTGACTGTGGAGATGGCGGCGAATTTCAATTAAACGCGGCGCTAACTTTAGGGCTATGTCTTTTATTTGGGTAAGCATTGACTATTTATATATATAATCAACTTTCCCCCATCATAAATAAGATAAGACGAGCAGTTCGTGACTACTTGAGCAGATATATACGGATTCGACAGTCAAATTGTGTCTGAGAGGAAATATTATGTGACGATCTGGTGACATGCCTTGACGCATTGCGATCGCACTTTGATTTATCGATCGATAGATGAATAGGTTTACTGCACGCCTGGGCAGTAGTACTGTGTAGCTAGTTTATTGACGATTTCCGAATTAACCTCATCTGCTTTTGCTTCATGATCTTCCGATTGAGCTTCTTGAATTTCCTCTAGGGAAATTCCGGCTTCTAAGTCGTTACAGACACCTTTTGCGGCTGCGATATTAGTTTCTGGAGATTGCTGAATATTAGCGATCAAATTATCGCGCACGTCAGCGTGAGTCATGGCTTGCTGTTTGTAAGCTTCGATAAATGCTTTGTCTAGAGCTGCGATTGTCGATTTTGTAGCTTTTTCAGCACATAGGGATTGAGATAAGTCCAGCACGTCCCCCGCACCAGTGGTAACGAAGCAGAGGTAGTCTGGTTCGGAGGCAAAAGCTTGGAATTGGAAACCAGAAACTAGAACAATAGCAGCAGCAGCGATAGTTGCATTGAAGCGGAAGTTCATAACGTCACCGAGGTAGATTTCTATATTTGTTATGCCCAACCTTAGTGACGATCTAACAGAATTATAAAAAAAATCTTAATTTTTTTCATGCTTTTCTTAAGATTTACCCAAACCCTTGCTCAGACTAGGTTTCTCAAACTGAAGATTTTCTAAAAAGATCCTTAAGAAAATTTCGAGCTTGCTAAATCTGGATTCCAGCAACAGGAAGCAAGTTCGACTATCTTTTCTGCCTTGAGATAGAAAAATATCAAATACCGAGAATGTACGGTATCGTATCTCATTTCAGATTTGATTTAGTTTTAAAGTAGGTTTTAACATAGCGGATCGATCCGTAAAGCTACTGGACTTTAGCGGCGATCGCTAAATCTACATAAACTTTATATAGAGAGCCTAAATGATTTGTGAATCTGGGATATTGCTGGTTGACGGTTGACGGTTAACGGTTAACTGTCAACTGTTAACCGTCAACCACCACAACGATCGGTTCATGACTCAAATAGAATCGCTATATGTACATCAACTTAAAACCCGAGCTATATCGGCATAGAATAGCGCAATATAGCAAGTTATGCCTCATTTTCTAGATCGAGAAGCACAGGTAGGGACACACAGCTATATGCCCCTCACATGTTCTGTATCATTAGGTTACGCTTCATCCTCGGCGGAGATTTCAATTTCATCTTCCTTGTAGTCTGGCTCTAGATTGGCGGGGCGATCTTGATTGAGCCGATTAATCAGCGACAGCACTCTCGTCCCTCTTTCAATCGAACGATCTTCGTGAAATACAACTTCTGGAGTGCGGCGGAGACGGATTCTTTGCCCTAACTCTCGGCGAACGTACCCTGTGGCTGACTTTAAGCCTGCCATAGTTTGCTCTCTAGCATCGTCTGAACCGTATATTGATACGTAGATCTTGGCGTGTTGTAGATCGCCGGATACGTCTACATCGGTAACGCTAACCATACCTACACCGACTCGATCGTCTTTGATGCCATTTAATAGCATCTGACTTACCTCGCGTTTGATTAATTCAGCAACGCGATCCACACGGCGACTTGTAGCCATAACAATAACCCTTCCTCATACTTGAATCAAATCAGTAGAGCCAACTGCAATGGTTCTACCCAACTTTTCTAGTCTATTAGCTATTGCAAGAAGGCAGCAGGCAGAAGACAGAAGGTTATAATACTGATTCCATTGACTTTACAAGCTGGCGATCGGCTGTACGGTTGTTTTCGCCATATTTCATGATTTTATTAAGATGGGCTTAAGCCTAGCATGGCGCGGAGGGTAAACAGAACGAACAAAGATAATCCAACGAACATACCAACGATCGCGATCGCGGTTGTGGGACGCTTGAATAGGGGAGTCAATGGAGATATGGCGTTTAAGAAAATCCCCAAGACGATTGTGACAAAGTAGCGGGGGTAGCGAGAGACGTTTTCCCAGAAGCCATCAAACATTTGATTTGTAAGCCTTGTCTAGCTGTTAAATTTTTTTCATGTGAATTACGTTTATTCTATAGCAATTTGTTATTGGTCATTCGTGAGTGGCTGGTGGCTGGTAGCTAGTGGCTTGACTCAATTCTTGTCACCAGCCACGCTTTCACTAGCCACTGATAACTTTGTACAGAGATTACATGTAACGTCTCTAGACTGATAACTGATAACTGTTCACTACTCAATTCTTTGAATGCTACGTCAGTCACTCCAGTTAAGCCTTCCGCGTCCGTTTTTAAAATGGGCGGGTGGTAAAAGCCAGTTGATTTCTCAATATATTCCTTACTTTCCTCAAAAATTTGCTACGTACTACGAGCCATTTTTGGGAGGAGGGGCAGTCTTTTTTTACTTGTATGGAGTGACTAGAAACGATAAACCGACACAAAAGTTTCCAGCAGTACTGACAGATATTAATCCTGAATTGGTCAATGTGTATTGTTGCGTGCGCGATCGCGTTGAGGAATTAATCGAGTTGTTGGCACGGCATCAAGAACAGCACGATCGCGATTATTATTATCGGGTGCGATCGCAGTTCACAGGAACGCCTGTGGAAATGGCAGCGCGATTAATTTATCTGAATAAAACTTGTTTTAACGGTTTATACCGTGAAAACTCTAAAGGAGAGTTTAATGTCCCAATGGGAAAATACAAAAATCCTACTATTTGTAATGCAGAGTTATTGCGTTTAGTTTCAGTCTCTCTTCAATCTGTAGTCATAGAGGTTAGACCTTTTGATGCTATTTTAGATTTTGCTAAAACGCCAGAGGATTTTGTTTATTTCGATCCACCCTACCATCCCTTGAGCGATACTAGTAACTTTACAGGTTATAGTCGTTACTCTTTTAACGAAAAAGATCAGATTAGATTGAGAGATACATTTGCAGAATTAGCTCGGCGTGGGGTTAAGGTCATGTTATCTAATTCCGATTGTTCATTGGTTCGAGAGTTATATAAAGATTTTCACATTCATGAAATTTTAGCAACCAGAGCAATTAATTCTAAAGCCCAAAAGAGGGGTAAGATTACTGAAATATTAATAACT
Source organism: Chroococcidiopsis thermalis PCC 7203 (assembly GCF_000317125.1). Lineage (GTDB taxonomy): Bacteria > Cyanobacteriota > Cyanobacteriia > Cyanobacteriales > Chroococcidiopsidaceae > Chroococcidiopsis > Chroococcidiopsis thermalis. The sequence continues at coordinate 1,739,260 of NC_019695.1, forward strand.
GCGCATTAAAAATAACTATTTTGATTTGAGTAGAGCGAACCTTGCATACCAAAGAGATTGTTAAAAGGATCGCGCATCTGACAAATTGCTCGATTATCTTCAATTACTAAAGGTCCCCGGTAAAGCGTAGCTCCATGCTGGTTTGCTTTATCAAGTGCTTTTGCAAAGTCATTGACACGCCAGTAAGCAACCTGACCTGCACTACCAGGAGACATCTTTGCATCAGCAGGATGAAAAAACATTTCTACTCTACCAACCTGAATTATAGCTGCTTTTATTTCTCCATCTGAATTGAAATACTTGACTGGAAGATTTAAAAGTTTACTGTACCAATTTGCTGCTTCAACAACATCAAATACGAAAAAGAAGACAGATTGAACTCCATCAAACATCTATTTTGTCTCATTTTTATAAAAGATAGGCATAACCTACTCTACATTACTAGTCTTTTTTTTGAAATAATCCTTCTCAAGATAGAGGAATAGCATGAAAGAGATCCCTTCTGGGGATAGAGTGACTCGTTTGATTTCAGGGATTATGCTGATTTTGTCTAAACTCAAGTATCAAATAAAACATTAGATAACTTGAAAGGAGTTTTATTGAAATCATGTCTAATCTAAACCCAGGTAATAGCTATAACCGTGAAGTGCGTCAAGAGTCTTATCAAGATGCTAACGGTAACACCCATGTTAATGTGACAAAGACAACTGAATCTAATGATTCTTATCAGCATGGCTACGTACACGGTCGAGTTGCAGAGCGCAGCACTCAAGAGAGAGCATCAACTGTAAGAGATAATGAAAATGCGGCACGAGGTCTGCTTTTGGGAATTCTGCTGACAACAATTGCAGCTTTGAGTGCGGGAGTCATTTGGTATTTGAATCAATCTCCTCAAGCATCTACATCGACACCACAACCCGTTCTCGTTCCCGTACCTAGCGACAAACCAAACACAGAATCTTCTACGGTCGATCGCAGTTCGGAAAAACAAACAATTATTGAGAGAATTAAGGAAGTACCAGTTCCAGTTCTGCAACCCCCAGCATCTACTCCACAGCAGAACGAAAATATGACAACTCCCGCTCCTACACAGCCTGAAACTGAAGCTGAAACAACTCAACCTCAACAGAATAACAGTGCTACTACCGAATCTCAAACACCATCTGCTGAGGGTACGTTAGGTCAAGATACAACTACAAGCGAAAGTTCTTCTCAGTAGACAATAGTAAGGTGGGCAATGCCCACCCCACGGTTAAATTTTTTCAAAATGTTCGACTACTGGAAATGGATCGTAAAAGTGGTGTAATAGTTTTTTCCATTGTTGATATTCAGGAGACTTTCTAAATTCAACTGTATGAGCTTCTAAAGTCTTCCACTTAACAAGTAATAAATATTTTCCTTTAATTTCTATACATTTATGTAATTCGTGGGATGAATACCCATTCATAGCCGAAATAATTCTGGAAGCCTGTTTGAAAGTTGCTTCAAAATCGCTTTCCATTCCCAACTTGACACTCAGCATTACTGCCTCAAGAATCATAAAATACCTCCCAGGAAACTAGCTAATAATACAGTTTTTGTACTAAATAGCATATATGTAAATACTTATAAACTAAGTCAAGAGGAGGTAAGAATGCGGCTGATTGCAGGGTGTCAAATTACATATGAAGTCAACGCGCCAACTCCACTCATTTTCATGCTTAGACCTCGCAGTGGATTGGGACAATGGGTGATGCGAGAGGAATACATCATCGAACCCAGCGCACAAGTTATAGAGTATACCGATAGTTATGGTAATTTGTGTCAGCGGATGGTAGCGCCTCCAGGTTCATTTCAGGTACAAACTACAGCTGAAGTAGACACCGCAGATAAAATTGATACTCAACCAGGCGCGCCGTATGTGTTGGTACAGGATTTACCGGAAAGTACGCTGCAATTTCTGTTACCCAGTCGCTATTGTCAAGCAGATTGCTTGGGAAATCTAGCAAATGAGATTGCTGGCAATGCTGCACCTGGATACGATCAAGTAGAGGCGATTCGCAGTTGGATTCAGCAAAATATAGAATATCGCTACGGTACGAGCGATGCTTCTACTTCTGCTGTGGATACAGCCGAGCAAAAAGTAGGGGTCTGTCGCGATTTTACCCATTTGGGTATCGCCTTAAGCCGCAGTTTGAATATTCCGGCGCGGATGGTAGTAGGATATCTTTACGAGTTAGATCCGATGGATCTGCACGCATGGTTTGAAGCGTTTGTAGGTGGACGTTGGTATACGTTTGATGCTACCCAAAAAGAACCAAGGGGTAATAGAATTGCGATCGCCTACGGACGAGATGCGGCTGATGTTGCCTTAGTTACCCAATTTGGTGCAGTACAATTGAAGAATATGAAAGTTTGGGTAGATAAAGCTAATACCTAAAACCCTACTCCCCACTCCCTAAGCTCATGGAATGGAAAGAAATTGCTGGGAACTGGGTTTTAGTTCCCCATAAGCAAATCGGGATCGTGCATTTTTTAGGCGGTGCGTTTGTCGCCACTGCACCTCAATTGACGTATCGCTGGCTCTTAGAACAACTCGCTGAGGAAAATTACGTTGTCGTTGCTACGCCGTTTGTCAACACTCTAGATCATACCGCGATCGCCCGCTCGGTACTGAATGGGTTTGAAAATGCGATCGGACAACTTTACGCTAAATCCCTCCTGCGCAGCCGCTATTTACCAATTTACGGCGTGGGGCATAGTATGGGGTGTAAACTCCATCTATTGATTGGCAGTCTGTTCAATGTCGAACGCGCTGGTAATATCCTCATTTCTTTCAATAATTATGCGGCGCGAGATGCTATCCCCTTGGTACAGCAGTTGAATTTTAATCCGGGCTTCTCTGTCGAGTTTACCCCTTCTCCTCTGGAAACCAATACTCTGTTGCAAACTCGTTACGAGGTTCGCCGCAACTTAGCGATCAAGTTTACCAATGACACGATCGATCAGTCTGAAGCTTTGGTGAAGTTGCTGCATCAACGCTTTCCTGGGATGGTGACATTAAAAACCCTCAGCGGTACTCATACCACGCCTTTAAGTCAAGACCTACAATGGCAAACTGGTTCTAACTTTACACCTCTCGATGCAGTAGGACAGTGGTTTAAGCAAGAGTTTTCTCGCGATTTAAGACAGCTAAGACAAACAATCGTACAGTGGCTTAATCCCGTTTCTATGTTGTGATGGCGATCGAGCGTGTAGAAATACTATAGATTCGATCGCGCCTCTGTTGCATACATATAAAGTCAGTTAAATTCAGCTTTTTTAACCACGTATAAAATTATTGTCTATACTTAATTGTGTTTCCACCTAGCGACAGAGGAATTAAAGTTATGCAGTTCTTAACTTATTAACATATAGGCAAATTGCTTCTACATTACAGCAGTATTTATCTCTAAACCAGCGCACAGATATGCAAATTTTACTTACGCCACCATAATAGTAATTTTATAAGTTGGAATAACTCTAGTCATATATACCTGACATACAGAGTTAAAAATGTTGTGAATTGATATATTACCTAAGCTCGATCGCACAAGATTTGTAGCTATAGAATTGCACTCTACAATACGAATCTAAGCTAACTCAGAGCTTTGCAACTCACACGAATAGAGTTGACTTGTCAGCCTATCAATTTTAAGTTTCAAGTACATTATTGCTGATATAGCAATCCTATTTGATTCATGAACGTGGAGTAGGCTTCTAGCCTGCGGCAGGCTAGAAGCCTACTTTAAAAATCATTTAGAACTGCTATAGATACATTCTTTAACATCGCTGGGTTTCTGATATTAGCGATCTAGAAGTATAGCCATTTTAACCAGGTATAAGGAGATGGATTGTGAGCCAATTTGATAGTATTGGACAGCTTTTTCCGCCTAAGACAAAAGGTTTTTCTGAGCAGCTCAAGAAAATATTTAATAATGGAAAACAACTGCTACCAAAGAGTTTTAAGCAATCTGCCAAGCAAGCATTAAAACCTTTATTTATGCTCAAAACAAGAGTAGAGCTACTACAGGTAGGCGTGCAGCCTTTAGCAGAAAACTGGTGTGAGAGAGGAGATAGCGCTCATCGCGTTTATTTAGATTGGTATTTACAAAAATTCACGGCAGATATTAAAGGTCATTGCCTAGAATTTCAAGACGATACTTATACATCTCGTTTTAGGGATCGGATTACCAAGCTAGATGTTTTAAACAAGGATTATATTCCAAATGCAACTATTGTTGCCGATTTAACTCAACCAAACGATCTACCTAGTAATACTTATGACTGTATCATTTGTACGTATGTCTTACACATAATTGCAGAACCAGAAAAAATCGTTTCAGAAATGCATCGTATTTTGAAGCCAGGGGGTGTATTACTGATTGCCGTACCGAATATTACAATCAATTATCCTGCCTATCCCGAATACTGGCGCTTTACAGCTCGCGGTTTGCACTACATCTTAGCTAAATCTTTTCTTGCCGAACAGATCGACATACAAACTTATGGAAATTCTCTTGTAGCTGCTGGAGAACTCCGAGGCATGGTAGCTTATGATTTTGCTAAGGCGAAATTGGAATATAACGATCCGCGTTTCCCACTGATTGTGTGTGGGAGGGCAGTCAAATCAGAGCAATAATATAGAGAGCGGATGCGATCGCCACAAGTAAGATTACCATTCTATCGGTTGGCGATCGCGGAAAAAGCTGCTCGTAGGTCCATCATCCGCTAAAGTTGCCAGCCACGCAATTGGTTAGAATAATTTTAATATTTTGTTTTGCTAATTGACGGCAAGTTTCTAAACCCAAACCGCGATTTGCTCCCGTCACGATCGCAACTTTTTTAACTTCGCTCATGTTTTTCTATCCTATAAAGTTTCAAAAGTATCTTAAAAAGATATTAGACTTCTGGCTAGATAAATTTTATTCATTTATTCAGAAATTCCTAATATCGCACAAGGAAGACTTGGATCTAGTTGCCGAATGACTAAACTATTTTGAGAATGACAACCTAATAGCATTATGTCTGCTGTTTCAGTCTCTACAATATTTTTGAGTTCCGTAGCTAAAGAACCAAATCGTAGATGAGCCACAAACGTACCTTTCCATGCTTCAGCTAAACATCGCGCTCGCCATAAAATTTCGTCTGCTTGTGCTAACAAAATTGTTTTAGATTTGGTTGCGAGTGCCTGAGTTCCAGAGAGAGTGGCGACAGGTGTAGATTTCTTTTGTCCCCGACGAAAAGCTTTTGAGGAACTGGAGCTATAAATTTTGGTCAGTAACTCTATTTGTACTTCATCTAAGACATAAACAACGTGAATTGTGACTTGGTTTTGAGTCGCCAAGCGAGTTTGATGAGCAATTAATAAAGCTAGATCTAACGCTGCTTGGCTGTCAGGAGAACCGTCATAACCGACAACTAAATTTAGCGATCGCTCGGATGTATTATTCTGAGTTTGATATCCAGTTGGCATCCGCAAAATCAAGTTGTGTACGTCTTGACTACCTAGAGCATTTTGCAGCCGCGCCAGAATGGGTTTGAGGTTCACAGTTTTTCCTTTGGGTAAGTGGGAGACAAGGGGAACAAAGGAGAGGGGGGGACAAGGGAGACAAGGGGGACAAGGAAGAAGCTAAATCAATATACATTCTTCTATCTTCTGACTCCTGACTTCTGGCTCCTGACTTCTAATAAATTATTCGTCTTGGGTGAAATAGCGATCGAGAAAATCTAAGGCGCGATCGCGCAGTTCCACGTATTCTGTTGAATGTCGCATGGCATGGCGATCGCGGGGGTGAGGAAAGGGAACGTCGATGATTTCACCAATTTTAGCGTTGGGACCATTTGTCATCAAAACAATGCGATCGGACATATAAATTGCCTCTTCTACGTCATGAGTAATCATCATCACCGCCTGTCGCTGATGTTCCCAAATATCTAAGACTTGTCTTTGTAATTTTCCGCGAGTGAGAGCATCTAATGCTCCGAAAGGTTCGTCCATTAGTAGCATTTTTGGACGAGTCGCTAAAGCTCGGGCAATTCCTACTCAGGAGAAATTGGAATTGGTAACATTTCCCCAATAACAAAGAATGTTAAAACACCAGCAATCAAAACAATCCCTAATGTTAAAACTTGAGGATGATTAATTTTTGGATGGGGAAGATGTTCTAAATCTTCTAAATCTTTATGCCAAATTTTACGAAATAGAAATGGTAGCATTGCAACCACAGTAATAACTGCAATAACTCCACCTAAACTGAGGCGCGCGAGGTAATCAATAAAGCTGACGTTTACGGCATCTCCGACAATAAATGTAGCTGGATCTCCTACCAATGTTAGTAATCCGGCACTGTTGGCTACGAATACCATTAAGATGAGTAGTGGTACAAAGTTTACCCCTACTTCCTCTGCAATCGGAGGAATCAGCGGTGCTAGTAACATAACTGTTGTAGCATTGGGCAAAAAAGCGCAAATTGGAGTTGTAATTGCCACAATTCCCAGTAGCAAGCGCTTGCCTTGTCCTTTAGCTAAAATCACAATTTGGGTGGCTAAATAATCAAAAACTTTTGTAGGTTCAAAAGCTCGTACCAACACCATTACGCCAAAAAACAAAGCAATGGTAGAGTAGCTATTACCAATATATCCAATTGCTTCATTTAGCGTTAACACATTTGTAAAAACAAGAATTAATGCTCCTAAAAATGCCGCGATAGTCAAGTGTATCCATTCTGTCATCACGAAAAAGATGACACTAAGGAAAGTAATAGTGCTAGCGATCGCCTGCCAGTTTTCCATATTATTACTACTGGTTTGATTATTAATTATTCTAACCAAAGTTATAGAGCTTTACATCCATACAAAACTCTACTAATGCGCTTGATATTTATTGGTAGTTAGCTACATACGGCTAAGGTAATGAAGCGATCGCATCTGTTTGTGACTCCGCAACTATAGCAGTTCTATTTGATGCTTGAAATTCAAGCATAGTAGAGTGGGCGTTGCGTGCCTGACAATTTTTCAAGGCGAATTGCTTTATTTTTACCAGTGATTTTTGTGGGATTTTCATCTGCTATTTTTCAGTCTCTTCAAGTGCAGGTACAACAGGCTTAACAGTACGAGCCTTGGAAGCTGAACCAAGCAGAACATTATTGATAATGTTGCTTATTTCAGTCTCCTCTCAACGCCTACGGAGTTAGCTGACGGGCTAGAACTGAGAGATGTTCTTCTTGTCAAGGATGAATTATGAAGATCTGAACTCGATACTCGTTCTTGCTAATTCATCTTTAAACCAGATAAGCCCCAGATTTTGGTTCCTCCGCTCCAGTTTTACTAAAGTCTTGAACTCCTCAACACAGACACCACTGGATTAGGCTAACTGTTTTCAAACTATTGAAGAGAAATTTAACATTCTTACTCAAATTCGTCAAATTATTCCGGGTAGCGTGCAATTTTTGCAGACAATTACAATAACATCAAGCCAAAATTTTCAGCAGGGGAATCGAGCCGCTATTAGTGTCGAAAAGCTTTTCAGCTATCTCTACGGGGCAGAAATGCGGACGAACCACTGGCGAAGTACCATAGCATTGCTTACCGAAGTATCGAACGATAGAGTGGTTCCACCATCTGGCAGGTTCCTATAAACTGAAGATTGCCATGCCTATCTCTATGCGTGCTTGAAGTGATGCAAGATTTCAGTCAACTGCTGCTCGATCGAAGCGATACGATTTTGAAGGACTGGATTGCTGCCATTCGTGCAGATGACCAAATTGAAACAGCTAACGAACTGCCGTACAAGTCTTTGCAAGACAGCATACCGCGCGTAATTCAAGCGATGGCAACAGTGCTTTCTCAATCACAAGATAGCGATTTGAAGACACTAGTAGAGGTGAGTTTAGAACACGGTGTCATTAGGGCAGAACAAGGATTTGAGGCTGGGGAAATTGCCCGAGAGTATCGAATTCTGCGTCATGTTATCTTCTCTACCATTGAGACAAGCTTGCAGACAAGCTCAGCGTTAGAGGTGATTCGTGCTTTTCGGTTAATTGATACTGTCATTGATGAAGCGATCGCCCGCTGCTTTAAAAGCTACACCGAACAACGATTGGCAGAACTACAACAGCTACAAAGTCAACTGACACTCAACAATCAGGAATTAACGCGGCTGGTGCGGGCAAATCGCGAAAACCTTTCTCATCTCGCCCACGAACTGAAAACTCCTTTGACTTCGATCATTGGCTATGCCGATTTATTTTTGCGCCTACAGCGGAAAGACAGAGTTGAGGTAAAAGATAGCTACGCCAATATAGAACATATCGAACAGGTGTTAAGCGGTGGTAGGCATTTATTACACTTGATTAACGATGCTTTAGAAATCTCGCGATACGAAGCAGGGCAAATGCAACTCCAGCCTGCAATAGTCGAGATTCGCGAGCTAACAAGCGATCTTGTTGCTATGATGCAGCCTGCGGCACAAGCCAAGGAACTCAAATTGAGCCTCGATTTAGATTCAGCCCCAAAAGAAGTTGTCACGGATTCGTTACGATTGCAGCAAATTGTGACGAATCTGATTAGTAATGCGATTCGCTACACGCTAGATGGAAAGATTTCGGTGAAATGTTGGACGATCGATCGCGAACGATGGGCGATCGCAGTTGCCGATACAGGCGTAGGAATTGCGCCAGAAGCACAGCAGCGCGTGTTTGAACCCTATTTTCAAGCCGGAACGATCGCCATACCCAACAGCACGGGTTTGGGGCTGGCGATCGTTTCGCGCTTAGTCAAGCTGTTGCAGGGAAAGATTGAATTAGCCTCTGAGGTTGGAGTTGGTTCGACATTTACAGTGACTTTTCCGCTCAAAGTTAAAACAAAATAATATTCCGCGATCGGCTATTTGTAATTTATTATTTTTGACTGTTAAGCTAAAATCATCTTATTTTAATTATTCTTAATTAAGAAATATTAGACAATTGCTAAAACTTTCTATTGTTGAGCCAATTTTTCTCAGAATTTTCTAAATTAATAATTGCGATCGCTTAGCAGAAATAGGCAAAAGTATTTATGCCGTTCTGAGTGTAACTACAGAAGAAATGAAGCTACATAGTTAAAGCGAACCGTTATTTAATTATGGGTGTAGCTATTAAAGTATGCTCTAATCGCCTTAAGTATAGAGCATATTTTAATTGACTAGGTTGCTATAAAAAAGCATGAGGAACTCGAAAAATGAAACTTGACCGTCGTTATTTATCTTTTGGACTCGTCTTACTATTGCAAACAATCTGGCTGGCTCCAGCAGGCTCGGAACCACTAAAACTGCGAAACTCAGAACTAAAATTAGAGCGATCGCAAATGCTCGTAGCGAAAAAGCTAACATTAGCGTCAGGAACTAAACTGCAATTAGAACTAGCTGAAGAACTTAGCTCAAAGACAGCACAAGAGGGAGATATTGTTGTTTACTATGCAGCAACAAATGTCCTCTCACCAACCAAAGAAATTTTGATTAAAAAAGGAGCGCGAGCGACTGGAAAAGTTACTGAAGCAAAACGCGCTCGCATGTTTGGTAAAAAAGGACAATTAAACTTTACTGTGGAAGAAATTGAAGCAGTGGATGGTACTAAAATTCCGTTGCGATCGACTGTGGAGAAAAATGGTAAAGGTCGGGGTGCAACTATGGTAGCTGTGGCAGCACTTGTCAGCGTATTTGGCGTATTTATTAAAGGCAAAAATATCACCGTAAAACCAGGCACGTTGGTAGAAGCCTATGTAGATTATGACACGGTAGTTGAGACAGCCAGTCGCGCGCTATAAGGAAGTAACAGTAGATTCGTGGGGTGCGTTGATAACGCACCCTACCAGCTATTGTATCCAACCCCAGCTTTTGCTTTGTCCTGTAAATAGAGTCGAGCGATCGCTGTTATTTTGAGCCAAGTTCAAACTCAGGTTATGAATAGCTTGTTGATCGGACTTGACTTCTAGCAGTTTCATAAATACATTAAACTCTTGCTGATAACTTGGTTTTTCTAAAATTCTCTGATATACAGTTCTTAATTCCTTTTCAATAATTTGTTGAGCCTTAGCATCATCTTTAATTGGCTCTAACTGTACTTGAATTGATTTAAGTTCCTTTCGCAATACTTGCGTTTCTTCAGAAACAGGTAATCGACTCAGCATATTAGATAGCTTAATTTGAGCCTGTTTCGCCAATGACTTGCTTTGAGTTTGTTGATATTGGACTTTAGGGAGATTAGCAGCGTTTGAGTTAGCTGAATTTGGAACTTCTGTTACGGGTGTAAACAGTGTCAAGCCAGAAAAGAAAACTCCACATACAATACACATAATATGATTTTTACCTATTAGATTAGCGGATTAAGTATATACGTACATAGTTTACCGAGCGAATTCATTTTGTAGGTAAAGAATGCGCAAAGACAGGCAAAAAAATATTAAAAATCAATTAATTCTTGTGAGATTTCACGCATGTTTATGCAAGCTTTATAAAGTATTGAAATTATGAGAATATCGTTTGACTGACAAATAGAAGGGCGATCGCTCTCCGAACCGTTAACTGTCAACTGTCATATTTTCAGTAAGGGACAAAGAATTGATATGCTAGAAGGCTGGAAGCTCAAAGATTGAAACCATGCCTGCGTCGTCTACTGCAACCGTTACCAGTTTTCCCTTAACTGCTGTCGTGGGACAAGAAGCCATTAAAATAGCCCTGCTGCTAGCAGCCGTCGATCCTGGTTTGGGAGGAGTCGCGATCGCAGGTCGTCGCGGTACGGCAAAATCAGTCATGGCGCGGGCAATTCATACCCTTTTACCGCCGATTGAAGTTGTTAAAGGTTCTTTTTGTAACTGCGATCCCAATCGCCCTGAAGAATGGGACGACGAACTAAGTAGAGACGTTACATGTAACGTCTCTACAGAGGGTAACGTCTCTACAGAGGGTAACGTCCCTACAGAAGTGATTCCCGCACCATTCATACAAATTCCTTTAGGCGTGACAGAAGACCGACTTTTAGGTTCGGTGGATGTAGAACAATCGGTCAAACAGGGAGAAACCGTATTTCAACCAGGACTGCTGGCACTTGCCCATCGTGGCGTGTTGTATGTCGATGAAATTAACTTACTCGACGACAGTATTAGCAACCAACTGCTGACGGTTTTAACCGAGGGACGCAACCAAATCGAACGGGAAGGAATTAGTTTTGGGCATCCCTGTCAGCCTTTATTTATCGCTACGTATAACCCAGAAGAAGGAGCGTTACGGGAACACCTGCTCGATCGCATCGCGATCGCTCTTTCTGCGGATGGCGTGCTAGGTCTAGACGAACGAGTACAAGCAGTAGAACAGGCGATCGCTTACACCACCTCACCGCAGCAGTTTCTCCAGCAATACGCCGAAGATCTCGACAATCTCAAAACTCAAATTATCTTGGCGCGAGAGTGGCTCAAAGACGTACAAATTACCCACGAGCAAATTGCCTATTTAGTCGATGAAGCGGTACGCGCTAGAGTCCAGGGACACCGCGCCGAACTCTACGCCGTGCGAGTCGCCAAAGCCGCCGCCGCTTTAGAAGGCAGAACCACAGTTACAGCCGAAGATCTTCGTCGCGCCGTAGAATTAGTCATCGTCCCGAGAGCAACAGTCGTACAAACTCCACCCGAAGCACCACCCCCACCACCTCCACCACCCCAAAACCAAGACGAACCCGAAGATGAGTCTAACCAGGAACAGGAGGAGCAGGAAGAGAAGGACGAACAGGAAGAACCTGAAAACGAGCAAACACCGCCCAACATTCCTGAAGAATTTGTCTTTGATGCCGAAGGTGTAATTCTCGACGACAGCGTGCTTTATTTCGCACAGATGGCACAGCGGCGGGGGAAGTCCGGCAGTCGCAGTTTAATTTTCTCCGAAGATCGGGGACGATACGTCAAACCGATGTTACCCAAAGGTCCCGTGCGACGAATTGCAGTAGATGCCACGTTAAGAGCAGCTGCACCTTATCAGAAGGCACGGCGGGAGAGGCAGGGAGCAGGGAGCCTGGGAGTGCAGGGAGTAGAGACAAGGGAGACAAGGGAGACAAGGGAGACAAGGGAGACAAGGGAGACAAGGGAGACAAGGGAGACAAGGGAGACAAGGGAGACAAGGGAGACAAGGGAGACAAGGGAGACAAGGGAGACAAGGGAGCAACTACCAACTACCAATTACCCATTACCAATTACCAATTACCCACAAAAAAGAGTTTTTGTCGAGCAGGGAGATATCCGCTCGAAGCGACTCGTCCGCAAAGCGGGAGCATTGATCGTGTTTGTGGTTGATGCTTCTGGCTCGATGGCGTTGAATCGGATGCAATCAGCTAAGGGGGCAGTTTTTCAGCTCTTGACAGAAGCGTATGAAAATCGCGACCAAGTGGCGTTGATCCCGTTTCGTGGCGAACAGGCAGAGGTGTTGTTGCCTCCTACCCGTTCGATCGCTTTGGCGCGTAAACGATTGGAGTTGTTGCCTTGTGGTGGCGGTTCGCCCCTAGCGCATGGTTTAACACAAGCGGTACGGGTGGGTATGAATGCTCAAATGGCGGGAGATATCGGACAAGTGGTCGTTGTGGCAATTACCGACGGTCGAGGAAATATACCTTTGGCGCGATCGCTAGGCGAACCTTTACCAGAGGGAGAAAAGCCCGATATCAAGAAAGAACTACTGGAAATCGCCGCTAGAATTCGCGGATTGGGAATACAGCTGTTAGTCATCGATACTGAAAATAAATTTATCTCTACAGGTTTTGCTAAAGAACTAGCTCAAACTGCGGGAGGAAAATACTACCACCTACCAAAAGCTACTGACTCCGCGATCGCTGGTGTTGCTAAAAGTGCAATTAATGCGATTAGGGGTTAGGGAGTCGGGACAAGGGGGACAAGGGGGAACTCGCTCTTCCCCACGACCGAAGGGAGTGGGGATTAGGGGGCGAAGGGGGACAAGGAAGAAGAATTTTACCAACTACCAATTACCCATTACCAAATCACCAATTCCGAATTCCGAATTCTCTCCACTCACTTTTAACTAGATTTAACTTCTATCTGCTAGCAATCCAGATATATTAAGAGGATTGTGTAGCTATTTGTGGCTGCTTATGGATAAAGTACGCGACCCAGCTACCAAGTATGCCATATATGTAGCTACGGCAGTCTTGGTACTGGGTTTTATCATTACGCTCGTTCGCAACGGAATACAAATTCTGGCTGATGCCACTTTCTGGTTGGGTTTGTATGGCTGGTTGGCTGCCGGGATCGTTATCGGCTATTTAGTTTATCTGGGATTGCGAATTTTAGGATGGCGCTCTTCGGAGGAGGCGGAGCCAAATGTAGTGGATACCTCAGGGGTTATCTATAGAGCGATCGCTCCAACCGCAACTGAAAGAGGAACTGAGGCAATCGCCACTCGTTCTAAAATCTCGGCGGGCGAACTTCCACCCTGGGAAGTTGCCGATCTCCCTGCACCGCCGCCATTTAGTTTTAATAATGCGATCGCTCTGATTGGACCTGGAGCAATTCTCTTGGGGACTTCGATTGGTAGCGGCGAATGGCTGCTGGGTCCAGCGGTGACGGCTCAGTACGGTGGTTTTATGTTGTGGATTGCCACGACTTCGATTATTCTCCAAGTCCTCATGAACATGGAGTTTATCCGCTACACCCTGTATACGGGCGAACCAATTTATACAGGTTTTATGCGGACTAAACCAGGACCCCGCTTCTGGGCAATTTTTTATTCTGTCCTGGCGTTTTTGCAACTAGGATGGCCTGGGTGGGCTTCTTCGGCGGCTACGGCTCTGACTGCGATGTTTGTCGGCGATATTCCTGGACCGGAACACGCAGAAACGATTAAAGCATTTGGTTTATTCTGGTTCCTATCTACAGTGGCGATCGTTGCTTTTGGAGCCAAAATTGAGCGGACGATGGAAGTCGTGCAATGGTTTTTTGTTGGGGCAATCCTCCTGTTCTTAATTGTCATTGCCCTGGGTTTTACTGCACCCGAGACGTGGGGTCGAGCGGCAATGGGTTTTCTCCGCTTCGGCACGATTCCCCCTAATGTTGATTGGCTGAAAGTGGGAGGCTTTGCGGCTTTTGCTGGTGCGGGAGGAGTCTTAAATGGAACGCTGAGTAACTGGTTTCGCGATAAGGGATTGGGCATGGGAGGCGTAGTGGGATACATTCCGGCACTGATTGGCGGTCGCCGTATGTCTCTGACTCCCACGGGTAAAGTCTTTCCCTTAACCACCGAAAACAAGAAGCGTTGGCGTGAATGGTGGAAGTATGCCATTACCGACCAATATGGTGTGTGGGTGCTGGGATGTTTCTTAGGAATGGGACTGCCAGCCTTGTTGACTTTGCAGTTTATTCCGCCTGGAACTCGCTTTGACAACCAATTTGCGATCGCCGTCTATCAAGCTCAATACCTATCGCGGGAAGATACCACTAGCATTATGTGGTTTATTACTCTGTTGGTAGGCTTTTGGATTCTCTACAGTACCCAACTTGGCATTACTGATGTTTTTGCGCGTATGGTGACAGATATGGTGTGGTCGGGCAGCAGCCACATTCGCGCTTGGCGAGGGGGAGATATTCGTTTTGTTTACTACAGCATCCTCTCTTTGTTTACTCTGTGGGGAGTTTTTATTCTCTTATCAGGGATCAAGCCCTTTTTCTTAATTCTCCTGAGTGCGAACATTGCTGGCTTAAATTTTGTCTTTCTAGGTTTGCACGCTCTCTATGTCAATCGCAAATTTCTCCCTGCCGAATTGCGATCGCCGCTATGGCGAGAGGCGATTGTTTTACTCTCAGTCGTGTTTTTCGGTTTTTTCTTCTGCCAAGCCTTACCGAGTATTATCGGACAGTTTACCCAAGGAGGATAATGTATCGTTCTTAACTAAGTAGTTGTCTACTCTATTAAGATCGATCCCTCACAAATTGGGAAACCTCATGAATCAAATCAGTTCTAATCGTCGGATTGTCTGTCCTCAATGCGGTTACGACGATAACCCTTTTACAGCTAACCACTGTTTGAATTGTAACTCTCGCCTCCGTAGTCAATCTGCTGATGGGGGCGATCGCGATTCTCTATCGAGGCGTAATAGCATTCCTTGGTCAGTCATACCTTTAGCAGGACTGCTATTAGTCACACTAGGGTTATTTGTTCTCTGGCGGAACAGTCAACCGCCAACGCCTCCCTCATCCCAACCACTAACATCTCAAGCTGATTTCCCGAGAGAATGGCAGCTCTATAACTCCTTGCGGGATGTCCCTGATGTTCCTGAAGGAGTTTTCCTCTATGGCGGCGCTATGGCTTCAGCTGCCTTACGTGCCAAGAATATACAAAGTGAAATTACCCGCGCCCATCCAAAATTTCGCCTGCTTTATACCGATCCGCTCAACGTCCCGCCCGACTCTGGCAAGGGCATTGAAATGACGGCTAATGGAGAAATTAGTTTCTCCGAGTCCTTTCGACCCATTCAGCAATCGGAATACAATATAGTGCGATCGCGCGGTTACACCCTCAAACAAGTTCCCGTAGCGCTAGGAGGTATTGCCTTCTACAGCCATCCTGGGGTGAAGTTATCTGGTATATCCTTGGGTCAAATCCAAGAGATTTACAGTGGCAAAATTACGAATTGGCGACAACTGGGAGGATCGAATCTACCAATTGTTCCCGTCAGTCAAGACCCCGATGCGAAAGCGTCTACGAGTTTTCTGTTGCAAGGAATGCCGAGTTCCCAACGGCGGTTTGGTAAAAATGTACAAATTGTCCGCGATACTACTAGTGCAATTCGCAAAGTTGCTGCAATACCGGGAGGCATCGGCTACGGCGCTCAGGCTTTAGTAGTCGGTCAACAGACAGTTGAGCCACTCAGTTTGGCAAAGGGGCGATCGCGTAACTACGTTCCAGCAGCCGCTCCCGATGGTACGGTGAACCAGCAAGCCCTGCTTGACGGTTCCTATCCACTGATTCGCCGGATCTTCGTAGTTTATCGCGAGGATGGCAGTTTAGATGAAGTGGCTGGAAGAGCTTACGCTAACCTGCTGCTATCCACAGAAGGTCAAAAACTCGTCGATCGAGCGGGTTATGTACCGATTCGGTGAGGAATGAGGCAAAGAAGTCGTAAGTCGTAAGTCGGGAATCAGGAGTCGGTGGTCACTGGTCACTGGTCACTGGTCACTGGTCAGTGATAACTGCTCCCTATAAAATTTACACAAATAAAATTAGGTGCTTTACATTATGTCGCAAAATCATCCTTTACCTCGTTTGATTCTCGCTTTTGTGGCTGGATTTTTATCAGTTTTACTATTTCATCAATTAGCACTATTGTTGTTACATAGTATTGGTTTTGCACCTGCTAAGTTAACAGCTTATGCGATCAAATCAACACAACCGTTCGGCATTCCTCGCGTCTGGTCTCTTGCTTTTTGGGGCGGTGTTTGGGGGATTGTATTAGTCTTATTCGTTTCCTTTTTTCGACAAGGGTTGGGAATTTGGGGGACAACACTGCTATTTGGCGCGATCGCACCTAGTCTTGTTAACTGGTTTATTGTCATGCCCCTAAGAGGCGAACCTGTCGGTGGTGGCTGGCAACCCAACGGTATTGCTACAGCCTTAATTCTCAACGGCATTTGGGGTTTAGGGACAATTTTGCTCTACCGCTTAATTTCCTTAAGCGTACTCGGTCGCAAACGACGCAGTAACAACGGTTTAGAATCGGGAGAACGAGAAAGAATTCGCCACTAGATGTCAGTTGTCAGTTATCAGCGATCAGTGACTAGTGACTGGTGGCTAGAAAAGAATCCAGCCACTAGTTGCTAGCCACTAGCCACGCACCACGCACCACCTTTTTTATGAAAGTTCATCAAACTAAAATCATTTGCCGTGTCTGTGGTTACGATGATAATCCTAGTAACGCCGATCGCTGTCAGCGTTGCCACTCCACTCTTAACCGCAGTTTTCCCGAGTCCGCTAAAAATTCTCAAACTAAAAACTCGTCTGCTTTTCCCTGGTCGGTCATACCGCTGATTGCGTTATTGTTGGGAACGGGTGGGATGTACTGGTTCTACAGAAGTCATACAACTGCTACTTTGAAAGATAAACCGAGTGCAGTTGTTACGCCCACACAGCAACCGCTAGGAAAACAGCCTCCAGCAATAGCATCCAATACAGCGGATATTCAAACCTATGCGTCGATGCAAGATGTTCCTAACGTTCCTACAGGTGTGTTTAATTATGGCGGCGCAACCTGTTTTGCTGCTATGACTGCCCACGGAATGCACTCTAGTATTGCCAAAGTGCGTCCAAATTTCCATCTACGCTATACCGAACCACCTGTTAACGTTCCGCCGGGTTGTAGTACCGGGATCGGTATGTTGCTTGATGGCGAACTCAGTTTTGCTCAAAATGGTCGCTCCGTGTCAGATGCAGAGTATCGCAAAGCTAAAGAACGTAACTTTACTCTGCAACAAGTGCCAGTGGCAATTGATGGCATTGTATTTTTTACCCACCGCAACGTTCCCTTACCTGGACTGTCGGTGAAACAACTTCAAGATATTTTCTTGGGCAAAGTGACTAACTGGAAACAGCTAGGGGGACCCAATCGAGCGATCGCGCCTATTTCTCAAGACCCCAAGGTTCACGCTTCGCTCAAATTATTGCTGAGCGATCGCGTCAACAATTTGGGTCGTAATGTCAAGATCGTGCGCGACTACACCACAGCCATGCGAAGAGTTGCTGCTACCCCTGGGGCAATCTCTTACAGTTCGGCTTCTATTGCTGTCGGACAGCGATCGATTCATCTGTTGGGCATAGCTAGAGGTAGTTCTAAAGATTACGTCTCCCCTGTTGCAGGCGAGCGCGTCAATGTTGCTGCCTTGCGCGATGGTTCTTATCCCATTACTCGCCGTCTATTTATCGTCATTCGCCGCGACCGCACTCCCGACGAACAAGCAGGAGTTGCTTACACCAACTTGTTACTCTCCCACGAAGGACAGCAAATTGTTGAAAAAGCTGGATTTGCAGCAATTCATTGAATTGAAATGTATTTGCAAGTCGCATGGCGACTTGCAAATATTCTCTCCTCAACTCACAGTCACGGGATGGCTGACAACCGCATTGTACAAATAGCCTTTAGCATTGAAAGGTACTGAAGTTGGTTGGGTATTGCCTTTAGTGTCTGTAGCCTTTGCCTGAAGCTGATATTTGCCAGGACGAGCATTCCAATCTACATCCCATCTCACCCAAGCTCCATCAAGGTTAGGCTCTCGGAGTCGTGCCGCTTGCCAGGTCTTGCCCCCATCAAGGCTGACCTCAACTTTGGCAATTTTACCGCTAGCAGACCAAGAACGCCCTCGCAATAAATGTTCTCCTGCGGGCATTTTGGCATCCCAAGCCAGCTCGAAAGCACTTTTGATATTTTGCGCCGTGATAATCGTGCCTTTAGCAGGGGGATTGGGTTGATAGTCGGAGCCGATTAAGACATAACTTTCCGTGTTCCATGTGGAAAACAGAGGTTTTTCTGAAACTTCAATCCGCCCTACCCATTTGATACTAGCCGCACCCAGCCAGCCTGGAACGAAGGCACGGATGGGGAAACCGTGGTCTGCTGGTAGAGTTTGCCCGTTCATCGCATAGACGAGCAATGTATCTTCCTCTAATGCCTTCGCCAGGGACATCGGACGACGAACTTTCTTTTCGTCTAACCCTTCTGGCATTACGTCTTTTGCGGTGCGTTTGACTCCTGCGAGTTGCAGAACTTCCCGCAAAGGTACGCCCGTCCATTCTGCTACACCGATCGCGCCCAGTTTCCACGGCGCTCCGTCGGCTTTTTTTCCCTGGACGGATTCAAAAAAGCTGCGACCGTTACCAGCGCACTCTAGCGCTCGAATCACCGAGACTGATGGTAGAGAAAGTAGTTCGTCGTAAGTAAACTCTCTCGGACGAGACACCCCAGACCCTTCAACCCGCAAGCGCCATGTCTTCTGGTCGATTTTGGGGGTAGCCGTGTGGTTGCGGACGTAGAATAGCTCGTTGGGAACGAGATAGCCTCGGTCATACATGGCTTCCCAACGCATTTCTTGTTGAATGCCTTTGTAATCGTAAAAAAGTTCTGGAGGAACTGATTTAACTACCTCCCCAGCAGCCAGAGCGGGTTCTTCTAGCCGTAAGCGTGGTAAACCGCTACCAATTGCTATTCCCGCACCGACAGTCATAAATTGCAGGAATTTCTTGCGCGACATACCTAAAGTTTTCGCTTTCTGCCAGATAAATTCATCGGCTCTAGCTTGCTGGTAAACTTTTTCGACTAGCAGATCGTTTTCCTTCATGCCTTATATCTCCAGTCGAGTAAATAAGAACAATATTAGGGCTAATTGAGAAATTTTCAAGTAAACAAACAGTTAAGATGGCAAATGAAACTTCTGAAAAACACTGGGCATTTAAATATAGCTATTTCGCTAGATAACAAATTAGTTTTAATGTAGTAATTCCAAACTGAGATGGACTTATACCAGTTTTTTGTAACTATATGTCACAGACTATATGTCACAAAGATATGCGACAGCAGATCCCCTAACTCTCCTTGTAAAAAAGGGAACCAGTGGAGAGGAAATTTTGGACAAAAATAAAGAGAATTAGTATTGGTGTTAAGACTATCATCGATCGCCGATTAGTTATTGGTCATCAACCAAATATGAATCGTACTAAAAGCGTTTTTTAATTAGATATTTTATGACTCAAATAAGCCTTGTATTTATGTCTTAGCTGTAAAACTTGAACAAAGAACCTACAAAGTCAAGACGCGGAATTTTGCGCCTCCGTAAGCTTGACATTTAAGTAAAAGCTTATATATCCTAAATATTTAAGTGAATGCTTAAATATTGTATGAGTAGACCCGCTGCGGGGGGAGATATTTTTCAGGCGATCGCCGATCCAACGCGACGAGCATTGCTGGATCGGTTGCGTGACGGCGAACAACCAGTAAAACAACTGGCTGAACCTTTTGCCATGTCTTTACCAGCCATTTCTCAGCATTTGCAGGTGTTGTGTGAAGTAGGCTTAGTTACCCAACGGCGGGAAGGACGACAGCGGCTTTATCAATTGAATCCTGCACCTTTAAAACAAGTGTCGGAGTGGGTATCGCATTACGAACAGTTCTGGCAAGAGAAATTAGCTGCTCTCGGTGCATATTTGGAGAATAACCGATGCTCAGAGGATTAAAGACCAAAGTTTTCTATCCTTACTCACCGCAGCAAGTCTGGCGGGGACTCACCGAGAGGCGATCGCTTGCCGCATGGTTGATGGACAATGATTTTGAACCGCAGATCGGTCACAAATTTCAGTTTCGCACTCATTCCCTACCAGGTTTAGATGGTGTTATCCGTTGCGAAGTTTTAGAAATTGACGCACCAAAACGACTTGCTTACAATTGGCAGGATAGTTATATGAGTCAGCCTTCGATTGTGATTTGGACGCTGACACCTGTTGATGGCGGGACGCAACTTCAGCTAGAACACCGCGAGTTAAATTACGCAACACCTCAGTTACAGGAGGTACGCATTTGTAACCAGAGATCTCGAACTCCCCTAGATCCCATTAACAAGGGGGGGACAGATGCTCCCTTTTCAAGGGGGTTGGGGGATTTCAATGCAGTGACTCATGCTGTAGAGGCGATCGCTCCCAGTTCTACATGTTCACCTACGCATATTGGTGCAGCTCAAATTTTAGAAAGTGTTATTCTCCATTCTTTGTTGAATGGTGGTTGGAATGACAAGCTCGATCGACTACCAAATGTTTTAGCGAGCTTTTTTGATAATAACGGGTAACTAAATTCTGCTTCCTCACTCTCATTCTCGCTCAGACAATTAAAAATGTATAGCTGTAAGTATACGCCTCGACCCAAGATTTAAGTTTGAATTAGGAGGCTATAAAGATGAGTTTTCCCAAACAGTCAAACATTCCTTTTTTTCCTCAGTTTTCAGCTTATGGAGAGAGTTATTTTAATATTTACTCTCGCTTACTAGCTACAAGAGTAATCTTTTTAAGAGGTGACATTACAGAAGAAATAGCTAATTCAATTGTAGCGCAGATGCTATTTCTCGATACGGAAGATTCAGGACGAGATATTTTTCTATATATCAATAGTTCAGGTGGTTCAGTTACGGCTGCATTGACTATTTACGATACAATGACTCAAATCCAGGCGGATATTTGTACCGTCTGCGTTGGAACTGCAAAGGGAATGGCTGCATTATTACTTTCTTCCGGCACAAAAGGAAAAAGATCGGCTTTACCGAATGCCCGAATTGCGATCGCACAGCCATTAGCTAGCACTCAAGGGAAAGTAAGCGACATCGAAGTTACAGCTAGAGAAATTGCACATTTAAGAGAAACAGTTAATAGCATACTTTCTATTAATAGCGATCGGGCAATAGAACAAATCAAATTCGATACAGAGCGAGAATTTTATCTCAACGCTGAAGCAGCAAAAGAGTATGGATTGATTGACAATATTATTCAAAATTTGACTGTGTAATTGATTGGTAATTGGTAATTAGTAATTGGTGATTGGTAGGTAATAATTTATTTTGCTTTTTAACTTTTAACTTTTAACTTTCCCATCAAGGAGCAAATATGAAAATTTTAGTTATCGGGGGAACGAATTTTATTGGTCCTGCTGTAGTTAGGCAATTGTATGCAATGGGACACGAAGTTACCGTTTTCCATCGAGGAAAAACAGCAGCAGACTTACCCGAAGGAATACAACATATATTAGGCGATCGCTCCGCTCTTAGCCAGATGAAAAGTGAATTTGAGCGTCTTTCGCCTCAAGTTGTCGTCGATATGTTTCCCTATACCGAGGCAGATGCGATCGCGCTGATGAATATATTTCAGGGTATCGCAGAGCGCGTTGTTGCTATTAGCAGCATGGATGTCTATCGCGCTTATGCAGTATTTCTGCAAATTGAATCGACTCCAGTTGAGCCGGTTCCCCTAACTGAAAATTCAGCCTTGCGCCAGCAGCTACATTTATTTCGGGAAATGGCTGAAAGACCGCTGAACGCTCCGGCAGATTATGAAAAGATTTTGGTCGAACGGGTAGTGATGAATTCTGCCGATTTAACTGGTACAATTGTACGGCTGCCAATGGTTTACGGGACGCAAGATCCTCTCAACCGTCTATTCCCCTACTTAAAGCGAATGGATGAAGACCGTCCGGCGATCGTCTTGCCAGAAAGCATAGCTCAATGGCGCGGTTCCTACGGGTATGTAGAGAATGTTGCTTACGCGATCGCTTTGGCAGCTACAAACGAACGTGCTAAGGGACGTATTTATCATGTTGCAGATGCAGAAGTTTTAACTGAGGCAGAAAGACTGAGCAGAGTTGGACGAGTCGCAGGCTGGCAAGGCAAAATTGTGACTGTTGCCACAGAATCTTTACCGACAGACTGGAACCTACCATACAACACGGCTCAGTACTGGCTGGTAGATACCACCCGCATTCGGCAGGAACTCGGTTATAGCGAAGTCGTCACGCTAGAAAAGGCGCTAAAAACAACAATTGACTGGCAGCGATCGCATCCACCAACAGAAATTTCTCCGTGGACTGGAAAAGAATTACTCGACTACGCTACTGAAGATCGCATTTTGAAAAGTATTTAATATCAATTGTAAGGTGGACATTGCCCACCTTACACACTCAATAGAGGATGAGATTAGGGGTGAGGGTAATGATATGAAAACTAGCCTCTACCAACTACCAACTACCCATTACCCATTACCCATTACCACTTTTTTATGAAAGCCTTAGAAGCGTATAATCTCAAAAAAACTTTCCGCCGCAACAAACAAAATGTACCAGCAGTGAAGGATGTTTCCTTAACTATCTACCCAGGAGAGATCTTAGCTTTTCTTGGTCCCAATGGTGCAGGTAAAACAACTAGTATCAAAATGATGGCGGGTTTAATTCAGCCTGATTCTGGTTCAGTGAGAATTGTAGGTAAAGATCCTCATCGCAATGCTTCAGCGTTACAAAACCTGGGTGCAGTTTTAGAAGGGAATCGCAACCTTTACTGGCGATTGACTCCAGAGGAAAATTTAGAATATTTTGGCGTATTAAAAGGACTAAATCGACGAGAAGCGCGTCTTGCCGGAAGAGATCTTTTAGAAAGATTTGACTTGTTAGCCAAGCGACATACTCCTGTAGAGCAACTTTCACGGGGAATGCAACAGAAATTAGCATTTGCTGTAGCTTTAGTTCATCGTCCCAAACTTCTATTATTAGATGAACCAACTTTAGGATTAGATGTAGAAGCAACTGAGGATGTAAAAATTCTCGTCCGCGAAATTGCTGCTACTGGTTGTGCTATCTTGCTGACAACACACCAATTACAAATAGCAGAAATTTTATCAGACCGAATTGCCATTATTCAAAAAGGCGAGATTTTGGCAGAAGCACCCACACAAAAATTGATTCAACAATTTTCTGGTACAGCTTACAAGATAGAAATGGAAACCGCTTTAGATGAAACAAGAATAATAGAATTAGAAACAATTGGTTTAGAGATTGAATCCAGAAGATTTATTTACATCGATCGCCCGGAATTACTCTATAAAGTTCTTGCTATTCTCCAGCCTTTACCAATTCAATCTGTGGCAAAAGAACAAGCTAATTTAACAGAAATATTTTTACAGATTGTGAAACAAGGTAATAATATTAATGATTGAGTTATTTTTTGCAGAATTAAAACGAACTTGGATTTTACAACGTCGCTATCCAATCGAAGTTGTTGGTATTATTATAGTTACTGTTTCAATTTTTTATGGATTGTTTTTGAGCGCTCGTTACGTTGCTGGGGCGAGTTTTCAATTAGGCGATCGCCTCGATTCAATAGTTATTGGCTACGTGCTTTGGAGCTTAGTTTTATTTGTTATGGGCAACGTTGCTAATAGAATTCAGTACGAAGCTCAAACTGGCACGCTCGAACAACTTTTTCTCTCTCAATTCGGGGCAGTCAAAGTATTTTTAATTCGATCGCTAGCAGCGATAACGTTGCAATTAGCTTTTGTTTTGAGCATTTTATTAACTATAATGCTCTTAACTGGCAGCCGTCTCGATTTTCCTCCAGTTTTGATTTTACCTCTCATAACTGTATTGATGGGAGCGAATGGGATTGCTTTTATAATTGGAGCTTTAGCTTTATTATTTAAGCAGGTAAGCCAATTACAAGTCATATTTCAATTTGGTTTATTATTTCTCCTAGCTACTCCCATAGAAGCATCGACGGGATTTGCCCGAGTCTTAGCAAGTCTATTACCAATTACTCCCAGTGCAGGAATATTACGAGCTTTGATGGCACGCGGAGAGAATTTAAATTTAACTCACATAGCGATCGCTTTCATCAATGGAGTCGTATATCTTGCTCTAGGGATAGGACTATTCCGACTAGCAGAACGCCAAGCAAAGAAACGCGGAATTTTAGGCGGATATTAATCAGTGACTAGTCACTCATCAACAACTAACAACCAACTGGTTGCGAACACAGAACTTGCTTCATCGTTTGCAATAATTCTTGGGCTGTGTAGGGTTTTGCTAAAAAGGCTTGTACTTCTATGTCTGTCATTCCATGAAATTTGTCTTGAGCGGCTAAACCACTAGTAGCAATAATTTTAGTTTGGGGATTGAGTTTTTGTATAGTACGAATTGTGGTAATACCGTCCATTGCAGGCATTAACATATCAATTAAGATTAAATCTATCCGATCGCGGTGTTCTGCGTAGGTGGCGATCGCCTCAATTCCGTCACTAGCAGTGACAACTTTATAATTAAAAGTCTCTAGAGAAGTTTTTGTTGCCTCGCGCACGCCAGCTTCATCATCCACAACCAAAATCAACTCACCGTTCCCATAGGGCGTGTCTTGTTCTGTCTGCCGATAATATTCTACAACTGCCACTGCTGGTAGATAGACTTGAAATTCCGTACCTCTACCGAGTTCGCTCCAAACTTGAATAAATCCATTGTGACCTTTAACAATACCCATGACAGTGGATAGTCCTAGTCCCGTGCCTTTACCGAGTTCTTTGGTCGTAAAAAATGGCTCAAAAATTCTTTCCTGGGTTTCCAGCGACATTCCCTGACCTGTATCTCTGACGGTAACGACGATGTAGGAGCCAGCTTTTGCCTCCAAGTTCATCCTGGCGTAGTGTTCGTCTGCTGTAAAGTTTTCGGCAGAAATTGTCAACGTTCCACCATTAGGCATGGCATCGCGAGCGTTGACGCAGAGATTCATTAGGACTTGATGCAATTGAGTGGCATCCCCAGAGACAGACCACAAATTAGAGGCAATGTTAGTCTGAACCTCGATCGATTTTGGAAAGGTTTGTTTGGCAATTTGGCGAATTTCTGAGATTAAATGCTTAATTTGTAAGTTTGTATACGTTCCCTCTAAACCTCGTGCAAAAGAGAGTACCTGCTTGACTAAAGCCGCACCCCGTTTGGCGTTGGTAACGACAATTGGCAAAAGTCGCTGACTGCGCTCGTCGTGCATTTGAGATTCCAGTAGCTGAGCTGTCATCAGAATTGGTGCTAGGACATTATTCAAATCGTGAGCAATGCCGCTGGCAAGAGTGCCGATACTTTCCAAACGCTGAGCGCGTAAAAATTGAGCTTCTAAGAGTTTTTTCTCGGTAATATCAGTATTGACGACAAGAATTGACTTAGGCTGAGCTTGGCGATCGCGTACTAAGGTCCATCGACTGTAGACGACAATTGGTTTCTCGTTTTTAGTGACTTGATGTAGTTCGCCTTGCCAAGTGTCTGTTTGCTCTAAGGCTGTGTGAATCTCTAGCAGTTGATCGACGAGACTCTCGTTGTAGATTAATAAGTTAGGATTTCGCCCGATCGCCTCTTGTGCTTGCCAACCGTAGAGACGTTCTGCTCCCTTGTTCCAATATAAAACTTTGTCATCTAGCGATCTAACAATAATGGCATCGGTGGCGACATTGAGTAATTCGGCTTGGGCGCGGATTTGTTGCTGAGTGTGCTGGCGTTCGAGGGCGTAGCGAATGGAACGTTCTAGTAAAGGGGCGCTCAACTGAGTTTTTTCTAGATAGTCGGCTGCTCCTGCCTTCATCGCCTCGATATCGATTTCGCGATCGCCTTTGCCCGTGAGTAAAATTATGGGTGCGGCACAACCTTCAGCTACGGCAGCTTGAAGCAATTCTAAACCATTGCGATCGCCCAAGCGGTAGTCGAGCAAGTAAATATCGTGTTGACACTGGGCGATCGTCGCTATTGCCTCATCATAAGAACTTACCCAGTCTAAATCGAATGTCGTGCCTTGAGCTGCTGCCAACCAGTCTCGCGTCAAGACATAATCGTCCTCGTCGTCATCAACTAAAAGTACTTTGACTCGCTCAGTGTCCATGTCCGTTTCCCACCGATTGCAGTGGTAGTTCTACAATTTCAAACCAGTATTTACCAATAGTCCTCATGACCTCTACTAAGGAAGCAAAGGTGACTGGTTTAGTGATATAGGAGTTAGCGCCTAATTCATAACTACGATAAATATCTTCCTCGGCTTTGGAAGTTGTCAATACCACTACTGGTATATGTTTTAACTGCGGGTCTGCCTTAATTTCCCGTAGTGCCTCGCGTCCGTCTTTCTTGGGCATGTTGAGATCGAGTAAAATCAAGCCTGGACGAGGGGCAAGCTTCAGGTCAGTATATTGACCGCGCTGATGTAGGTAATCCATTAATTCCTCGCCATCGCGCACGAGATAGAGATCGTTAGCCAAGCGACTTTCTGCCAGCGCTTCTCTTGCTAACATGCAATCGTCTTCGTCATCGTCAGCCATGAGAATTGTGACAGTGGTGCGTCGCCCTTTCACTCCGAGTTATCTCCTACGAGTTGTTTAATTGGCAGGGTAACACTAAATTTAGCTCCTTGCCCTGGACTACTTTGAGCTGTAATATTGCCCTGATGTCGTTCGACAATTTTACGGCAAATCGCTAGTCCGATTCCTGTACCCTCGTACTGACTGCGACTGTGCAGGCGTTGAAAGACATTGAAGATCCGATCGAGATACTTTTGCTCAAAACCAATACCATTATCCTCTACCATAATTTGGCATGATGTGGCGATCGCCCCATCTGTAACTGGTTGGTGTTGGGAATCAAATAGTTGGCTGAAAAGCTTAACCACTGGAGGCGTATCTTGTTTGTGAAACTTCAGTGCATTACTCAAAAGATTTTGTAATAACTGCTGCATCTGTACTGGGTCAGCATCAATTTTAGGAAGGGAACTAACTTCCACCTTACCCCCAGTCTGCTGTATCCTCACCTCTAGATCGGATAATACTTCTTTTACGACTCGATTGAGATCGACAGTTACAAAAGGTTGCGCTTTAGTCGTGACGCGGGACAGCATTAAGAGATCGTCAATCAGAGTTTGCATCCGTCCGGCTGCATTTTGCATTCGCTCCAAGGAATCGAGTCCTTGCTCGTTGAGAAGATCTCCGCAACTGGCTTTCAAGCGGTTGCCAAAGGCTTGAATTTTTCGGAGTGGCTCTTGCAAGTCGTGGGAAGCAACGGAGGCAAATTGTTGCAGTTCCGCGTTAGAACGGGCAAGTTCTTGCGCGTAGCGGGTTTCTTCGGCTAGCATTTGGGCTTGGGCGAGAGCAATGCCGATTTGATCGCTCAATTGCCGTAACAATTCGGTTTCAAAGCTGCTCCAAACGCGGGGACTACTACATTGATGGGCAATCAGCAAACCCCAGAGTTCTCGCTTGAGGAAAATCGGCACGACGAGATTAGCTCGGACTCCATATTGTTGCAGAAGTTCTTTGTGGCAAGCGTGTATTTCTGCTGGCTCGACATCATGAATAGCGCTGATGCGTCCTTGTCGATATTTTTGAATGTATTCCTCCTCAAAACAAGGATCGTAGATATGTTGTCCTAAAATCGCTGGATAGCCGTTGACTACGGCTTCCCGCACGACATTTCCAGAACCATCCAACCATAGGCGAAAAATAATCACCCGATCTGCTCGGAGAAACTTTTGAATTTCGTTGACGGTAGTTTGGAGGATCGATTCTAGTTGGAGCGATTGACGAATTTTCAGGGTAATTTCGGCAAATAATTGCGATCGCAAATTTTGGCGTTGTAGTTCTGCTTCGGCTCGTTTGCGTTCGGTGATGTCGCTGCCAATACCCAAAAATCCGGTAATCTTACCGTTAGCATCGTACATGGCGCTAATTGACAATAGAACGGGGAAGCGGCTGCCATCTTTACGAATGTAAGTCCATTCTTGCTCGGTTGGTTCTCCCCGTCTTGCTTTAGCAACAAACACCTCAAACCCTGGTTCGATTGTCACTCCCAGTTCTTGAGTCAATTCTCGCGCCCGACTGACGACTTCTTCGCGATCGTGAATGATTACAGGTGTGGTTTTACCAACAATTTCTGAGGCGGAATAGCCCAATAATTTCTCGGCAGCAGCATTAAAGGTGAGGATTGTCCCGTCAGTAGTGGTAGAAATTATCGTATAGTTAGCGCTGTTGAGAACTGCTTGTTGCAACTGCATAGTTTGTTGCAGTTGGTTTTCCATCCGTTTGCGATCGGTGATATCGCGTGTAAAGCAGCGCGTGTGGATAAATTGCTTGTCTTTCCAAAAAACGTTAGAGCCGATCGATACATCTCGGATAGAACCATCTTTGCATAACAACCGCGCCTCGTAGTCGCACAGTGTCTCGCCAGCATTGAGGCGTTGCAGAATATCGTCGATAACTTCTCGATCGGCGTGAAACTTGGCAATGTGTTGTCCGATGTACTCTTCGCGAGTGTAACCGAGCAGATTTAATTCAGCTTGGTTTGCCCAGACAATAATTCCATCTGCTCCTACCCAGTGTATGCCGACGCTGGCATTTTCTAGAAAATCAGCCAGTTCTCGTTCTCGCGTGCGGGCGATCGCCTCTAGGCGTTTGCGCTCGTTAATATTTTGGAAATATACTGATATACCATCTTGAGATGGATAGGCATGAACGGCAAACCAAGTATTGAGCGGAGGATAGAACTCTTCAAAAGCAACTGCAATTTGTTGCGCTCTTGCTTGGCGATACTCCTGGTCAAAAGTAGAACCCACTGCTTCGGGAAACTCATCCCAAATACTCTTACCAATTAACTCCGCTCTCGTTTTTTGTAGAAATACTTGGGCGTGTTGATTGATGTAGGTAAATCGCCACTCATTATCTAAGGTAAAAAAGCCATCGCTGATACTTTCTAAAATATTGGTAACTTGTTGGCGCGATGCTTGGGCTGCGTCCGTAGAGGCGCGTAATTCTGCCATCGTCCGACTAGCTTGTAATAAATGCCGTACTCGCTGCCGTAAAACTATGTCGTTAATTGGTTTGGTAATAAAATCAGTTGCACCTGCATCAAAAGCGAGTTGGAGCGATTCTGCATCATCTAGCCTTGTAACGATTAATATTGGCACGCTATCGCCATTAGGAAAACTACGCAAGTGCCGACAGCAGGCGAACCCATCCATCACGGGCATAACGGCATCTAGCAATACGAGACTGGGACGAAACTGAGTGTAAGCCGCTATTGCCTGTTCGCCATTTTGCACTTCTACGACCTGATATCCAGCCTGTTCCATCACTCGGCGCATGTGCTGCCGCATGAGTTTATCGTCGTCTACAACCAAAATCGTAGTAGCATCAAGAATGGGAGCGTTGTCCATAGCTTACGCTTAGACTAAATTTTTTGGCGTTCTAATTGGCAGAGCTATTTATACTCTATTAAATATTAAATTCATCGCGTTTGCGCGATCTCCGGTAAAACATCTACCCTAAGACTGATGATTTCTTTTTGAAGTTGGTTGCAAATGCTACACAGCATGAAAAAGATGAAATGTCAATTAGTCATCGGTAGTTGGTAGTTGGTAATTGCTAAGTCGTAAGTCAGAATAAACTGGTCACTGGTCGCTGGTCACTGGTCACTGGTCACTGTGTACGCCATTTGCCAGAAATCTTTTTCTAATCTAGCAACATTCAAAAAAGCTGCTGTGGCTTGTTGCTGCACCTCCTCTGAGGCGTTACTCAAAGCTGCATCTGCTTGCTGTTCTAGGAAGTCTACGTAAGTCGTAAAATCGGGATTGCCCCAGCGATCGGCAAATTCAGTGTAGGGTGGGGGCATGGCTCCAGGTAATTGCCAGCCTTGATTGTATGCTAGTTCGATCGCCCAAAGTGCCGTAGCTTGTACGGCATAGGGCGTTGCAGATAAGCTTTGCATATAGTCGCAATACTCAATGCAGGTAGGCTGTTTATCAGTATTGAGTTGCAGTTGGCGTTCGGCGGCTTTGGTTTGAAACCAGTTGAGTTCGTCTTTAAGGGCGCTCAATCCAGCCAAAAGAATATCGAAGTTGTGCGGGGGTGCGATCGCCAAAATTCTCGCGAGAAAACGGGTAAAATCTATCACAAATAAATAGTCTTGTACCAACCAAGTATTAAACTGTTGCGGTTGAATTGTTCCCTGTTGGCATTCTTGCAGGAAAGGATGGATCGTAGCTTCTTGCCACGCTTGAGGATGCTTTTGTAGTAATTGTTGACAAGTTAAGCCCATAAATGGAAGCGTTGCAGAAAACTTGAATTTGTATTCTCTTTTTCCAATTTTAATGGTTAATCATCCAAGGGCGACTGCCAGTATGACTTCTCAGGTGGGGTTGTTCGGGTTCGCGATCGCGTTTGACTAATTTTGGCTCTGGATTTTCCTGTTTCAGTCGCATCGAACCAGACAACAACATCGGTGGTGCAAACACTTTTTTGGCAGGTTCTTCACAAGTTGGGCAATGAGCAGGATTGTTACATTCTGCCAGCGATCGCCATTCATCAAATACACCACAATCATCGCAACGAAATTCGTATAAAGGCATAGTCAGTTATCAGTTATCAGTTATCAGTTGCTGTAGGGGCGGGTTTACCAAAGATTTCTAATTCTAACAAATATGGCTGGTGAACCCGCCCGTTCGGGCATCGGGAAATAAAGGAAGATCGATCGTGATGATTGATTGATGGTTACAAATGACCAATTACCAATTACCCTTTAAACAGGCAAAATATTCTTGTCAAAAATCTCCGTCGGAATTGCTAGCGTACAACAAGCATTGGGAATATCAACGATACCGCTGACTCTTCCTTCTACGGGCGCACAACTGAGCAATAAATAAGCTTGTTCGCCTGTAAAACCGAATTTCTTCAGATATTCGATCGCATTTAAGCAAGCACGACGGTAGGCAATATGCACGTCCATAAAGTATTGCTTACCTGTATATTCGTCTACGGAAATCCCTTCAAATACGAGATATTCTGAATAACGTGGCTCTACGGGACCTGGCTTGAAAATTGGGTTGACCATGCCGTATTTTTCTACACCACCTTTGATGATGTCTACGTGGAGATCGATATAACCGGACATTTCAATTGCACCGCAAAATGAGATTTCCCCATCTCCTTGGGAGAAGTGAATATCTCCCATCGATAGCTTTGCACCTTCCACGTAAACGGGGAAATAAATCCGCGTTCCTTTGGAGAGGTTTTTGATATCGCAGTTACCACCGTGTTCGCGAGGGGGGACGGTACGTGCACCTTCAGCCGCAATGCGATCGAAGTCTGCTGGTGCGACTTGACCCAAAATCGCATTTTTTGGATTCGGTAGAGCCGCATAAACTGGCATATTCGCCGCTAATCCCGCTCCATAAGTCCGTAAATCGGGAGCTGTTGAAACTAACTCTGCTTCCCGCTTATTCCATGTTGCCAGTAAGTCGTGTGAGGGAGCGCAACCAATCAAACCAGGGTGAGTGATGCCAGCAAAACGCACGCCTGGGATGTGACGGGAGCTGGTATAAATGCCCTCCAGATCCCAAATTGCCTTAGCATGATTGGGGTAGTGGTCGGTCAGAAAGCCACCACCGTTGTCTTTAGCAAAAATGCCTGTAAAGCCCCACTCATCGCCCTGCAAAGCGCCAATATCGAGCAAATCGACAACCAAGATGTCTCCTGGTTGAGCGCCGTTGACCCAGATGGGACCGCTCAATACGTGGACGACCGTTAAATCGACATCGCGGATATCGTCAGGATTATCGTTATTTTTAATCTGTCCGTCCGTCCAATCTTTACACTCAATGCGGAAGACATCACCTGGATTCACCGAAACCACGGCAGGAATATCAGGATGCCAGCGGTTGTGTCCAGGTAGTTCCTGTCGATCCATTGGCTTAGTTAGATCGACTTTGAAAAGCGTTTTCGGCATTCAAATCCTCCTAAAGCTGCGCGGACATAGCGCATCATAAGGATTAGAACGCAGGAGAATTTGTATCAAAAATAACCAACAATTGTCAAAAATAATCAACGTTACATAACACCAAATCTCTTGGAGTCAAAATTGTGTTTTATTTAACAAAAAATGAAGAAAAAAATTTAACAATTGAGAAGGATCGATATTTATCTGTAGAACGAATCGCGATCGCCATTGCTAGGTTGAATTGAACGAACAATCCAACCCAGCAGTCGTCCTCTCTAGGGTGGCACGAGCAGGTTAATTCTATGAAAAACTAACCCAGAACGACACAAGCCTTTACTCTACTTCTTTGCCAGCAATTCCAGGAACTCAGAGGTTGTTTGCAACTCCTCTAAGACCACATCTTTCGGCATCAGAGATAAAACACTACTCTTAACACCCGACGTACACAGAGGATTTACATAACAAGCTCCCTGACGACAGAATGCCACCACACCACCGTTATGAGCCTCAAAGACGATCGCACTTCCAGATTCTCGCTTCGTAATAGACATCCTAGCAGCCCCCTCTGCATAAATGCAGATATAAAATTGGTAAACTTTAACGATTGGCAGTTGGTGATGCTACGCAATTGAACGCTGGAAATATCTGTATTCAATCTGTACTCAAAATGACAAAATAGCCGCCCGTTCTCCTCTTTCTTTAGACAGATTAGTCATAAGTGGTAATAGGCAATTGGTAATAGGTGGTTGACAGTAGAGAGTGACTAGTGGCTGGTGGCTAGTGGAACCAGCAGTAAATAGGGTGTGGGGTGTGGGGTGTGGGGTGTGGTGAGTAGTGCGCGATCGTTCTCCCCCAACTCCGCGACTCTCTCTTCTCCCCCTTGTCCCCCTTGTCCCCCTTGTCCCCCTTGTCCCCCTTGTCCCCCTTGTCTTCCTTGTCCCCCTTGTCTCCCTTGTCTCCCTTGTCCCCCTTGTCCCCCTTGTCCCCCCTTGTCTCCCCTGCTCCCTGCTCCCTGATAACTGTAAGCTAGTCATAGCGATCGCGAGGATGAATTATGGATGTCAGAGCAGCTGTTGCCTACGAACCTGGAAAACCTTTGCAATTGGAGACGGTACAACTAGAAGGACCAAAAGCAGGGGAAGTCTTAGTCGAAATCAAAGCGACTGGAGTTTGCCATACCGATGCCTATACTCTTTCTGGTAAAGATCCAGAAGGCTTATTTCCGGCAATTTTAGGGCATGAAGGGGCTGGGGTTGTCGTGGAAGTAGGGGAAGGGGTAAAGAGTGTGAAAGTGGGCGATCGCGTCATTCCTCTTTACACTCCCGAATGCCGTCAGTGTGAATATTGTCTCAGTCGTAAAACAAATCTCTGTCAAGCCATTCGCCTCACTCAAGGCAAGGGGTTGATGCCCGATGGTACGAGTCGGTTTTCCTTAAATAGCACGAAGCTCCACCACTACATGGGAACATCCACTTTTGCTAACTATACAGTACTACCAGAAATTGCTGTTGCCAAGATCCGTGAAGATGCACCTTTTGACAAAGTTTGTTACATCGGTTGTGGTGTAACTACGGGTATTGGTGCAGTTGTTTATACGGCAAAAGTCGAACCAGGCTCAAAGGTTGTCGTTTTTGGTTTGGGGGGGATTGGTTTAAACGTCATCCAAGGAGCGCGAATGGTAGGCGCAGAGATGATTGTTGGTGTAGATGTTAATCCTAGTAAACGGGCGATCGCTGAAAAGTTTGGTATGACGCATTTTGTCAATCCAAAAGAAGTGGAAGGCGATTTAGTTCCTTATTTAGTAGAGTTAACTAAAGGTGGAGCTGACTACAGTTTTGAATGTATTGGCAATGTAAATGTCATGCGTCAAGCATTAGAATGCTGCCATAAAGGTTGGGGTGAAAGTATTATTATTGGCGTTGCTGCTGCGGGTGAAGAAATTCGCACTCGTCCATTTCAATTAGTAACAGGAAGAGTTTGGAAAGGTTCGGCTTTTGGCGGTGCGAGAGGGCGCACAGACGTACCGAAAATTGTCGATTGGTACATGGAAGGCAAAATTAATATTGATGATTTAATCACTCACACAATGCCAATCGAAAAGATTAACGATGCCTTCGATTTGATGCACAAAGGAGAATCAATTCGTACCGTGCTGACGTTTTAGTTGAGGGTAGAGCGGGTTCGCTCAAAATTTTCCTACAAATCTCTTAGTAAACCTGCCCTTTTAACAGTGCAAACTGCAAATTTGCAAATATCTTTCGTGTAAATATCGAGGATAATAGTAAAAGATAAACACTTTTTCTAAAGCCGCGATCGCTATAAGTATAATGACGGGCAGCAACGAACGACTAACTCAAATTGAATCATTGTTGCAACAGTTTGTTGCTGCCAGCACTCAATCAAAAGCCGAAAGCGACGAACGGATGCGAAGAATCGAGCAACGCTTGGAACAGTCAGCCACCGAAAGCGACGAACGGATGCGAAGAATCGAGCAATCAGCCATCGAAAGTAATGCTCGCTTGACACGGATCGAGCAGATTGTAGAATCAAACAATCGCTTTTTGGAGTCTTTCAGTCGAGATTTGAGGCAGTATACCGAAACCATGCATAATTTAGCGACTCGCATGGACGGGATAATTGCTTCGGCAAACCAAGACAGACAAGAAACCAATTCTCGGTTGTCTGCAATCCAAAGACAGACAGGAACAATTGCTAAACATTTAGGAGTAGAGGGCAGCGATCGTGCTTAACGATAATTAATTATCATAGACAGGGTGTGATGTAACAAAATCTAAAGTAGTGGAAACAGATGTCATTGTCATCGGTAGCGGTATTGGTGGTTTGAGCTGTGCGGCAATTTTGGCACGGTATGGATTTGATGTTGTTGTCTGCGAAAGCTACTCAACTCCTGGGGGTGCGGCGCACGGTTTTGAACGCAACGGTTTTAAATTTGATTCTGGACCTTCCCTCTACTCCGGTTTATCTTACAGCCCTTCACCCAATCCACTGCGACAAGTTTTAGATGCAATTGGCGAAGATCTACCTTGTGTCAATTACGATACTTGGGGTTGCTGTTTGCCCGAAGGTGATTTCGATACGACGGTAGGTGCAGACCAATTTTGTGATGTGTTGGCAAGGTTGCGAGGAGATAAGGCTGTAGCCGAGTGGCGCGAACTTCAACGAGTCATAGAACCTTTAGCCAAAGCTGCTACGGCAATTCCTCCCACGGCTTTACGTTTCGATTTAGGTGCAGTCATTTCTTTAGGGCAATATCTGCCTGCGATGCTACCTCATGTTGGTAGTACTTTTAAACTGACGGGGGCATTCAGTCAGATTATGGATGGTGTCGTCACCGATCCGTTTGTGCGTAACTGGTTGGATCTGTTGTGTTTTCTCCTCTCTGGGCTACCAGCAAGCGGCACGAGTGCGGCAGAAATGGCATTTATGTTTGCCGACTGGTACAAACCTGGAGTGATGTTAGATTACCCTCTAGGTGGTAGTGGGGCATTAGTTGATGCCTTAGTACGGGGATTAGAAAAACATGGGGGTAAATTGATGCTAAATGCCCATGTTGAGGAAATTTTAGTAGCGGGACGCGCTCAAGGTGTTCGATTGCGTGGTAGTGAAGAATTACACGCAAGACGAGCCGTCGTCTCGAATGCTTCTATCTGGGACACGCTGAAATTACTTCCGCAAGATTCCATACCAAAATCTTTGCAAGCAAGACAGGCAACTCCAGAGTGTGACAGTTTCATGCACCTACATTTGGGAATTGATGCCACACATATTCGGGCAGATTTGGCATGTCACTATATTGTGGTAAACGATTGGGAAAGGGGAGTCACAGCACCGCAAAATGTCGTATTGGTATCGATTCCATCAGTTTTAGATCCGTCCCTAGCACCACCAGGAAAGCACGTTATTCATGCTTATACTCCTGGTAGCGAACCTTACAGTATATGGCAGGGAATGGATCGCAAAAGTGAAGAGTATGCCCGTCAAAAACAAGCACGGGCAGAAGTCATGTGGCAAGCTTTGAGACGGATTATTCCTGATATCGACAACCGCTGTGAAGTAACTTTGGTAGGTACGCCCCTAACTCACGCTCGTTACTTACGCCGTCATCGAGGTTCCTACGGTCCCGCCATTGCTGCGGGGCAAGGTTTGTTTCCTGGCGCAACTACACCGATTCCAGGGTTGTTGTGTTGTGGTGATTCTACCTTCCCTGGTATCGGTTTACCCGCCGTCGCCGCCAGTGGTGCGATCGCGGCAAATACCCTTGCCCCATTATCTCAGCATTTGCAGTTATTGCGGAAATTAAGGGAGTAGGGAGTAGGGAGTAGGGAGAATTACTTTTGACTTTTAGCTTTTGACTTTTAGCTTCTCCCGAGTCGTGTTTTTACTTATACCAATTTCATATAAAAATTACATGTTGCTGCGCGTAATTACAGTAAACAGTTGGGGTGGCTGCGGGCAAACTAAATGCAACTAAGCTAGCAGCTGCCAAACTTGATGAAAATCTGGGGTTCGAGTACCTCCATCCGCAATCGCTTCGCCTTTGGTATGGGAGCTATGCTGCTGCCGTTGATTTTGCTTGGTTGTGGGACTTTTATCTCGGTAGAAGGAGCGTTGAGTAAATTTGAAAAAAATGAAAACGCAACTTTAGAGGAATTGTTTCCCGTTACCGAGTTAGAATCACTGATTGTCATGGCATCAACTTCTGCTGATGATTATCTCAGCTACGGTACGCCAGATGCTCGCGATCGCTTTCTGCGGATAAGTGGTGAAATAGATAAAGCTTTTGTGACAATTCTGAATACCTCAAACGATACGCCAGAAAAAACAGCTTTGTTGTTCGTAGCTCAAAAAGCATGGCAACAAGCTAAAATCAGCAGCCAGGCGATTTTTACGAATTCCCATCTAGCTAGAACTAAGTTTACTGCCCAAGAAAAGAAGCGTTTGGACGTACAGCTCGAACAGGCTACAGAAGCTCTAGATCGATTGCAAGAACTCCTGACTCATTTGCAAATATCTGATAACGTCGCTCAAGCGCGAAACACCAAACTTTGGGTAAAGGCGATTGTAGTTGTTGTGTTTGGCTTGGGATTGGGAGTAGCGGCGATCGCGAGTTTAACTTTAGCTCGTTCTGTATTAATCCCATTGCAGATTTTAGCAGAGGGAGTCAAACACCTAGCTGAGGAAGATCTTTCTTACCGGATTGTCCTAACGAATCAAGATGAATTGGGGCAACTGGCAACGATGTTTAATCAAATGGCAGAAAAACTCGAACAGAGTCAGACAGCTTTGCGAAATTTAGCGACTTTGGATGGATTAACCGGAGTTTTTAACCGTCGCGAGTTCAACCAAAAACTCAAAACAGAGATCGAGCGATCGCATCGCTACATGCATCCTTGCTCTTTAATTATGTTAGATATCGACTATTTCAAAAAGCTGAACGATACCCACGGACACCAGGGGGGAGACAAAGCACTCAAAGTCGTTGCTGAGATCGTCAAACGCGAAATTCGCCCCGTGGACGTAGTGGCGCGTTATGGCGGCGAAGAGTTTGCCGTGATTCTACCAGAAACGCTCAACGATAGTGCGGCGATTGTCGCAGAACGATTGCGTCATGCTGTGGCTGTTGAAGCGATCGCTATTTCCTCCGAACTCTCGATTCATGTCACTGTCAGCGTCGGTCATGCAACTTTTCCAATAGATGCAATTTTAGAGGAAAAATTACTCGGTGCTGCTGACAAAGCCTTATATGCTGCTAAACATTCCGGTCGTAACCGAGTCGTGAGTTACAATAGCTTGCAGCAAACGGTAGAACAAGCCGGATGAAAACTTACCTGCATCTTCTACCCAAGACTGAGAAAATGGTAGTAAATGATGCTTCGATTTGAATCCACCTGTGAACCTTCCTACCAATTTGCCAGCAGCTACCGAATCTCGTAAAGCAGATCACCTGCGAATTTGCATCGAACAAGATGTCCAGTGCCAGTCTGTGACAAATGGATTGGAACGCTATCGCTTTACTCATACCTGTTTACCCGAACTAAATCGCGGTGACATTGACTTAACCACTACCTTTCTAGGTAAGAAGCTAGGCGCACCCCTACTCATTTCTTCCATGACTGGGGGTACAGAGCAAGCAGGCATCATCAATCGACGCTTAGCTGAGGTTGCCCAACACTATAAAATCGCGATGGGTGTAGGTTCTCAACGGGTAGCAGTGGAAAAACCGCAAGTTGCCGATACATTCGCCGTGCGATCGCTCGCTCCCGATATTCCCTTATTCGCTAACTTGGGTGCGGTGCAACTCAACTACGAATATGGCTTAGAACAATGCTTGCGGGTAGTAGACATCCTCGAAGCCGATGCCTTGATTTTGCATCTCAATCCCCTACAAGAGTGCATTCAACCCAGAGGTGATGTCAACTTCTGCGGTTTACTTGACAAAATCGAAAACCTGTGCGTGAAGCTACCCGTTCCGGCGATCGCGAAAGAAGTCGGTAATGGAATTTCAGGGGAGATGGCGCAAAAACTTATCAATGCTGGAATTGCAGCGATTGACGTAGCGGGTGCAGGTGGTACGTCCTGGGCAAAAGTAGAAAGCGAACGGGCAGAAACAGCCATGCAACGCCGCCTCGGACTCACCTTTGCTGACTGGGGTATTCCCACGGCAGAATGCATTATCAACGTGCGGCAGGCTGCCCCCAATATTCCTCTGATTGCCTCTGGCGGGTTGAGACACGGCTTAGAAGTTGCCAAAGCGATCGCCCTGGGAGCAGATCTTGCAGGTCTTGCCATGCCGTTTTTACGAGCAGCTGCCGAATCAGAATCGACCCTACACGCTCTTGCAGAAGTCCTAATTGCCGAAATTACCACCGTCCTCTTTTGTACTGGTAACGCTAACTTACAACAGCTCAAACAATCTCAAACTTTGCAGCGCGTAGCATAAATGATAGTTGTGGGAAAAATTAAATCAGTTGTCAGTTATTAAGTGACTAGTGGAACCAGTGGCTGGTGGCTAGAATGCTCCCTCTGCTCCTCTACTTCCTTGTCCCCCTTGTCTCCCTTGTCCCCCTTGTCTCCCCTGTCTCCCTTGTTCCCTTCCCTACTCCCTACTCCCTAGTTAAATGCGTAACTTCCTCAAACAAACTTTTGCTAGTGCCATTGGAACCTTGCTCGGACTGCTACTATTTTTTGGTCTGAGTATATCTGGAATGCTTGTCATATTGGTGGCATTGGCTGCTCAAGATAACGAACCGCAAGTTAAGGATAGATCGGTCTTAGTTTACGATCTATCTCTCAATATCACCGATGCCCCGCGTAACTCCAGTACCAGCGCTTTGATTCAAAATGCTCTTTCAGGAGAAAGTAACCGCACGATCGCCCTTCGCACGGTGCTAGATACCCTGGAAAAGGCAAGGCGCGACCCTAAAATTATTGGAATTTATCTCGATGGCAGCAATAGCGCCGAGGATGGCAGCAGTGGCTACGCCAAATTGAAAGAAGTGCGGGGAGCCTTGGAAAAATTCCGTGCTGCTGGCAAAAAAATTATTGCTTACAGCTCAAGTTGGGGAGAGAAAGAATATTATCTCAGTTCCGTGGCGGATACCATAGTGCTGAACCCCCTTGGCGCAATGGAGATTAATGGTTTGGGTGCTTCAACTCCATTCTTAACGGGGGCATTAGAGAAATTTGGTGTTGGGGTGCAAGTGATTCGGGTAGGTAAGTTTAAA
Organism: Chroococcidiopsis thermalis PCC 7203; assembly: GCF_000317125.1. GTDB lineage: Bacteria > Cyanobacteriota > Cyanobacteriia > Cyanobacteriales > Chroococcidiopsidaceae > Chroococcidiopsis > Chroococcidiopsis thermalis. The sequence goes on from NC_019695.1 coordinate 1,779,347, forward strand.
GCTGCCGTAGAACCATTAATTCGTCAAAATCTCAGTCCAGAAAATCGGCAACAGACACAGAAATTATTAAATGATGTGTGGGGAGAGTGGCGCACAGCAGTCGGTCAAAGCCGGAAAATTAGCCCTAACCAGTTACAAGCGATCGCAGACGGTCAAGGTTTCTTGCTGGCAGAAACAGCTCAAAAACAAGGATTAGTAGACAAAGTAGACTATTTCGATCGCGTTTTGGCGCAGTTAAAGCAGCTAACTGGTGAGGAAAAAGAAAATAAAACCTTCCGCCAAATTAGCTTGAGTGCATATGCTGGGGTTTCTGGTAAGGCTTTGGGCGTAGAACGGAACTCAGAGAATAAAGTGGCGATCGTCTACGCTGAAGGTGATATTGTGGACGGTCAAGGAGAGGCGGGACAAGTAGGAGGCGATCGCTTTGCCCGGATCTTCCGCCAATTGCGACAGAATCCCAATGTCAAAGCTGTTGTCTTACGGGTAAATAGTCCTGGTGGAAGTGCCACAGCTTCAGAAATCATTCAACGCGAGATCCGCCTGACGCGGGAATCCAAAAAACCAGTCGTTGTCTCTATGGGCGATGTTGCAGCTTCCGGCGGTTACTGGATTGTCACCGATGCCAATCGGATTTTTGCCGAACCCAACACAATTACAGGTTCTATCGGCGTATTTGGACTGCTGCCAAATTTCCAAAAGTTGGCAAATAACAATGGTATTACCTGGGATGTGGTGAAAACTGGAAAATATGCCGACAGTCAAACTGTTTCTCGCCCTAAATCTCCCGCAGAATTAGCAGTCTATCAACGCGCGGTCGATCGCATCTACAGTACATTCTTATCAAAAGTTGTTGAGGGACGGGATTTACCGCAACAGAAAGTCGAGGAAATTGCCCAAGGTCGAGTTTGGTCGGGTGTCAGTGCCAAACAAATTGGGTTAGTCGATGAAATTGGTGGGTTAGACGCAGCAATTGACTACGCCACGAAGCAAGCCAAGTTAGGCGATGACTGGGAAGTAGCAGAATATCCCGAAAGTCGTTCTTTAGAAGAACGCTTATTTGGGCAAGTCTCTGATGGAGTCAGAACCGCCTTGGGTAACAATACTGCTGCAAACCAACTCGCACTACCAGCCCCAATCGCATCTGAAGTTGCTAAAATGCGCGACGAGCTAGCAATTCTGCAAGTCATGAACGATCCTTTAGGAGTTTATGCCCGTTTGCCATTCAATCTGACGATTGAATGATTGGTCATTGGTCACTGCTCATTTGTATTTATTCCCCCTTGTCCCCTTGTCCCCCTTGTCCCCCTTATCCCCCTTGTCCCCCTTGTCCCCCTTGTCCCCCTTGTCCCCCTTATCCCCCTTGTCCCGACTCCCAACTCCCGAATTAACGGCACAATGAGAAAAGTGACTTGAGGTTAAAGCATGAATTTTGGTGGACTGATTTCCGCAGCACCAGTATTTGACGCGATCGCCTGGTTCGATCCGATTCGCATCGGTAGCACTTCTTTACTTGCCAGTGCTTCAACAGCAGACAATGCTCCCTTCATTTTTGCTGGCATCTTAGCTAGTCTGGTTGTCATTTACCTAGCCAGTACCATTGGCGGGGAAGTTTGCGCGCGGCTGAATTTACCACCAGTTTTAGGGCAACTTATCGGCGGCTTGGTGGTAGGAATCTCGGCTTTACATCTGTTGGTTTTTCCAGAAGGTGGCGGCGACAGTTCTAATTCCCTGTTAATGAGTTTTCTGGAGGCTACGGCAGGATTGAGTGTAGATGGAGTGACGACAACATTTCAGATAGACAGCGAAGTGATCTCCGTTCTATCGGAAATTGGTGTGGTGATTTTACTATTTGAAATTGGGTTAGAGTCCAATTTACAAGAATTATTGCGCGTCGGGACTCAAGCTACAATCGTCGCGATCGTCGGGGTGGTGACACCATTTCTATTCGGTACTTTAGGCTTAATTACTTTATTTCACATCTCCACCGTACCAGCTATTTTTGCAGGCGCGGCTTTGACGGCAACTAGCATCGGTATTACGGCTAAAGTTTTGGCAGAACTCAACTATCTCAACCGTTCGGAAGGACAAATTATTATCGGTGCGGCGGTGCTGGATGATGTTTTGGGTATTATCGTCCTAGCAGTGGTTGCTAGTCTTGCTAAAACTGGAGAAGTCGAACTGACAAATATTATTTATTTAATCCTCAGTTCGGTCGTGTTTTTAGTAGGAGCAATTTTAATTGGACGCTGGTTAAATCCCTACTTCGTTCAGTTAGTCGATGCACTCAAAACTCGCGGTCAATTATTAATTCCAGCGCTCATTTTCGCTTTTGTCTTGTCCTACATTGCCACTGTCATCAAATTAGAGGCAATTTTAGGAGCTTTTACTGCTGGGTTAGTATTAGCAGAAACGCAAAAATGTCGCGAATTGAAAAATCAGGTCGTACCGATCGCAGATATTCTCGTACCGATTTTCTTTGTCGTTGTTAGTGCCAAAACAGACATCGGTGTTTTAAACCCAGCCGTCCCAGCAAATCGGGAAGGGCTGATTATGGCAAGCTTTCTGATTGTCGTGGCAATTTTGGGTAAAGTTGTCACTGGCTTCACCGTCTTCGGGCAAGAAAAAGTCAATCGTTTAGCGATCGGTGTGGGTATGATTCCTAGAGGTGAAGTAGGACTTGTTTTTGCTGGCATTGGTTCTGCTACTGGCGTGTTACCACCTGCCTTAGATGCAGCAATTATTGTCATGGTCATTGTCACCACATTTATCGCCCCACCACTATTACAAATTGTGTTTCAGCGATCGCCAGAACAGAATTTACCGCAACCAGAAGCGATCGCATCATCACCAGAGTCTCGATAAAGAGACGTTACATCAACGTCTCTACATTTCGTCTCAATTAATCGCGTTTCAACAATCCAAACATTGGGGCGAGAATTGCCCCAAATACAAATCCTCCGGCGTGCGCCCAATAAGCGACACCGCCACTTTCCATCCCAATATTGCTAGGAACTTGTAAACTAGCGATACCATATAAAGCTTGTTGAACGAACCACAATCCTAAGAAAAAAATTGCTGGAATTTGCAAGGTAGTCACGAAGAATCCCAAAAATACTAAAGTCAATACCCTTGCTTGGGGATAACGCAAAATGTACGCACCCATCACGCCTGCGATCGCCCCACTTGCACCCAATGAGGGAATAGTTGAATTTGGTGAGAAAAACCACTGAGATAACGCCGCTAAAACTCCACAAGTAAGATAAAAAATTAAAAATTTTACATGTCCCAAACGGTCTTCTACATTATTCCCAAAAATCCAGAGAAACAGCATATTTCCGGCAATGTGTAAGAAGCCGCCATGCAAAAATTGAGATGAAATTAATGTCATCCATTCTGGTAATTGCTGCGGTGTTGGAATGGGACATCTACCCACTATATTTCCTGACAATTGGCAAGGCACGACGGCAGCTGAATAGAAAAATTCTTGTAATTGTTGTTGGTTCAGGGTTAATTGGTAAAGAAAAATACCAATATTTGCACCGATTAATCCATAGGTAATATAAGGCGTAATTGATGTAGGAACATCGTCGCGCAAAGGGAACACGGCATTTTTCCTTATCGTGAAACTGCTTGTAAAATTTTAGCTTAAGTATTTTTTACCACAACAGAGGAAGTCAAAAGTCAAAAGTCAGAAGTCAAAACTTTTCTCAGAACTCACTTCAAAAAAATTACTCCTAAAGGTGGAGCAAAAATTACACCAAACCACATGTAAGAGAGAGGAGAGTGCATTTTCTTGCTGTATAGAATGATGCTAAATTAGCATGGATTTGGAAAAGATTATGTCAGAAGAAGAAAAAAATACGTCATCAGCTTCCGGCGGCTATCAAACCCCCGTTGAGGAAGACATTCGCAAAACTGGTAATGCGGCTCAAACAGATGCTAAGCCTTCTGCTGTACCAGAATCTGGCAGCAGCGATCAAATGGCTGAAGGTGGTGGCAATCAAGGCACTGAAAAGCGCTAGTATGTATCAGTTATCAGTGTAGAGACGTTACATGTAACGTCTCTACACAGTTGTCAGTTATCAGTTGTTGGTTATGACTTCTGACTCCTGAGTTTTAATTTTTAACTTTTGACGTTTGACTTTTAATTTTTGACTTCTCCCTTGTCTCCCCTGTTCTCTTGTTCCCTCAAAGATGGATACTCTAGAAGGTATTAGTATCGGTATTGCTCTCAGTGCGGCTTGTGGCTTTCGGATTTTTATTCCACCGTTAGTCATGAGTATTGCAGCTGTTTTCGGTCATTTACCCCTGGCTTCAGGTTTTGCTTGGATGGGGACTTATCCGGCACTGATAGCTTTTGCTGTGGCGACGACGGTGGAAGTGGGGGCTTACTATATTCCCTTGGTAGACCACTTGCTAGATACTATTGCTACCCCAACCGCGATCGCAATTGGTACTGCTATCACCGCTGCTTTTCTACCCGATACCGATCCTTTACTCAAATGGACTTTAGCCGCGATCGCAGGTGGTGGTACAGCTGGTACAATTCAAGGCTTAACGGGAATTGCTCGGATATCTTCTACTGCTTTGACAATTGGACTCGGTAATTCAGTCGTAGCGACAATTGAATCTTTCGGCGCGTTTGTTTTGTCAATCTTGGCGCTCGTATTACCTTTCTTAGCTGTTAGCTTAGCTGTGGTTTTAATTGTCGTTAGCTTGAGTAAAATAATTCAGATCTTGTATAGTAAAAAGCAGGTTGAATAGTTCGCATTTTCTTAAGTTGCGATCGTCTATTTTCTTTCAACTACGTCATAGAAGATCCCCCCATCCCCCCTTTTTAAGGGGGCGATAAAATTGGATATATGACAATGGCAAATGACTAATGAAGCTCAAAATGGGGGCGATAAAATCGGATATTTTACAATGACGAATGACGAATGACAAATTTATGACAATTAAAAATATTGCGATCGCCACTGTTTCAAATTTGACAATATAAGCAATCAAACTAGCTATCTATTTTTTCCATCCTAGCTAATGCTAGATCTGCAACCAATTTTTTTACTATGTAGAGACGTTACATGTAACGTCTCTACAGCCAGAACCAGATGGAGAATTAGCATGAAGCTATACGAAATTCAGAATTCCTTCGGTTTAGACTCTCTAAACATTGCAGAACGTCCAGATGCTAGCCCCAGTTACGGACAAGTATTAATCAAAATCCGGGCAGTATCCCTGAATTACCGCGATCTGATGGTGGTTAAAGGACTGTACAATCCCAACATACCTTTACCTCTAATTCCCTTTTCTGATGGCGCGGGAGAAGTTGTAGCAGTCGGGGAAGGAGTGACGCGGGTAAAAGTGGGCGATCGCGTGGCGGGTATTTTCTTCCAAAATTGGATCGCCGGAAAACTAACCGCAGCAAAAACCAACTCGGCTTTGGGTGGAGCCAGAGACGGAATGCTGGCAGAATATGTAGTATTGCACGAAGATGGCTTAGTACACGTTCCAGCACACCTCACAGACGCAGAAGCATCTGCTTTACCCTGCGCCGCCGTCACTGCTTGGAATGCCCTATTTCACTCCGGTAACCTCAAAGCAGGCGAGACAGTACTCGTACAAGGTACGGGCGGAGTTTCGATTTTTGCCCTTCAGTTTGCCAAAATTGCAGGGGCGCGAGTTATTGCTACCTCCAGCAGCGATGAAAAGTTGGAAAAAGTCAAGCAATTAGGGGCTTCAGAAACAATTAATTACAAACAATCTCCTCAATGGGGCAAAACCGCCAGAGAATTAACTGGTGGTGAGGGTGTCGATCTAGTTGTAGAAGTTGGCGGATCGGGAACTCTAAACGAATCTTTACGGGCTGTACGTATAGGCGGACAAATAAGTTTAATCGGCGTTCTCAGCGGTGGTAGTGGCGAGATTAGCACGGTATCGATGTTAATGAAAAGCGTGTGCGTGCAGGGAATTTATGTTGGTTCGCGAGAGATGTTTGAAGCCATGAATCAAGCAATTACGCTACATCAAATCAAACCAATTGTAGATCGTGTCTTTCCTTTTTCTGAAGCACGAGAAGCTTTGAAATATATGGAAAGCGGCTCTCACTTCGGCAAAATTTGTATCCAATTCTAAATTCCTATACGGGCGGGTTCACCGAAAATCTCTGCTAGTAGTAAAGCCGCTCGCTAAACTCGCCCCTACAATTCCCCAGCTCCCTTCAAAACTAATATGCTTGTCGAACACTTTCAAATGCTTGCCCGCTATAACAGTTTGGCAAATCACAAATTGTATCAAGTTTGTTCTCAGTTAAGCGATACGGAACGCAAGCAAAATCGACCTGCATTTTTTAAGAGCATTCATGGCACGCTCAATCATATTTTAGTAGGCGACCGCATTTGGCTGACAAGATTTGCAGGCAAGCAAATACCATCAACTATGCTCGATGCAATTCTTTACGAAGATTATGAGGAATTGTGGACGGCACGTAGAGTAGAAGATGAGCAGATTGAAACCTTTGTTGCCAATCTAACTGCGGAGTTTTTGCACGGGACGATCGAGTATGTAAACAATGCTGGAAAAACTTGTGCAGATCCAGTCAATTTATTAGTCGCTCACTTTTTCAACCATCAAACTCACCACCGAGGACAGATTCACGACATGGTGACACAGACTACAATTTCACCACCGTCTTTAGATATGCATCGCTTGATTAGACCTTAATCTGTAAGGAGCGATCGAATGGATCTTCAACTAACGGACAAAATCGCCCTAATTAGTGGTTCTACTGCTGGAATCGGCTTGGCGATCGCGACGATTTTAGCCCAAGAGGGGGCAACAGTAGCGATTAATGGCAGAAAACCAGAACGAGTTGGGAGTGCGATGGATAAAATTAGGCAGATTTATCCAGAAGCAAAACTACAAGGTGTCACGGCAGATTTATCTACCGCAGTTGGTGCTGAGTTAACGTTTCAGCAAGTACCAGTCGTAGACATTTTGGTGAATAATCTGGGAATTTATCAAGCCAAGGAATTTGGCGAAATCACAGATGTAGATTGGATGGAAATTATCGAAACTAACCTCATGAGTGGCGTGCGGTTATCGCGGCATTACTTACCGCTGATGCTGCAACAAAACTGGGGACGGATTATTTTTATCTCCAGCGAATCATCTGTGAATATTCCCGCTGAAATGATCCATTATGGCGTAACCAAAACCGCTCAACTTGCCTTGGCGCGAGGAATGGCAGAAACTACAGTTGGTAGTAACGTTACGGTAAATTCTATCCTGGCTGGTCCCACCAAGTCAGAAGGGGTAGAAACTTTCGTGCAAGACATGGCGCAGTCTGGCAATATCGATCCGAGCCAGGTAGAAAAAGAGTTTTTCGAGAAGACTCGCCCTTCTTCCCTAATTAAACGCTTCGCCACGCCGGAGGAAGTTGCGGCTTTAGTTGCTTTCGTAGCCAGTCCCTTAGCGTCTGCTATTAACGGCGCAGCCTTGCGAGTTGAGGGGGGAGTGGTGCGATCGATTATTTAAGTAGTAGGGGCGCACAGCCGTGCGCCCCTCTAGATATTGTATAAACCATGTTCGTATGGTTTATACAATTGCGAATTGGAGTGCCATAGGATGTAGGATGTGGTGAATTAAGGAATAAATGCTAATGGAACCCATGACTGCTCAAATCGGCACTCGGACTGAAACCGATAGTATGGGGACGATTGAAGTACCGAGCGATCGCTACTGGGGCGCACAAACCCAGCGATCGCTAATTTACTTCGCCATTGGCAACGATACCATGCCACGGGAAATGATTCGGGCGATCGGAGTTTTGAAACAAGCGGCGGCGGTTGTCAATCAAGAGTTGGGACAACTACCGGAAGATAAAGCGAGTTTAATCGTGCAAGCCGCAGAAGAGGTAATTTCTGGCAAGCTAGACGACCATTTTCCGTTACGAATTTGGCAGACGGGCAGCGGCACTCAAACCAACATGAATGCAAATGAAGTTATTGCCAATCGAGCGATCGAGCTAGCTGGGGGAGTTTTGGGCAGTAAAAAGCCAATTCACCCCAACGACCATGTAAATATGTCCCAATCTTCCAACGATACGTTTCCCACAGCAATGCATATTGCCGCAGCTGAAGAGATTTACCATCGACTGCTACCAATGGTCAAGAAACTGCGAGACGCATTGGCAGCTAAATCTGAGGAATTTCAGGAGATTGTCAAAATCGGTCGCACTCACTTGATGGATGCCGTACCTTTGACTTTAGGACAAGAATTTTCTGGCTATATCGCTCAATTAGATAAAGACTTAAACCGCATTCAAGCTGCATTACCAGATTTATATGAATTAGCAATTGGGGGTACGGCAGTAGGTACGGGTTTGAATACACATCCAGAATTTGCCGATCGCGTCGCGGCGAAAATTAGCGATCGCACCCAATTACCATTTATCTCTGCCCCAAATAAATTTGCCGCTTTAGCGGCTCACGATGCGATCGTTGCTGCTAGCGGGACGTTGAAAACCCTAGCAACTTCGTTAATGAAAATTGCCAACGATCTGCGCTGGTTGGGTTCTGGTCCCCGGTGTGGCTTAGGAGAGCTAATTTTACCTGCGAATGAACCTGGATCGTCAATTATGCCAGGAAAAGTCAATCCGACTCAGTGCGAGGCGATGACGATGGTATGCGTGCAAGTGATGGGAAACGACACCGCGATCGCAGTTGCCGGATCTCAAGGTAACTTCGAGCTAAACGTGTTCAAGCCTGTCATGATACACAACTTGCTGCACTCCATCCGATTATTAGCCGATGCTTGCTCGTCTTTTACCGAACATTTAGTTGTTGGTATTGAGCCAAATCGAGAACAAATTCAGCATTTCCTCACCAATTCCCTGATGCTAGTCACAGCACTCAACCCCCATATCGGTTACGATCGCGCTGCTGCTGTGGCGAAAAAAGCATATAGCGATCGCACTACGCTACGCCAAGCCTGTGTCGAGTTAGGCTACCTCACCGAAGTAGAATTCGATCGCCTCGTCCGCCCGGAGAAAATGATTTAATTAGGGAGCAGAGAGTAGGGAGGGACAAAGGGGAACTCGGGAACCCCACGACCGAAGGGAGTGGGGATTAGGGGGCGAAGGGGGACAAGGGAGCAACTACCCATTACCAACTCCCATTACCCATTACCTATTCTTCCCGTGTATCTACTGAACGTTCAATCGCAGCAGCATGAATCCAGAAAAAGTTTCCGCATAAATGCTCTGGGGGTAAGAGTGAGGGTGGGTTAATTTTTTTTTATATTTTTGTTGCTTGTACTTAGCCTAAATGCTAATTTTCAGCGTTGTGGGTGGGAATGCAGCGAAAATTGTTTTATATTCAATAACTACTCGACTTAAAGCACAAGGCTAGCTACGATGAAGCGGCGAATTCAATCTTCCATAATAACCAAATTTTTTAATTTAGATATTAGTAGGAACATGGCGATCGCGCCAGTCGTAACTCTATTGGTAGGAACATGGTTGGCAGTAGTTGCTAACGCCACTGAAACGCAACCCATAGCTGAAAACAAAAAAACAATTCCGAATTCCGCATTCCGAATTTCTAATTCTAATTTCACTCCCCGCGAACTCGACTTTCAAGCTCCCTCTTCTGCACCAGCTAACCCCGCATCAGTTAAGCCTTTACCAGTAAATCCCGTACCTACTCCTCGCACAACGAATTACTTGGTTTACGTAAATAATCCGAATGCATTGACGCTACAACGAATCAAACAGTTTGAGCCATCGGCATTCGTGCGCCAGTATCAACAAAGAAACGTGATTCAGGCAGGAATATTTCAACAAACTGCCAACGCCCAAAAACTAGCGATCGCCCTAGAATCTCAAGGCATTGATGCGCGAATTGTCAATCTTTCAACTGGAGAAGATACAGATTTTACAGGTAAATTTTATTTTGTCGTCATTCCTGCTAAACAAGACAAATTAGGTGCGATAGAACAGCGAATACAACAGCTAAGAATGGGAATGCCAGTCAGAATTAGCCAGCGCCAAGAACCGCGCACTCACGTAAGAGTGGGACCATTTTTGGCAAAAGAACAAGCCGAAAATTGGCGGCGCTATTTACGAGCTTCAGGACTGAGAAGGGCGCGAGTTTATTACGGACAATAGTTAATAATTGAATTAATAACCTAGAAAACTGCTAGTACAATTAAGGCGACCAAGCAAACAAACTGAATGCCTAAACAGAAAACTCGATACAACGGATTTAAGCCAGCTATGTGAATCAGTGAGTGTGCTAGCCGAAATCCGATGTATGCGACAACAAGTGAATCTACCGCTGTTCCAAATACGCCTCGAACTGTGAGCAGAAACACAACTCCTAAATATAAAGGTAGGTTCTCCACCAAGTTAGCTTGTACCCGATATAAGCGCCAAAGCAAGCTTTCATCATTTGGTGTGGCGAAATCTTTGACAGAACCACCAGCAGAGAGATGTCGAATTCTAACAACAATCAAAGAGACAACGACAGCGATCGTCCATACGATGAAAATTACTAAACCCCAAAGGGGAAAGGTCATATTCACAGTACCCATGACTGAATACATACAATCTGTCCTGGTAATGAGACTGCTGCTACTATAGCGTTCCTCACGCAATTGCTTTCAATCATCCTGGACTGCATATATAGCGCTCCTAGATGAATCGTGAAATCGATTGCCCGTGTAGAGATGTTACATGTAACGTCTCTACACGGAAAACGTTTGCAAATCAATTTGGATTGCTGTAGTTGCTGCTGATATGCGATCGCAGCACGACCCGAAAAACCGATCGCCTCAAGCTTTATGACTCAAGCGTTAAGCTGTAGCTCGATAAGGCTGGTAGTCTAGATAAAGTAAGCTTTGGATTTGAGCTTTGCTACCAGAACGATCTAGACGCAAACAAATTGAGCAAGTCGTAGTTACGGCTGAGCAGATGCGCCAGATTGAGGCGCGGATATTTGCTGCGGGAATGCCAGTAGCAGCTTTGATGGAAAAAGTAGGGGGCGCGATCGCCCGACGAGTGCAGACATTGTATCCCTATCCGCAGATACGGCGGGTCGGCGTGCTAGTAGGACCAGGACATAACGGTGGTGATGCGTTGGTGGTGGCGCGAGAGCTACATTTTCAAGGGTATGAAGTTCTCGTTTACCGTCCGATCGCCAAATTGAAAGAATTAACCGACCAACACGCACAGTATGTTAAGAGTTTGGGCATTCCACATTTTGAGGCGATCGCTGCCTTGCAAGATTGTGACTTGTTAATCGATGGCTTATTTGGGTTTGGCATGGAACGCCAAATCACCGAGCCTATCGCCTCAGATATTCACCAACTCGACCGCTGGTCTATGCCTATTCTCAGCATCGATCTCCCTTCTGGGTTGCATACAGATACAGGAGAAGTGCTAGGAAAAGCAGTTAAAGCAACGCGAACTTTTTGTTTGGGATTGTGGAAGCAAGGATTATTACAAGATCGAGCATTAGAGTATATCGGTACGGCAGAACTGCTCGATTTTGATATTCCCGTAGCAGATATACACGCTGTTTTGGAAGCGCCTAAAGTCAAGCGCGTGACGAGTGACTTGGCGATCGCCACTCTTCCCCTGACTCGTCCGCCTGTCACCCACAAGTACAAACAAGGGCATTTACTACTCATCTGCGGTTCGCGACGCTATGCTGGCGGTGCATTACTAACGGCTTTAGGTGCTAGAGCAAGTGGTGTCGGAATGCTGTCGATCGCCGTGCCTGAATCGCTCAAACCCCTGCTGAACGCGCAACTTCCTGAAGCATTAGTTGTAGGTTGTCCCGAAACCGATAACGGCGCGATCGCCCAGCTCGATTTACCAGAAGGAACCGATTTAGAATCATTTCAAGCTATTGCCTGCGGTCCCGGTCTGACTTTAGAAGCCACGCCGATTATCCAAGGAGTTTTAAACAACGATTGTCCCCTAGTTCTAGATGCAGACGGGTTGAATATTCTTGCCATTTTGGGGACGCAAAAGTTATCGCGGCGATCGTCTCCAACCGTCCTCACACCTCATGCAGGAGAGTTTAAGCGCTTATTTCCCGATGCTCCTAGCCCGATGCAAGACCGCGTTAGTGCTGTACGAGAAGCAGCGCAGACGAGCAAAGCAGTAGTATTGCTCAAGGGAGCGAGAACGGCGATCGCCAATCCATCAGGTCAAGTCTGGCTTAATCCTGAGAGTACGCCTGCATTAGCACGGGGTGGGAGTGGCGATGTTTTAACTGGATTACTGGGGGGACTGCTCGCCCAGGCAACCGCACAACATATCTCAGTAGATGCGATCGCGGCGTGTGCGGCATGGTGGCACTCCCAAGCTGGCATTTTAGCAGAACGAGAAAGAACTCAAATCGGAGTCGATGCATTTACATTGACGCAGTTTTTGATTCCAGTTCTGCATCAATCTGTAGGATAGTCGTTAAAAATCATACTTTTTGAGGGAGAAAAACTCTGTACTTAAATGGCAAGCTGAGAGAAATTAGCCTACGGCAGGATTTTCTGCTGCCAAAATCTCAGCAGCAAGTATGGTAGATCGGGAAATAATTCAGATAAGTAGAGCCTTAAGCGCCACCTACGATCTGCGGGTGGTTTTTCTTTCGCTAGCGATCGCGATTTTTGGTGCTTACACAGCGCTAGATTTGGTGGGACAAGTTATTTATGCGCAGGGAATTGCACGGAAATTTTGGACGGTTGGCGGCGCGATCGCTTTAGGAATTAGTGTCTGGGCAATGCATTTTGTTGCCATGCTTGCCTATCAATTACCAATTCCCATCTCTTACAACTTTGAAATCGTTTTACTGTCAATGGTAGTGGCGATCGCATTTGCTGGTTTGGGGCTGTTCCTCGTCAGTCGCCTACCGTTGAAATGGCTGTTGTTAGCGTCTGGCAGTTTTTTTGTCGGGCTTGCCGCTATTGGGATGCATTACATTGCTATGCAGGGGATGTTGGTAGCAGCAGAACCAATCTACGATCTGCGGTTCGTTGCTTTTTCCAATTTGTGTGCGGTTGGTCTGTCCTTTTGTGGCTTGTGGCTGACATTTCATCCGGCTGCTAAAGTTCTGGTTCCGGCTGAGAGTTGGCGCAAGCTGGGAAGTGCCATCTTAGCGGGAACTGCGATTGATGGAATGCACTACCTGGCGATGGCGGGAGTCGATTTCTATCCCAGCGTCCAAAAATTAAGCACGATGCCTGCTGGCATTGATAACTACGTGCTGGCAATTACGATTGGTGTTGCAACTTTGGCGATCTTATTATTGGGTGGCTTGGCTTCTTTTTTTGGTCAACAACTCAGAGCAGAAATCGCCAGAGTTGAAGCAATACGAGAAAGTGAAAAGCGATATCAAGAATTATTCGAGCTGGCTCCCGATGCCTATTTTTCCCTGACACCTGATGGCACAATCCAATCGGCAAATCAGTTTAGTGCTGAGTATTTAGGCTATAGCCAAGAAGAACTAATTGGTAGTTCGGCTTGGATGACAGTTTACGAAGCCGATCTTCCTTGGGCGCAGCAGTGGATGGAGAGCATGTTTCGCGACAGAGTGACGACGAGCGAAATCGAACTGCGAAAAGTGCGTAAAGATGGCTCGGTGTTTTGGATTCGCGAACGCAGCAAATTAATTTTAGATGCAATAGGGACACCTGTAGGACTGAATACGATTTGCCGCGACATTACCCAATTGAAACAAGTAGAAGAACAATTGCGGCAGAATGCGTTTCACGATCCGCTCACGGGATTACCCAATCGCGTGCTGTTTATGGATCGCTTGCAATTAGCGATCGAGCATCACAAAAGGCATCCAGAAGATTTTTTCGCCGTTTTGTTTCTAGATTTAGACCGCTTTAAAGTCATTAACGATAGTTTAGGGCATTTACTGGGCGATCGCTTACTCATGGCGATCGGCGATCGCCTTAAAGAATGTCTGCGTCCTATAGATACGGTAGCGCGGCTCGGGGGAGACGAATTTACAATTCTGATCGAGGATATTACCGATGTTAGCGATGCAATTCGCGTTGCCGAACGAGTCAATACTGCGCTTGCTGTGCCGTTTCATTTAGACGGACAGGAAGTTTTCACCGCTGCCAGTATTGGTATTGCCTTAAGTACCACTGGTTATGAAAACTCCGAAGACGTGCTGCGAGATGCCGATCTTGCCATGTATCGCGCCAAAAGCCAGGGAACGTCAGGCTATCAGATATTTAACCCTGACATGCACGCTAGGGCAGTAGCACTGTTGCAATTGGAAACAGATCTAAGAAATGCTGTGGAACGACAAGAGTTTCGCCTGTACTATCAACCAATTATCTCGCTAGCTACAGGTAGAATTGTCGGTTTTGAGGCTTTGATTCGCTGGCAACATCCCCAATACGGTTTGCAAAACCCCAGCCAATTTATCCACGCCGCAGAGGAGGCGGGACTGATTAACCGCATCTGTCAGTGGGTACTCTACACGGCTTGCGCTCAATTAGCTCAGTGGCAAAGGCAATTTCCTGCGATCGCACCTTTAACGATGAGTGTAAATATTTCTGGCAAGCAGTTCAGTCAACCCCAGCTCAGCCAGCAAGTACAGCAAGCTTTACAGGATACAGAATTAAGTGCCGAATGCTTGCACCTAGAGATTACTGAAGGCGCAATTATGGATGGAGCCGGAGCCGCACCCGATCTCCTCTGGCAGTTACGAAATTTAGGCGTGCAATTATGGATCGATGACTTTGGCACGGGATACTCATCTCTAGGGCGGCTCTATCACTTTCCGATTCACGGTTTAAAGGTCGATCGCTCCTTTGTGGCACAAATTGAAAACGCTGACAACGTCCCCCTTGTGGAAACTATCCTCACTCTCGCTCGCCAGCTCGAACTAGAGGTGACAGCCGAAGGAGTAGAAACCGCAACACAACTTACCCGACTGCGAGCTTTACAGTCCGAATACGCACAAGGCTACTTTTTCTCTCCTGCTGTAGATGGGGAAGCAGCAACAGCCTTACTGAGTCAAAATCTGCAATGGTAAAAAAGTTGAAAGTCGTAAGTCGAACAAGGGATAGGGGGAGTAATTCTAGCCACTAGTCACCAGCCACTAGCCACTAATAACTGATAAATCTGTAGCTTTTCATCTTGACACAGCCGATCGCCAAATTGCGAGATTTTTATCAGGGTTTTTAACTTGTATTATTTGTTTACACTTACCTATTAATACTTAACGATCGCTGGCTCCCAATTAAGAATATCTTAATTTCAGTAATTTTTCTGACCCAGAAAATGTGCGGATAAATTATGTTTGATTTGTCTGCTTCATGAAATTTTTTTGAACTTAAACGGAAAATGCTGACTGGAAAGCAACTCACATACACACTTCTCTCTACTGCCACTTTTTTCTTTCCTACATTGGTTCGAGCTGAAGCAAATACCAATGCATACCCGGCAGAAGTCGTACAAAGTTTTATGCAGGAATGCACGGAAAAAAGTGGTAAAAAACAAGTCTGTGCTTGCGTCCTCGATCGCATTCAAGACGACTACGATCTCGAACAGTTTTCTAAACTAGAAAAAAAGTACAGAGCAACTGGCAAAATTCCCAAAGAAGTCAAGAAGTTTATGTTTGGCTGCGTTGCCAGCAATCTTGCTAATAATTGAGTCATTTGTCATTTGTGAATGATTAGTGTTCTTAGTTACGACTTACGACTTCTCGTTTATCATTTGTAGACTTACCAATAACTAATGAATCATTAGTCAGTTGTCAATATTTCTTTGGGCGTACCAATGACAAATGACGAATGACTAATGACAAACTATCAAGCCGATAACTTAACTAGGTGTGAGTAGTAACTACGTTCGCGCGATCGCCTGACGGCGCGTAATAATCACCGTTTTCATCAATCCCTAACTGAAGTAATGATTCTTCGCCAGTAATTAACCTCGCTCCTCGCTTGCGGGTGAAATAGTTCCAGCCCCACTGGAAAATTACTACCAACTTATTGTCAAATTCAATCAGGTAGTAAATATGCACGAACAGCCAAATTAACCAAGCAAAAAGACCTGAGAACTTGACGAAACGTAAATCTACGACTGCGGCATTGCGTCCGATCACCGCTAGGCTGGCGATATCAACGTAGCGGAAAGGAGTGACAGCTTGTCCCTGAAGCCTGCGTTGGATCAGTTCTGCTACATATTGCCCTTCTTGCATGGCTACGGGTGCGACTCCTGGTAAAGGTTTGTCATCTTGGTGCGAATAATTCGCCAAATCGCCAATGATGAAAATATTGGAATAGTTAGCCAGACTTAGATCGGGTTCGACAATGACTCGTCCCGCCCGATCGAGTTGCGCCCCCGTGCGTTGGGCGATCGCTTCTCCCATCGATGAAGCCTTCACACCCGCTGCCCATAAAACCGTCCGCGCAGGAATGGATTCAATATTCTCACCTTGACGAATCGTCACAGCATCCTCGGTGACGTTCGTAACTAAAGTCTTAGTTTTGATCGTTACGCCCAATCGCTCTAAAGAGTGCGCCGCTTGAGCCGATAACTTTGGATCGTAGGGTGGTAGGATGCGATCCATACCCTCTATCAGCAAGATTTGGGTTTCTTTGGTGTCTATATTGCGAAAATCGCGCTTTAACGTACTGTAAGCAAGCTCCGCGATCGCCCCAGCTAATTCTACTCCCGTTGGTCCCCCGCCCGCGATCGCAAAAGTCAACCAAGCACGACGTTTTTCTGGATCGGTTTCCTTTTCCGCTGCTTCAAAAGCTAGAAAAATCCGCCGTCGCATTTCTAAAGCATCTTCTACAGTTTTGAGTCCTGGTGCAACTTCTGCCCAGTTATCGTTACCGAAATAATGGTGACTTACCCCAGTCGCGACAATCAGGCTATCGTAGGCTAATTCGCCATTCCGCAAAATAATTTTTTGCTGTTGAGGATCGAGATCGATGACTTCGCCCATCAGCACTCTAGTGTTTTTTTGTCGATTCAAAATCGCCCGCAACGGCGACGAAATATCGGCTGGGGAGAGAGTCCCCGTAGCAACTTGATAGAGCAGGGGTTGAAACAGATGAAAATTCCGCTTATCCACTAGAGTGACATCGAAACCACTTTTTCCTAATGCTTTGGCTGCATACAGCCCAGCAAAGCCGCCACCAACGATGACAACTTTATGAGGAGTTTTCATAGGTTCTACCATAAGTTAGATGCTAAATTTTCTCTACTTTTACTACCTACAGAGCTTTGTTGCGTCATTAAGCAAAGATCTGTACCTTTGCCAATACTTGCTTCACAGATTTTAATCCCAGATTACTGCGATCGCCACTTTTTGGGCGTAGCGACAGTTACCAGTTGTCAGTTATTAGGGAGCAGGGACGAGCTGGGAGCAGGGGAAGAAGATATTAACTTCTCCTCGTCCCCTTGTCCCCCTTGTCCCCCTTGTCCTCCTTGTCCCCCTTGTCCCCCTTGTCCCCCTTATCCCCCTTGTCCCCCTTATCCCCCTTGTCCCCCTTGTCCCCCTTGTCCCCCGACTCCCGACTCCCACTCCCTGTTAATATACGTAAAGAAACTGAGCGGGTAATAACACATGCGGGTTGCGATTGTCGGTGCGGGGCTGGCTGGGCTAGCAACTGCCGTCACGTTGGCGGATGCTGGCTGGGAAGTAGAGATTTATGAGTCTCGCCCCTTTGTAGGTGGAAAAGTTGGGAGTTGGATAGATCCCGATGGTAACCATGTTGAGATGGGGTTGCACGTCTTTTTTGGCAATTATTACCAGCTATTTGAATTAATGAAGCAGGTAGGGGCATTTGAACACCTACTGCGAAAAGAACACGTCCATAATTTTATTAATAAAGGCGGACGCACCGGAGCGTTAGATTTTCGCTTTATTACAGGTGCGCCATTTAATGGATTAAAAGCCTTTTTCACGACTTCGCAGCTGTCACTACAAGATAAAGTGCAAAATGCGATCGCCCTCGGTACTAGCCCCATCGTGCGGGGTTTAATCGACTTTGAGGGGGCAATGAAAACAATCCGCAGCCTCGACAACATCAGTTTTGCTGACTGGTTCCGCCGTCAGGGTGGCAGCAATGGTAGCATCAAGCGGATGTGGAACCCAATTGCCTATGCTTTAGGTTTTATCGACTGCGAGCATATTTCTGCTCGTTGCATGTTGACAATTTTCCAAATGTTTGCTGCTAGAAGCGAGGCTTCGGTGTTGCGGATGTTGGAAGGTTCGCCGGATGAGTTTTTGCACAAACCAATTGTGAAGTATTTAGAGGATAGGCAGGTCAAAATTTTCACGCGGCGGCGAGTCAGAGAAATTCAATTTGCCCAAGACAGGGGAGAAACCAGCGTCACGGGCATAGTTGTTGCTAGTGGCGAGACAGAAGAAACAATTACTGCCGATGCCTATGTCTGTGCTTGCGATGTCCCGGGAATTCAACGGCTCTTACCTGCGGCATGGCGGCAATGGTCGCAATTTGACAACATTTATAAGTTAGAAGCAGTACCAGTTGCAACGGTACAATTGCGGTTTGATGGTTGGGTGACAGAACTGCAAGACGCTCAAAAACGCCAGCAATTGCAGCAAGCCGCAGGCATCGATAATTTACTGTATACACCGGATGCCGACTTTTCTTGTTTTGCAGACTTGGCTTTAACTAGCCCGACAGATTATTACCGCGAGGGACAGGGTTCTTTATTGCAACTGGTACTGACACCAGGCGATCCTTTCATTAAAGAAAGTAACGAGGCGATCGCTCAACACGTCCTCAAGCAAGTCCACGAACTATTCCCCTCGTCGCGGGAGTTAAATATGACTTGGCATAGCGTCGTCAAGTTAGCGCAGTCTCTCTATCGCGAAGCACCAGGGATGGAACCGTATCGCCCTTATCAAACTACGCCAGTAGCAAATTTCTTCCTAGCGGGGAGCTACACCCAGCAAGACTACATCGATAGTATGGAAGGGGCAACACTTTCGGGGCGATTGGCAGCGAAAGCAATTCTGGCAAGTGAAAAACTAGCCAGCCAAGGTGAGTTGTCGGCTGTATAGGTAGACGCAGGCGCGGTAGTAGCTTCGAGCGATACTGCATAGACACTAAACAACCAGAGGAAAAGTCAATGCCAGATTGGTTAGAGCATAGCGTACAGGTTGAAGTGCCAGTTCCCGTTGACCAAGTATGGGAATTGTGGTCAGATCTAGAGCAGATGCCGCGTTGGATGAAGTGGATTGAGTCGGTAAAAGTGCTGGAGGATAACCCTGATTTGTCACGCTGGCATTTAAATACGGGGGGATTGCAGTTCGACTGGCATTCGCGCATTTTGAAGAAAGTACCAAATCAAATTATTCAATGGGAATCTGTGGATGGTCTGCCCAATCAAGGCGCAATTCGGTTTTACGATCGCCACAACAGTACCATTGTTAAGCTCAGCGTTGCCTATGCCTTTCCAGGAATTTTAGGAAAAATTATGGATAGCCTATTTTTAGGTCGTGCAGTCGAATCGACGCTGCAAGCCAACATGGAAAGATTCCGCGATTATGCCATTCAAGCTCAAGCCCAAAAGCAAGGGGTTAGTTGTTAGTTGTTAGTAATTGGTTGATGGTTGTAGGGGCGGGTTCACCAAAAAACTTTGTTTGTAACCGAGATTTCAGGTAAACCCGTCCCTACAGCAGTAGTAAGTGGCAATACCCACATTTCACACCCTATTGCTAGGTAAATATGGCTATAGGTACAA
The DNA here is from genome assembly GCF_000317125.1 of Chroococcidiopsis thermalis PCC 7203. GTDB lineage: Bacteria > Cyanobacteriota > Cyanobacteriia > Cyanobacteriales > Chroococcidiopsidaceae > Chroococcidiopsis > Chroococcidiopsis thermalis. The sequence continues at coordinate 1,799,103 of NC_019695.1, forward strand.
CCCATAGTGTATTCAGCTATGTTTAGATTGACAGTAATAGCCTTTGTGCCAAAGTTCAATTTGCAGTCAATAATCGAGTTATTTTCCCTAGTCCCTAGCCCCTAACTCCTCACCCCTCATTATGTCTCGGACTTCGCCAATTCCTGTTGTGACAAATCATCCCAGGCTTGCTATTATTCAACGCTTGCGTAAGCTAACACACCTAATGGATAATGCGATCGCAATTCCAGGGACGAAGTTTCGCATTGGTTTAGACCCCATTTTAGGATTGCTACCAGGAGCGGGAGATTTTATCGGCACGGCGCTTTCGGCATATATCGTACTGGAAGCCGTGCGCTTGGGACTTCCCAAAGAGACATTGGGAAAAATGGTGAGTAATATTCTGTTAGAAAGCGTAGTTGGTACTGTCCCAGTGGTGGGTGATTGGTTTGACTTTGCCTGGAAAGCCAACGTTAAGAATCTGGAGCTAATAGAGACACATTTGGGGGTAACAAATACTAGTAAGCCTGCCAATCGCTGGTTGATGTTTCTACTGGTAGTAGGGTTCTTAATTATTGGTATAGGTTTAGTGACCTTGAGTGTGCTAGTTTTTAAACTGCTCTTAAATGCAGTGACTAGCTAATTGAGGTTTTAAGACAGGAATGAAGGACTGGTGGCAGGCGACATTTCCCCAGGGGAGACAAACATTAAAAATTATCGATGCGAATGGCTACCCAGTTTCTATATCTTACGGAGAGAAAGGCACGGGTAAGCCACTATTTTTAATTCATGGAATTGGCAGTTGGAGTTACAACTGGCGTTATAGCGTCGAACCCTTATCGAAATACTTTCGCGTGATTTGTTTCGATGCCAAAGGTTACGGGTTTTCGGAAAAGCCACTACGTAAAGAAAGACACGATCACCAATTGATCGAGCTATCGCGGATTATTAGCGGCTTGTGCAACGAACCAGCCATCATCGTTGCAGAGTCGCTGGGTGCATTAGTGAGTTTGGGGCTGGCGCTTGCTTATCCTCAACTGATCGAAAAATTAATTGTTGTTAATGTCCCAATCTTTCCCGAACGCCTACCGCATTGGGGTATGTGGTTGCTGTCGCAATTACCAACAGAAATAGTCAAAGCGATCGATTCAACTCGGTTTCCATATTTTTTTGCCCCCATCATGCGGGAATTAATGCGATTAGAGCGGCGATCTGTACTATACGATCCCTCAATATTGACGGACGAAGATGTCTATTGGCTGACCTATCCGTTTGTAGAATTTCCTGGGACGATCGCCAAAGTTGCGGAAGACTTACAAATTGCAGCAGCAGAAATCGAACACTTGCAGGCAAAAAAACCAAGCTTAATTACTAAAATTCAAAATTATCTACACAAAATTAAATGTCCCACCCTAATTTTATGGGGAAAACAAGATAGCTGGTTTCCGTGTAGCGATGGTGAGAAACTGCGATCGCGCATCCCTAACGCTCAATTAAAAATTCTTCCCAATTGCGGTCATGATGCCTCAGCTGGTGCAAACCAGGCAGTGAATGCAGCAGTGTTGGAGTTTCTGAAGTGAGTAGTGGCAAATTGGTAATTGGTAATTGGTAATTGGTGAACTCTCCTGAAGCCCCTGAACCTTTCCTACTTCCTTGTCTCTGTTGTCTTTTTTCCTGATATCACGTCCGGTTATTGACCGTAAATTCTGTCAGGGCGGGTTTATTGAGATCTTCTGTATTATGTATGAAGATCTCTGTTAAAACCCGCCCCTACGGTGATATGGCTGTTTGAACAGACATGATATGACTTCGGTAAGGGCGGGTTTAACCGCAGAATTATCTGTTCTGCCAGAGGTTCTTCAAAAAACTCGCCCCTACGACTTTGACTTTTGTACGGGCGGGTGCGCGCAAATAGGTTGACAACCTTAAGTGAAAATTTTCGATCGAAACCCGTCCTTACGACTTTTGACTTCTCAATAGCTCTGTTATAATAACAAAAACGTAGTCGTTATGAGTTTATATATTCCCCTATGACCAATCCTGCTGTTGAGAACTTAGTGATTATTGGCTCTGGACCCGCTGGATACACGGCAGCTATATATGCAGCGCGGGCAAACCTCAAACCTGTTGTCTTTGAAGGCTTCCAAGCAGGGGGCTTACCTGGCGGACAGCTGATGACGACGACAGAAGTAGAAAACTTTCCTGGTTTTCCAGAAGGAATTACAGGACCGGAACTAATGGATCGGATGAAGGCTCAAGCAGAACGCTGGGGAGCTGAGTTATACACCGAGGACGTAATTGCAGTTGACTTGTCGCAGCGTCCGTTTACCGTCCGTTCTGAGGAGCGGGAATTTAAGACGAATAGCATCGTCATTGCGACTGGAGCTACTGCAAAGCGTTTGGGACTGCCGGATGAACACCAGTTTTGGAGCCGAGGTATATCAGCATGTGCGATCTGCGATGGCGCTACACCGATTTTCCACAGAGCGAAATTAGCCGTGATTGGTGCTGGTGACTCCGCCGCTGAAGAATCGATCTACCTGACCAAATATGGCGACGAGGTACATATGTTGGTGCGGGGTGACAAAATGCGTGCTAGTAAGGCGATGCAAGACCGGGTTTTGAATAATCCCAAAATTACCGTTCACTGGAATACGGAAGCGGTAGATGTGTTTGGCAACGAAAAGCACATGGAAGGCTTGCTGATCCGTAACAACAAAACAGGCGAAGAAAGTAAGCTAGAAGTACGGGGTTTATTCTATGCGATCGGTCACAATCCCAACACATCTTTATTTAAAGGTCAACTGGAATTAGATGATGTAGGATACATTGTCACCAAGCACGGTTCGGTAGAAACCAGTGTCGAAGGAGTATTCGCGGCTGGAGACGTGCAAGACCACGAATATCGTCAAGCAATTACGGCTGCTGGTAGCGGTTGTATGGGAGCAATGCTAGCAGAGCGGTGGCTGTCGGTGAATGGATTGATTCAAGAATTCCACCAAAAACCAGAGACTCCCAATAACGAACTGGAACATCAAGCCAAGCAAGCCGCCACCCCAGAAGAATTCGATCTCGCTCAGACGCGGCATTATGGTGGCTATGCTTTACGCAAACTATTTCATGATAGCGATCGCCTGTTGATGGTGAAATATGTCTCGCCTGGATGCGGTCCTTGCCACACGCTCAAACCGATTCTGAATAAAGTTGTCGATGAGTTTGACGGCAAAATTCACTTTGTCGAAATTGACATTCAAGCAGATCCTGATATTGCCGAGAACGCTCAAGTTACGGGAACGCCGACTATCCAATTCTTTAAGGATAAGGAACTGCTGAGCGAAGTCAAAGGCGTAAAGCAAAAGAGTCAATATCGCCAGTTGATTGAAGGCTATCTGAATTAATTTGTGGCAATAATCGCGATTGAATTTGATTTTGACTCTTTGTTAAGGGTCGTTTCATGGGTTGTAGAGACGTAGTAACTTGCGTTTTCACAACCCATTATTTCAGGCAATTCTCAAGTTAAATTTTAAGTAAATAAAATTATAACTAATGATACATGTAATACTCTAAATGTTAAAATACTCGGTTAAGCAAAATTTAAAGAAAAATTAGAGATTGAACCCGGTCATTGCCCTAATCTAGCGAGGCTCCTCAAACATCCTTTTTGACTTCTCTATGTTTAAATAATTTAGAAAAAGTGAAGATCGGCAAAAACTCGGATGTCGTTCGACTATTTTGCAGTCTGTAATAAATTATCTCCATTGAGCTGCCTAGATTAGCACTAATTCTCTGCTCGTTACGGTTTGCTTATTGTGGAGTTGTTGAATTTACAGTATGCTGCCAAAACCTTTAACCAACCAAAAAAACACAAGCGATCGGGAAGTACCTCTACGTCTCCTGTTGATATTGCCATTCGTGCTGCAAATTTTTGCCGCTGTTGGATTGACTGGATACTTTTCTTTGCGTAACGGACAACAAGCAGTTAACGATTTGGCTAATCAGTTGATCGAGAAAACCAACCAGTTAGTGAACGAACATCTCAATGCTTACCTAGCAATGCCTCATCAAATCAATCAGCTTAATGCCAATGCTATAGAGATGGGGAAACTCAACCTGAAAGATTTTCAAGATGCAGGCAAGTATTTTTGGCAACAAATGCAGGTTTATGACAAGCCTAGTTATATCGGTTATGCTCTTGCAAACGGCGAGTCTGCTGGGGCAGGACGCTGGATCAAAGGGCAAGACGTGACAATCGAAGAAATTTCTGCTCGTACTCAAGCTAAATCCTACACTTATTCCACAGACAAACAGGGAAATCGGCGCAAACTAGAACAAGTAGTCGAGTACGAACCTTTGACTGATGTGTGGTATACCCAAACCGTAAAGGCAGGCAAACCGCTTTGGACGCGGGTATATACGACAGACAGCTATGAGGAATATGTAGCGGCTTCTGCGAATTACCCGATCTACGATAAAGCTCGCAAACTAGTCGCTGTGATTGGGGTCGATCTGCTGCTGTCCGATATCAGCGATTTCCTCCGAAAGATTCAAATTAGCCCTTCAGGACAAGTCTTTATTATCGAGCGAGATGGGCTGTTAATTGCTAATTCTGGTGCTGAAAAACCATACAAAGTTGTTAATAAGAGTACGCACCGCATCAGTGCAACAGATAGCCAAAATCCGCTAATTCGAGCTACAGCCAAATATTTACAGCAAAAATTTGGCAGCTTTAAAGCAATTCAAAATAGCCAAGTATTAAACTTTCAACTGAAAGGCGATCGCCAATTCCTGCACGTACAACCGTGGCGCGATCGCTATGGCTTGGATTGGCTAGTTGTAGTCGTCGTCCCAGAATCCGATTTCATGGCACAAATTAATGCCAACACGCGCATGACAATTTTGCTGTGTTTTTCGGCATTACTAGTAGCAATCATATTGGGAATTGTTACTTCTCGTTGGATCGCTCAACCGATTGGGCGTTTGAGTCAAGCTTCTGAGGCGATCGCGACAGGAGATCTGAACCAAGAAGTCAAAGTTGTTGCTGTCAAAGAATTAAAAACTTTGTCCCACTCCTTCAACCGGATGGCGGCGCAACTCAAAGACTCATTCGAGCAATTAGAAAATCGAGTTCAGCAGCGCACCCGCGAACTCAACGAAGCTAAAATCGCGGCGGAAACAGCAAAAGAAACGGCAGAAGCGGCAAATCAAGCGAAAAGCGAATTTTTGGCAAACATGAGTCACGAATTGCGTACTCCCCTCAACGCCATTCTCGGCTTTGCTCAACTGATGCAACGCAGTCGCACCCTCACTTTAGAACAGCAGGAGAACGTTAGCATCATCAATCGCAGTGGCGAACACCTACTAGCGTTGATCAACGACGTACTCGACATGTCCAAAATCGAAGCTGGGCGGCTAACACTGCATCCACAGGAAT